>NZ_JAFEJR010000005.1:0-179394 GCF_018555335.1 Bifidobacterium sp. SO1 | reverse complement strand
TCGTGGACGAGATCAACAACCGTCCCATGCGGGTACTCGGCTACCGCACGCCGGCCGAGGCATTCACCGACGAACTGCTAGAATTAGCCGACAAACAAGGGCGTTGCACTTCTAAATAGACAACGGGCACGAAATTACACCAATGTACACCATTGTGCACTGCATGGCATCACTGTCATACATTGTCGAAATATCTGACAACACATAACAGCGGGGCCGCCGGAATCCCGGCGGCCCCGCTATGATCAGTCCGTATCAGTCCGGACGATCAGTCCATGTTGAGGTAGTGCTTCCAGTACTTGACGGAGGTCAGCTCGGCACGCGCGGCGGAGTATTCGCGACGCAGACGTTCGATGTTCTTCTTGTAGTACTTGAGGTCGCGCTCGTAGCGCTTGACGATGGCGGAGTAACGCTCCGGATCCTTGACGCGCACGGCGCCCTTCTTGTTGTACCAGTCGATGACGATGAGGTACTTCTTGTTGTGGATCGCACCGGCCGGGTACAGCCAGCCGAGCACCGGAATGACCGCATAGCCTTCGCCCTCGTACTTGAAGAAGCGCTGGCCGTTGTTGGTCACGTAGTCCTCGAGGCGCTCAAGGCGGGTACGCGGCTTGTCGCCGTCGACGAGCTGACGGTCGATCTGGCTCAGGTCGAAGCCGTCGATGCCGAGCTCCTCCGCGCGCTGCTGCACCTCCGGGAAGGAGACGAGCTTCTCCTTGTGCTTGTTAGCGTCCATGAACGCCTTCTCGGCGGCGCCGGGCTGGGCGATGAACTTCGGCCCCTTGAGGAAGTCCTCGAACGCGTCGAGGCACAGTTCGGCGTTCTCGTAGCCGAACTTCTTGAGTTCGAGGCGGATGTTGTTGTGCAGCTCCGCGAGCAAATCGGCATCCGGGTCAAATCCCGTCGTACAGTGTGCAATAAAACCATTACGAGTCGTTTGGTAACGTTCCACTGCTGCGTTATAGCGAAGATGAAAAGCCATGTGCCAGATGCACAGGCCATTCATGGTGATGAACTCCTTGCCGCAACGCACGCCATATTCGGCATCATCAAGACGTACAAAGTATGGCAATGGCAGACCGTTCTCCTTGATGACGCTGATCGGGATGCAGCAGTACCACCATGCAGCGTATCGCTGCTTGCGCTTGAGGATATCTTTTGGCATCCTAAAGCATTCGTTATAGACGATATCTTCAAACTGAGTAAGACGCAGCGGAGGTTTTGCAGGACGGCACGCGCCACGATCAGTCATCCAGCCGGTGTCCTCCCACTGGTCCTCGCCGATCTCGTAGTTGAGCATCGCGCCGGAGATCATCGCGTCGTGGTATTCGGGCTTGAGCAGGCGCAGTAGGTTGTAGGTGCGCTTGATGCTCTCCGGGGAGACCGCCACGTCATCGTCCATGAGCAGGATGTTGGTGGCAGGAACTTCTTGTCCCATCGCCTCGATCATGCCGCGGGTGAAGCCGCCGGCGCCGCCGACGTTCTGGTTCGGACGCACGGTGACGTGCTCGTCGCTGAGCTTGTCGACGTCGAGCGTGCGGCCGTTGTCGATGACGTACATGTGGAAGTGGTTTGCGATGTCCTCATCGGAGGCGAGGATCTGGCTCTTGACCAGACCGATGTTGCGCTCGATGAAGCTTTCCTTCTTGAACGTGGCGGTGGCGAGCGCCAGTTCGATCGGGCGCGCCTCGCCGGTGTATTCGAGCGAGTAGCAGCTGTTGCGGATGGCGACCTGGCCGTCGGTGGTGATGGTGAAGCCGACGATCACCGCGTCCTCGTCCACTTCCAGTTCGAGGTCGACGCTCTGCCAGTCGTCGCTCGCCGGCAGGTCGGCGGTCACGGATTCGACCGGTTCGGGGTGCGCGGAGAACACGCCGCCCTTGGTTTCGATGACATGCGCCGCGGCGCCTTTGAGTTCGAGGTGCAGGAAGAACTTCGTCGCGTTCGTGTATTTGCGCAGCTTCTGCACCGACAGGGAGTTGAAGTATGTGGAGAAGTCGTATTCGCCCTTGGTGTACAGCAGCCAGGAACCGTCGGTCGCGGCCTCGTCTTCGATGACCGGCCCGTCAGCCTTGCAGTACAGGGAGGGATAGCTCAGCGAACGCGGGTTCCTCTCCAGCAGGATATTGGCGAATTTCATCGTGGGCATACTTACCTCGGTCCTCGTGAACACAAACAATCATTGACATGATATAAGAAGGTAGGTATCAGGCGGCAGTCTGCTGCGCGCCACCCAGAGTACACAATTTCCCTTGCAAATAGGGAGTTCTCAGCCTCCGACTACAATATCCGAGTCACTCAACCCTAATTATTAGATGGATGCTCGATGACGGAATACATGACTTCTTCCGACCCACAATCTGATTCAGCGGACACGACTGCGCAGCGCCCGGTCGAAGACCGTTTCGGATTCGCCAGGTTCTGCGCGCGATGCCGCACGCGGATGGAACCGTTCATGCAGTCCCGATTCGGCACCATATTGAACACAGCCTTCGATATCGCACGAAACCTGTGGAACAGACGTATCCGCTTTTCATACGCGTTCTACGCGGTCGTCTTCACGATCGTCACGGTTTCGGCCACCTTGCTGCTGCAGTGGAGCGTCTATGCGGAACCGACGTATGCCGATCCCAACGCGGTCGACACGTCGACGAAGGCGTGGAATAGCATTGCCGGGCAGCTCACGAAATTCGTGGTGCAGGTCTGGCTATTCCAGCAACGCAATGCCTTGCTCAATTTTTTGGTACTCGGCCTGATCTATTTGGTTCTGGTGTTCCTGCTCAACCGGTTCTGGATCGCGACGGCCGTATTCTCGTCCGTCATGCTGGTGTTCGCGGTAGCCAACCATATCAAGGTCGCGTTGCGCAGCGAGCCGATCATCCCCTCCGACCTGAGTTTCCTGTCCGGCGGCAATACCGGCGAGATCTGGTCGTTCATTCCGCAGGATGATCTTGCCTTGGTGCATCGTTCGATCAAAGGGCTTGTGCTGCTTGTGGTGATCTGTGTAGCGTTACAAATCCTCGATCGCCGCACCTGTGTAATCCCGTTCCGCTGGAAGCATCCGTTCCGCAATCCGAAGGTCATCGCCGGCAACTGCACGCGGCTTGTCACCGTGATCGTGAGCGCCGCGACCCTGTTCTCGTTCACGTGGAATCTCGGCATCCCCGGCTCGTGGTCATACGAGTGGGCGACGAGCATGGGAGACGCCGCGCAGTTATGGGATTCGCTTGGCGATGCCCGTGCCAACGGCCCGGCGATGAACTTTCTGCGTCTGGCGCACGCGAAGACGATGGACAAGCCGGACGGCTACAACAAGGCCGCGATGCAGGAACTGGCTCAGCGGTATTCGACCGCGGCAAAGCAAACCAACACCGAACGCACGAACAATTTCACCGACAGCACGGTGATCATGATCCTGTCCGAGTCGTTCTCCGACCCGACGCGCGTGCCCGGCATCACGTTCACCGAGGATCCGATGCCGAACATCCGCGCGCTGAAAACCACGACAACCTCCGGCCTGATGCTCTCGCCCGGATACGGCGGCGGTACCGCGAACATCGAATACCAGGCTCTGACCGGATTGAGTATGGGCCTGTTCGACGATTCCATGCAGTCGCCGTACCAGGAGCTCGTGCCACACCAGAAGAACCCGTACACGTTCAACCAGATATGGAACGCCAAGTACGGAGAACAAGGATCGATCGCATTCCACCCGTACGTGAAGAACATGTACCTGCGCGATTCGGACTATAAGAAGTTCGGATTCAGCCACTTCTACACGCTGGACAGCAACCCGCCCATCGCACATCAGGAGCGCATCGACAATGCGCCAGTAACCAGTGACGCGGCGGCATACCAAAGCGTGGTGGACGCATTGAACGCCAACGGGGCGAAACACCAGTTCGTGCAACTCGTCACCATGCAGAACCACATGCCGTACAACGACTGGTATGCGAACAACCAGTTCAAGGAGGCCGACACCTCGGCGATCTCCGGAGACGAGAAGACATCCGTCGACACGTATGCGAAGGGCGTCAGCCTCACCGATCAGGCCACGGCGGATTTCCTCGCCCAACTCGATCAGATGTCCAAGCCAGTCACGGTGATCTTCTACGGCGATCATCTGCCCGGCATTTACCAGACCGCCGCCAGCGACGAGAACAATACGCTATCGCTGCATGAGACCGACTACTTCATATGGTCGAATCAGGCATCGGCCGGCAACAAGAAGATCAATGCGGGGACTGCGAGCTATGCCTCGTCCAATTTCTTCATGACGATGGCATCCGAGCACATGGACACCAAGATCTCAGCATATCTCGAGATGCTGCGTCAAGTTCATGACGAAATTCCCGCTTTGGGACGACTGGTGCTCGGCACACATGGATTCGGCGATGACTCCGCTACCGTCTATCTGGATGCCGAAGGCAATCCTGTGCGATACAAGGATCTTTCGGATAAGGCCAAACAACTCATCACGGATTACGAACTGATCCAATACGATATGACCGCCGGCAAGGGATATCTCGACGATACCGATTTCTTCACGGTCGCATCGAAGTGACATCCCGCGTGTCTGTGACATACTGGAACAGTCGATAACCGTACAACGCGACCTAGAAAGTCCTCGCCCATGCCCGCCAACAGCCTTGTCTCGATCATCGTTCCGGTGTACAACGCGGAACGGTATCTGCGTCATTGCGTCGACTCGATCCTTGCACAGAGCCATCGCAACATCGAGGTGATTCTCGTTGACGACGGTGCGACGGACTCGTCGCCGGCGATCTGCGATGCATATGCGGCGGCCGATCCACGTGTGACGGTCATTCACCAGCCCAACGGAGGTATCGCCAAAGCCCAGAACGCAGGGTTGGACGCCGCTTCCGGCGACTATATCGCATTCGTGGACAACGACGACATCCTTGATCGACGGAACATCGAGCTGCTATTGCACTCACTCGAATCGACCGGTGCCGACATGAGCAAGGCGCGTTGGCATCAGTTCGGTGTATCGCAGCTGGAGACCGTGGCTCGGAAAGCTGCGATCGGCGCGGCTGAACCGAAGAGAATCACTGTGTTCCGCAATCCGCTTCTCGCCTATCAGACGGTGTTCTGTAAAACCCTGCGTGTACTGGGCGACACGTTCGGACATAACACCGAAGCCCGGTATTTCAACGAAGCGAACTGGTGCCGACTGTACCGGCGGGAGCTGTGGAACGGCCTGAGGTTCCCCGAAGGCATGTATGCGCAGGATGTGATGGTCGCCGGCGAGTTGTACTCACGCATGAACAAAGTGGCCGATATCGATGTGAATCTGTACAACTGGCTGCAATCGGCGGGATCGGTGACGCACAAGGAAGCCGGAGCGGTGTTCTTCCATGACAATGTGCAGGCCGGCATAGCAAACTTCCGGTACGCTTTGGATCACGGTATCACGCCCGCCCGCAGCTACTACATCATGATCGAGCAGCATCACGAGGCCACCCATGCTCCGGACGTGTCAGATCCTGGAAACCAACTAGCCCAGGCAGAGGATCGTGACCGTATCCGCACATTGCTGGCACAGCTTTCGCCGATACAACGTATGCGATGCTTCCTTCTGTATCGGTTACGTTTGGCAGAAAAACACGTATACGATCAGCACATCAAAAACCTGAAGTAACGCGAGCGGGGCAGTCATTCCGACTGCCCCGCTCGTTATCGTCTATCGTTCCTTCACCCAGTAATTACCGGACGTGCGCGATAGATTCGGATTATAGTACGGATCGTTTTCGACGATATCGTGATACTTTGCCTGGAACTTCGCGGCTTCCCGTTCAAGACGAGCCTTCTTGTTCTTGCTTTCCACATCATATCCGCGGGTCACGGATTCATAGTGGTACAGCTCCGTCTCGCAGGACCAGACATTATCGCGATGCAGTTGGTCGTGAATGCGGATGCACAGATCGACGTCATTATATGCCACGGCGAGCACCTCATCAAAGCCTCCCACAGCTCTGAAATCCTCTGCCTTGACCATGCAGCACGCCGCAGTGACCGCGTAGTAGTTCACATTCTCGATCAGACGGCCGAAGTAACCGAAGTACGAACGGGGGAAACCAACCTGAATGTGGCCAGCAGCACCACCAAGACCAAGTACGATTCCGGCATGCTGGATGGTTTCCGTGGGATAGTACAGTTTCGCTCCCACTACGCCGATGCGATCAAGCTGAGCGAACGACACCATGCGGGTCATCCATGACGGGCTGATCACTTCGGTATCGTCGTTAAGGAACAACAGGTACTTGCCATTCGCCTTTTCCGCGGCCATGTTGTTGATACGGGAGAAGTTGAATGGGATATCGATCTCCTCGACACGGAATCGGTCTCCGAGCTTCTGCTGGTACCGCTTGTACAGATTCCACATGTTCGGATTGCTGCTGCCGTTGTCCGCAATGATGATCTCATAGTTACCGTAGTCGGTTTTGTCGATGATCGAGCTGACGCATCGCTCGATATTGTCATACCCGTTCTTGGTGGGAATGATCACCGACACCAGATCACGACTGGCGATGTCGTAATGCACATGGTAGATGCCACCGGCCAACGAAGGAACCACTTGCGCGGCGATGCCACGTCGTTTCACAGCGGAGCGCAGCGCGCGCAGGCCGGCATCGGAAGCGTAGCTCTTCGCCCCACCACTGGAGGCCGTAGACGTCGCCAACGTGCGCCAGTAGTACAGGACCTTGGCGATGTGCCGGATGCGAGACGGATCGGTCTTCTCCACGAAACGAAGCACCAGATCGTAGTCCTGAGAGCCCTCATACCCGGCACGGAAGCCGCCGATCTCGTCGACAATGGATTTCCGATAGACGCCGAAATGGCTGATGTAGTTCGTGCTCAGCAGCAGATCCGGCGAATAGTCGGGCTTGAAATGCGGGTCGGAACGGTGTCCCTCCTCGTCTTCCTTGTCTTCGTCGCTATAGATCAAATCCGTGTCGGGATGCCGGTTCAGCAGTTTGACGACCTCATAGAGGGCCTGAGGTGCAAGCTCGTCGTCATTGTCCAGCAGACCGACGAATTCGCCGGTCGCGATCTCCAGCGCCGAATTCGTCGCCTTGGAGATGTGGCCGTTCTCCTCACGGAACACCACCTTGATGCGCGGATCACGCTTGACATACTGTTCCAGTAACGGGCGAACGTGCGGCTCCGTCGAATGATCGTCGGCCAGACACAACTCCCAGTTCGAATAGTACTGGCCAAGGACGGAATCAACGCACTTCTCCAGCCACCGCGGTTCAACGTTGTAGACGGGCACCAGCAAGGAGATGCAGGGCTTATACGAGAATGCAGCAATGTCACGTTCCACCTGCGCGAGATCATACCGTTCGGTACGCACGATCAGTTTCTGATACATTTGCCGCTGCCGGCGCGGAGCCCAATACTTGTCGATCAGACGCCTGACGGTGCTGCGCGGGTGGCGCATCAGCGCGGCCTTGCGACCAAACGAAGCAAGTGCGGCGAGCACGGGGGAAGCCTGGACCTTGATATCCACCTTTTTGGTATCGGTCGGCGTAGATAACACAAGAGCCGGCTTGGCGTCGACAAGATGCTTTCGTCCCCCGCTGACGGCGATTTCGGCGTGGAAACCGAGAATGGCGTTGGCCGGCACCGGCAAAGCGGAATTCACGTCCGGACGCCCGTATCGTTCAACGTCGGACAACATGGCCCATCGGGAATCGGCCAGCGCGATGCTCACTTCCTCGCCTTCATGCAGATCGGCAGCCCATCCGGTGACCCGGATAATCGAACCGTCCGAAGACACATCAACGCTGTCAATCGAGGACGCGATGCCATTCTGTTCGTGATCACTAGGAGGGAAGCATACGGAGGCGAACGGATCGGCCAGGTTACGGTGCATCTTCAGATATTCGATGCACGATGTCTTGTCAATGGTCAGATGGCTCTTCTTGGCATCGATGAACACCGAGTACGGCTGCCACAACACGGTATGACCGGTCTGCTGGTACATACGCGCGCAATAGTCGATGCCGCGCAGTCCAGGCTTCAGTCGGGTGTCGAGTCCGCCGAGCTCGATGAACTCCTTACGTCGAGCCAGCATGCAGTCCTCGGTGACGGCGAACATGTCACGCGGCAGCAGGTCGCGGAAGTAATATCCGATGCCCTCATCCCATTCACCACGCATCTCGAACGGTTCGCATTGACGCAGTGCCCGCAACGTCACCCCCACGTTCACCACACGCTTTTTGGTATCAAAGATCTTGCCACCGATGACACCGATCAAACCATCAAGAGAATAGTTGACCATGTCATGCAACCAGCTGGAACCATCGGGTTTGAGCCCGTTCAGCAGGACGATCAGGTCTTCCGTGCGGCTTTCCGCGGTCGCGTTGACGGTGTCCGGCGTGACAGGAATCACGGAGAAGGCCGGGTAGTCCGTCATTGCTCTGAGCCGCTTGAGCTGATCCTCCGAATATGACGACGCCAACACGGCCACGGACGGGGCGCCGACGGCATAGTCGATCTTATAGGTGCCGAGATTGTCGAGCATACGAACCGTACCAGTGATGCCTCGGCGCCGGAGAGCGGACTCAAGCGCCTTACGCCCGGCCTCATACGCATACATCTTGCTGCGAGGATCGCCGGCCACGGAGCTCGCGAGCGTTCGCCAATGGTACAGCATCTGCGGGATATGATGCACCCTATGCGCCTGTTCCGTCGCGCGAAGCACAAAATCGTAGTCCTGGCTGCCGTCGTATTCACTGCGCAACGGACCGACCTTGTTCAACAGTTCACGGCCAACCACGACGAAATGGGTGATGTAGTTGTGACCGAGCAACAGGTTCGGAGAATAGTCTGGCTTGAAGAACGGATCGAATCGAGTGCCTTTTTCGTCGATCTTGTCCTCATCGGTGTAGACGAAATCAGTATCGGGATGCTCGTTCAGTGCCCGCACGACTTCGAACAGGGCCTGCGGAGCGAGTTCATCGTCGTTGTCCATGAAGCCGATGTAATCGCCGGTCGCCAGTTCAATGGCCGAGTTCGTGGCCTTCGCGATGCGACCGTTTTCTTCACGGAACACGATCTTGATTCTGTGGTCGCTTTCCGCAAGCTGCTTGAGCAGAGGCCGAACATGCGGTGACGGGGAATGGTCGTCGGCCAAACACAGTTCCCAGTTGTCGTACCACTGGTCGCGCATGGAATCGACGCACTTGCGCAGCCACACCTCATCGACGTTGTACACAGGAGTCACCACAGAGATCAGCGGTTTGTGGGTGAACGACGCCATGATCTTCTCGGCATCCTGTCGGCTCATGGTCTCATGCCGCTTGATCCAGGATTCGTAGAAAGTCTGCTCCTTGACGAATCGGCGTTTCACTGCTCCCATAAATGCCTTCATGCCCTTGGGAGTCCACAAGTGCGTGATGTAATAGAGCATCTGATCCATTCTTCTGAACACGTATTCCTTGCGGAACTGTCCGAAGATCTTCGAGACACTGATGCTTTTTGCGATTGCCCCTCCCGGAGTATTGCACAACAGCTTGAACGTATCGATGCCGTCAGGGACGATGATCTTGAAACCCGCCTGTTCTCCGGCGTCCAGATCGTATATCTTGTCGATGTCGATGCGCGGCTGCCTCGACACGGTGATGCGCCGGTCCTCCACCGCCAATGGCAGCGCGGTCTTGCGCATCTTGTCCACAGACCATCCCGAGATGACCGTCTTGGACTGGTCACCGATCTTCGCGTGCTCGATTGCGTCGATGGTCACCTGGTACGTGCGGTTGTTCAATGGAGTCAGCATGTTCTCTCCCGTTTCTCACTGATGCTTGGCACGTTACGTTTATTCATGTCGGGGCGGATCGATATGCACACGGACGGAGGTATCCGGATTCACCACGGACATCACGGGCGTGGCCGTACCCTTGATGTGGAAGCGGCAGGCGTTCTCCGCCAACAGGATGCGCTCGTTGTCGTTCTGCAACGCCGCATTGATCCGGAAATCCCCGAAGGCCAGAACGTTGTCAACCTCGAACACGGCGGTATGATGTCCGGCCTGCAGCTGCGTGTCATCGTTGCCGAACGACACCGACAGAACCGGCACATTGCGTCCGTCATACACGTCTATGAACAACTGGGACAGCGGAACCGCACGGTCACTGTCGAAATCGACGACGATCGAAAAATCCTCCTGCTCCGAGAGGAATTTCTGCGGCTCGTCGCCAACCAGCGTCTCCACCGTGTTCACGGTTACTGCATTGCGTATTTTCGCCTGCTCCTGCTGTGCCTCAACGACTTCGCGCGGAGGCAGGAACGAATCGGAATACGCGTCGGCGATTTCGTCGGGATCGCCGATCTTGGCAATCCTGCCGTCCTGAATCAGCATGGCCCGGTCACAGTAGCGGCGAACATCCGGCATGGAATGGGTGACGAGAATGACGGTCTTCTTGTTACGCTTCGCTTCGAAGAAATAATTCTGGCATTTCTTCTGGAATGCCTCGTCTCCGACGGCAAGCACTTCGTCAAGCACGAGGATATCACCCTTCGACTTGATAGCTACCGAGAACGCGAGACGCACCTGCATGCCGGATGAATAGTTCTTGAGCTTCTGCTCCATGAAGTCGCCGAGCTCGGCGAAGTCGACGATATCGTCGTACAGTGCGTCGATCTCCTCATTGGAGAAACCCAGCATGGCTCCGTTGAGGTACACGTTCTCGCGACCGGTGAGCTCGGGATTGAAGCCGACTCCCAATTCGATGAACGGCACCAGTTTGCCGTTCACAGTGATGGTGCCCGCATTGGGCTTGTAGATCTGGGAGATCAGCTTCAGCAAGGTCGATTTGCCGGAACCGTTCTTACCGACGATGCCAAAGAATTCGCCTTGCCTGATTTCAAAGGAGATGTCGTTCAGGACTTCCTGGATGCGGTATCCACGAATGCCACGTATCCAGTTGAAGAGCATGTTCTTCAAACTGCCCGCACGTTCGGTCGGCAGTTTGAACCTCTTGGAAACATGCTCCACACGAAGTGCCACGGGACGAGTGTCAATACGCTTATCGATCATGTTCTTTTCCTCAGCCACCATCACACCAATTCCGCGAAGTAATCGGACTTTACAGTGAAATACCACAATCCGCCAATGAAAATGAGCCCCGAAAACACGACCGGCCACGCGGCGATGAACGGATTACTCACCCATTCCCATATGGTCGGGTTCTCGGGAGCGATCATGACGTGCCTGGCATCCTGAACGATCTGTGCCATCGGGTTAAGGATCAGGTCGAGTTTTGCGATGAGAGGGCCATAAGCGCCGGCTTTTGACGCGATCAGGGAAATCGGGTAGATGATCGGCGTCGCGTAGAAGCCCGCCTGCATCAACACCTCCCAGATCGGATTCAAATCACGCAGATTGACGTACACTGCGCTCAGGAAGAAGGCGATGCCCAAAGCGAGCAGATACAGTTCGAGTACAATGGGCAGAATCAGGATCCACGACCACGTCGGATGAACGCCGTTGATCACGGCGAAGATGATCACGACAACGAAATTGATACCGAAATTGATCATGGCGCTCATGGATGAAGCGATGACCACGACATATTTGGAGAAATGTATCTTGCGCAGCAGATCGCCGTGACCGACGATGGACATCATGCCGCCGGTGGTGGTCTCGTTGAAGAAGTTCCACAGGATGATGCCAAGCAGTAGGCCGACGGAGAAATGGGGCACATCAGCGCCGAACTTGAGGAACCGCACGAACACCATGTACATGATGGTGAACAACAGCAACGGTTTCAGGATGGACCAGATATATCCGAGGAAGGACTGCTGGTAGCGAAGTTTGAAATCCGTGCTGACCATGGCCTTGAGCAACAGACGATTCTTCCTCGTGAAAATCTCCAGAATGTTATTCACAGACACAACTCCTCAAACACAGCGAAACCGTATGTTCTATCAGCCAAATATCAACATTACCTGCCGGATTGGAGAATCACCGGCGGCATAGCTTACCGCTTCACGATCCGATAAGGCGTACGTCCATCGATCATCTGACCGACCTGCTCGAACGTATAGCCGTCGAACTGCTGTGCGGTCAAATCCTTGTCTGTCAGAATGTAGGAGACTCCCAGCGATTTCAGCTGAGCGGGGGAAATACGCAGCAGATACATGTCCGGAGAGATCAGCTGGAACGTCTGCTGCGCGTCTTGTTCGAGGTTGACGGAGATATAGGCGTATCGGTTGTACGTCTTTTCTTGGGCACCATCGGGATCGAGCTTACGCCAGGTATCCATATCGGGAGTTACCTCCAGTGCATTCAATGTGCGGATGCCGTTAGCGACCAGCAGATTGGCCAGTATCGCGCTGTCCGTGCCGTCAGTCACCCACATGCCGGGATCATTCTGCTGCACGGAACGTATCTGCGTGATCATCGGCTGTTCGGTGAGCGGCGCAGTTCCATGCTGCACCGGGTTGACCGACATGCCAGATACGAAAAGCACCGCCACGGACACGATCGTCGCCACGAATCGCACGATAGCACCCCTCAGCAACACCGACATCACAAACACAACACAGAACGCGACGCACACCAGGCAAGCCGGCAGATTCATATACGTCGAATACACCCGGCGGGCACCCCATAGGTCGACGGCGGCATAGGCAATGCCGATCAGGACGATCCACGCCACGGGCAAATGCTGTTGCCGCTGCGCCACCGCTCGCACCAGCAGGATGATGTTGGCCACACCGAAGGCGACCATCGCCCGGCCAGATGGCACGGCGGTCAGCATCAGTGCCGAGGAAAGCCACAACGGAAATCCGACGCACATGAACACGGCAAGCACCGCTACAACCACGATCAGCAGAACGCCCAGCACATCCGCCTTGCGGGCCTTCACCATATTGATCACGGACAGCACGATGCCGACCGGGAACAAGTCTACGAATAACGAGATCTCGACCGTGTTCAGGGCCACACCCGGCTTCACCACGAATTCCTTGAACGGCAGCATCAGCGTCGCCGTCGAGGAGAACAGCTGCGGCCATTGGTATCCACCGCCGACCGACTTCCTCGACCCCGGATAGACCGTGTTCATCGTCGACTGAATCGTATCGAACGACAGCATGACGACCGTGGTCATGATCCCGGCAAACACCAGCAGTTCGACCGCGATGACCGCGACGTCAACGGCATGGATACGAATGCGTGACCAGCGACGCACGATTGTGAACAAGATGAGCACCACCAACACATATCCCAGCGTGATCTGCCAGGCTGGATACAGCGACAAAGCGTACATGCCGGCGCATCCGAGGATCACCGCCAGATACGCCGCCCGTCTGCCGGAGCGCGTGTCAAGCAGATACCGATCGAAGCATACGATGGCAGTAAACATGGCAATCAGCATCTCCGGCAGTGAATTGACCGCGAACCACCACTGCGTCAGAGGAGCAAACGTGATCAAGGCCGCGCCGAAACATGCGACTCCCTTGTGCTTTATCTGCTCCGACGGCACACCGTCGATCCTCTCGTTCGTGACGCACAGGAAGAATTCGTACGCCGCCAAGAACAGCACGACCAGGCGGGCCGACCAATAGAACGCCAGCCCCCGGGCGCTGCCGAACACGAGGTATCCCCAGTGGAACGGACGGAAGATCTCCGCCCAAGTGATGACGGGAGCGTCTTTGATGATGAACATGTCGGCGGCCTTGTTACCGAACAGGTCGTTGAAATACCCGTAGCCGTTGTACGCTTGGGAGAACGCAAGCGGCGTGCCGACGATGTATTCATCCGAACGGATGCTACGCGGAGTGCCCCACACGACGCCCTGCGACATGTCATGGCCAAGCCAGTCGTTCCACATGCCCAACGACGATCCACTGACGTTCAGCAACACCGCGGCCGCAATGAACACGACTCCGATGGCCCATCGGTACCGGTGTAGCCATTCGCCGGTGCGACGAGACCCACAGAACAACAGGAAGCACAGCAGCGACACCGGCATCGCAAACCAGAGAAAACGAATGATGACGACCGACCGAGTCATATCGACGCTGTCCAAGTGAAACAGCGAACTCAGGAACCGGGGCGAAATCACGGTCAGACAGGCGGACGCCGCCATCGCCACCAATGTCGCGAGCGCTTCCCTTCCATATATATCAATGGCTTTCCGGAGTCTGCGCATACCCAAGCGACGCCTTTCCTTCAACGACATAACCCTGTGACCTATCCCTGCATCATAGCAAAGCGGCGTTCCCCGCCCACGATGACTTTATGAGGCAAGACAGGAAATGCCGCGTCGCGCGGTATACTGAGCTGCGCAGGTTCGCCGAGAGAAAGATACACGACATGGTTTTCGAACAGTCCCCTGAAGTCGCGGTGCTACTGCCCTGCTATAACGAGGAACAGACCATCGGCAAGGTTGTACGAGACTTCCGTAAGAGCCTGCCTGATGCGACCATTTATGTGTACGACAACAATTCTTCCGACCGGACCGCGCAGATCGCCGCCGCTGAAGGCGCGATTGTGCGCAGGGAGCCTCGTCAGGGCAAGGGCAATGTCATCCGCGCGATGTTCGAGGACATCGACGCCGACGTGTATGTCATGGCCGACGGCGACGACACGTATCCGGCCGATGCCGCCCCGGCCATGATCGCCAAACTGCTCGAAGGCTACGATATGGTCATCGGCGACCGTCTGAGCTCCACGTATTTCAAGGAGAACAAGCGTCCGTTCCACAATTTCGGCAACCGTCTGGTGCGAGGCTCGATCAACAGCCTGTTTCACGCGGATGTGACCGACATTATGACCGGCTATCGCGCGTTCACCTTCACCTTTGCAAAGACATATCCGATACTGTCTCGAGGTTTCGAGCTCGAGACCGAAATGACCATCCATTCGCTGAACAATAACCTGCGTCTATACGAGATGCCCATCCAGTACCGTGATCGTCCCGCCGGCTCCGTCAGCAAACTCGACACAGTCGGCGACGGTATCAAGGTGATCAACACCATCTTCCGTCTGATCCGCGAGTACAAGCCATTACCGTTCTTCGCGGGGAGCGGTTTCATAGTGGGACTGATCGGGTTCGTCCTGTGCTGTTCTGTACTGATCGAATTCTGGCAGACCGGTCTGGTCACTCATTTCCCGACGCTGATCGGCGCGGTCATGCTGGTGATCGCCGGGCTGCTACTCATCGTAACGGGCATCATTCTTGACGTCATAGCCAAGAACAACCGCAAAACGTTCATTCTTGAATCAAACAGATTCGCCTTGCTGCAACGTCTGCGCAACCGGTGACGGTTCGGCCCTACCGACTGCCACACGACGAAGATACAGCAGTATCACCGGCAGCAGATAGTACATCTGCAGCGAATATCGGAACATCGGCACCGGCGCGAAGCACAGCAGCGACAGCAATGTCGCGTACAGGGGTATCGTCACCGTCAGGTAATCATTGGTCGCGCGTCTGCGCGCCGCGATGCACAAACCGACGATCATCGTCCACAATGGTAACGCACGGTTGAAGAACACGAAATTCATCACGTCCGCCACCAGAGGAAGACGCATGCCGGCGATGCGATAGTAGATGCCGGAGAAGAAGCTTTGCGCCCTGGTTTGTCTCGGCGAAAACTGACTCACATACCCGCCACGGCACGCATTCCTGCACGTGCCGATGGTCAGTTCATCATGATTGGAAAAATCGATGCCGATCATGATGTTCCCCGCGTCAGGAGTGAGCTGCCAGAACGGATACATCATGTCAAGATATGCATGGACATAGGATCGGGGGTTGCGGATGCCGATCTCGAACCATGCCTTCGCAAAATCAGGAGTCAATGCCGTGCCGGTTTTGACCGGATCCGCGGTGATGGGATCATAGAGGTTCTTCCAATCCTCACGACTGCGAACCGTGTCGATGATTCCAGCGGCTGACGGCGGAATATCGCCGTCGTCTCGCACGGCCCGAGCTATCTGCTGCGCGGGAACCGACAACATCTCCTGTGAAGGGGACGGCTGGGCATGCAACGCCACGCCGAACAGCAGACTCAGGGTGATGACCGCAGCGGCAATGGCGGCGAACAGGACCACGACCCGAACGCGCACCGCCGTATAACGGATCATGAGTGCAATGAACACAAACACGATGATCAACGCGGCATTCTTACGCAGTTCGAATGCGAGCAACAACAGCAATCCGAACGTCACGATGAACCAGCGGCGTTCCAGCGCCTCGCCGTGCGTCACGGACAATTCGATCAGCATCACCGTAAGTGACAGCAATACATAGGCGAAGATCAGATCGGAACTGTACAGCAGGTTGTACATCAGAAACGTAGGGCACAGCGCGAACAACACCGCCGCGATCACGCACGCTTTTGCAGACAACAGTCCGATCCATTCCAGCCGATACAGAGAGAACGTAACGGCCGCCACGAAACATGCGATCTGCACGAATCCGTAGAAGCCGTACGACGGTGTGAGATACATGAACGGCACGGCAAGATAACCCCACACCAGCGAGTGCCACTGCGAAGGCTCACCCGTGACAATGCCGGTGATGGTGGCCTGATGATCGGCTTGGATGAATCCCGGCCATGCCGCGTAGAGACAGCATAGGTTGGGGATCAACAGGATCGCCGCGATGATGACGTATCGTTCCCAGACACTGTGCACGGCATGAGCCATCTTCGTGATCATCTGAGTCCTTTCATGGCAATAGGGCGGAATCTCACGATTACCGCCCTATTGCTCTGATAATTCAAATCGTCGTCAGTTCGCCGGGTACCAGTGCGGTATCTTGTTACCGTCATGGTAGGCGCAGACATACTGCTCGCCAGTCTTGCTCACACCCTTCTCGCCGGCTTCGGATTTCTTGCACCACGCGCCCGGGGTGATGACTCGGCCCGTCACCGACGGCTTGGACGGTTCCGTGGGCTGGCTGGGCTGGGAGGGGGCAGGAGCCGCGGATCCACCGCCGACGCCGTACCATGCCAGGCCTTCATCGCTCCATCCCGCGTGCACGAGCATGTCGCGCTCGTTAGTGTTCAACGTGTAGTTGTGCGAGCCGACCTTGGCGTTCGGATTGTACTGACGGTACAGCGGGTATGCACGATTCGTATCCGACGAATACCAGCCGATGCCCTCGTACTTCCAGCCCACGCGGACCAGCATGTCGCGCTCGTTGGCGTTCATCGTGTAATGATGGTCGCCGACGTTCGGATTGTACATGCGGTAGACAGGCACACTCGACTTGACCGGGGCCTTCCAGCCGATGCCCTCGTACTTCCAGCCGAGACCGGTCAGATGATCGCGCTCGTTGCTGTCTGCCGTGTAGAAGTGCTCGCCAGAGTTCGGGTTGTACACACGGTACATATCGCGCACGCCTCCGGTATCGGCCATCGCGCTCGACGGCAATGCCACGAACGACACGCACATCATCAGCATCGCGACCATTGCCGCGAACGCACGACGCATGACATTCTTCATGTTCTCTCCTTTCTGTTCTGATCTCTCCGGAGAATCCACGACGATTGCTCCAAAGTCCCATTATAGGCGGTCAGTGAATGTTGACCACCGTGCCACGCGGAACCTGGCCGTAGAACCACTGCGCGTCGGGAATGCTCAGGCGTACGCAACCGTGGGATGCGGGATGTCCGAGCTTGTTGCCTTCGGAAACGATGTAACGGCCAGCGGCATCGGTCGGCACCGAGTGGAACAGGTACATATTCGTTGGTTCGAACGCGACCCAGTAATTGGCTCCCATGCCTTCCGACGGATTATAGAAAGATCCTCCGCGATCACCGATGCGGAACGTGCCGCGCGGCGTCGCGTCGTTCATGCCGGTGGATGCGATCAACGTGTAAACCACGGTCGATCCGCTCTTCACATACACTCGCTGGTCGGCGATGGACACATCAATGCTGAGGTTCGCGATGGTGCCAAGATTCGGGTAGGTTCCACCGGATGGACGTCGGTACTGCGGCTGAGGCGCTGCGACATCTCCCCCGACGCCGTACCAGGCTAGTCCTTCGTCCTTCCATCCGGCCTTGACCAGCATAGTGACCTCGTTGCGGTTCAACGTGTAATTGTGTGCGCCCGATCTGGCGTTCGGATTGTACTGTCGGTACAGCGGATATGCACGGTTCGTATCCGACGAATACCAGCCGACGCCCTCGTACCGCCATCCGGACCGCACGAGCGAATCACGTTCGTAACTGTTCATCGTATAGTGGTGGTCACCGGCATTCGGATTGTACAGACGGTAGACCGGCACGCTCGACTTCATCGGCGCACGCCAGCCGATGCCCTCATACGTCCACCCAACATTCACCAGACTGTTGCGTTCATTGCCGTCGGCGGTATAGAAGTGCTCCCCCGAGTTCGGATTGTACAGACGGTACATGTCGCGCACGCCGCCGGAATCCGCCATCGCGTCGCTTCCGGGCATAACCAGCATGAGTATCGATACCGCGGCGACGACCATTAATCCCAACACACGTATCGCGTGCAACTTCGTCATTTGAAACATCGCCACTGGCTCCCTTCCTTCTTGCCCGTTCACCAGCATAGCCATTATCCGAGCGGATCGCATCGTCCACTTATCCGCGACACCAAACGTTCAATCAGACCCCCTTAACTGCTATAACGGAAGGGTTATACCTGACATGTTCGATGTGCAGTAGGGAGAGAAGTATCATGCGATCGTCACGACGCACGGACCGAGTTCATCGCAGCATTTTGACCACTACCGCCGTACTGTGCGCAACGGCGTTGTTCGCCTGCGCGCCGGCGGCCTGGGCGCAGGAATCCACTCCGACGGATGAGCCCGCCACCAATTCCGGCACGACGTCCGCTCCAGTTCAGCAGTCCGAGACGGACGGCGACAATCAGGCCGAGACCCAAACCGAAGCGCAATCCGACGAGACGGCGACGACCGACGATCAGCAGGATGCCTCCGCAGCCGACGACAACGGCACCACGACGGATCAGACCGCCAATGGCGAGGCCTCGGATGAGTCTGAAACAAGCGATACGGATCAGGAACAGCAAGACGGCCAGTCCGGTACTACCGACGAGCCCGATAAGTCCGATTCCGAATCCGCAACGACCGAAACCGGCGAGCAGTCAGGTGACGCGAACGCCACGGACAAGAAAGATTCCGCCACAACCGGCACGCAATCCGGGAACGTCAACGGCGAAGACAAACAGCAGGCAGACAAACCGCAGGCGTCCACCGACGAGAAGAGCGAGCAGAAGAACGCCGCCACTGACGACAAGCAGTCCGACGAAGCGTCATCGGACGAGAACAAGTCAACCGATGACGAATCTGACGATGAGACCCAGATGAGGATCGGCGGTAACGGCAAAGTCACCGGTAAGGACGCCAACAAGACCGCGAACGAGGCGAAGAAAACCAAGTCCGAAGGCTCTGTCGACATGTACCGCATGTACAACCCGAACTCGGGCGAGCATTTCTACACGATGAACACCAACGAACGGAAGATGCTGCTGGAGAAGGGCTGGAGCTACGAGGGCATCGGCTGGCGTGCACCGGTCAAGTCCACGACCCCCGTCTACCGCATGTACAATCCGAACGCGGGCGACCACCACTACACGATCAACAGCCATGAGAGAGATATGCTGGTTCGCAAGGGCTGGAAGTACGAAGGCATCGGCTGGTACTCCTCCGACGTAGTCCGCGCGTATCCGCTGTACCGCCAGTACAACAAGAACGCCAAGGCTGGCGCGCACAACTACACGTTGAACCGCAACGAGGTCACCATGCTGGTCAAGGCCGGCTGGAAGGACGAAGGACTGGCCTGGTACGGCGTCGGCCCGGCAGGAAAGTCCGAGCAGACCGTGTTTAGCCACAACATCTCCTGGCTGGCCCAAGGCTATAACACCTGCGCCCCCACCTCCGGATACATGATCTTCCGCGCGGCCAACTTCACCCGTTCCGCAAGCGGCACCGCGTTGTCCGTCGATGCACTGGCACGGTACATGAATATGCAGTGGAACGGCGTCATGTTCTACGACATCGCCAAGGGCATGAACAGCTGGGTCGGCAGCGACTCCTTCACCTCATACCCCAGCCCGTCCTACGATACGATCCGCAACGCCGTGCGTCGCTCCTATGACACACGTTACGCCCCCATGCTGGTCGAAGGCGAGCGCCGCGGCGGCCCGCACCTCAACGGTCACCCGAATTCCACGTTCGACCATGCGATCGTGGTGGACGGTTACAACCAGTACACGGGCAACGTCACCATCGTGGATCCGCTGACCCCGATCAGGTCCACGTACAATCTGCGCTGGCTCAACGACACCTTCCTGCAGGTGTCCATGACCGCGGATCATACCGGCATCGTCACCCCGCGCTGAGTAAAGGTCTCGGCACCGATCACCCACCATCCAGACAGGCACCGCTTCGGCCATTTCATGAAAGAAGACGCGACATGGCGAGCAACATTTCAGATAACCATAATGAATCCAAGGCGTCCGCTCGCCGCCGTATCGCGGTCATCGCGAGCGCTGTGGCATGCATCATCGTCATAGCCGCAGCGCTCGGCCTGTATCTGACCCATCGCGGCAACGGATCGGACCAGGCATCCGGCCAACCCGGCAACCAGAGCGCAACCACTCAGAATAACGGCTCCGCGACACCGTCCAACGGCGATTCCGACAATCCAAGCAATGATGTCTCGGCAGAACAGGACAATTCGTCATTGCCGTTCTCATTCAAGGGCGCCGATGCGCCGACCACGGTCATTGACGCCTCCCAACAGGCGACGGACGCCACGCTGTCCGGGGCATGGACGTTCGGAGGAGACTACTCGGTCATCGGTTCCATTCCGATCGACGCAAACACGGCATTCGGTTCGTCCACCAACACCCCCGACGATATCACCTCCTATGTGGCGGCCATGATCTCTGCGGATGGCACGAAACCGCTGGAACAGAAGCAGGCCAGAACATCCGGCGCATACGAACCGCAGGACGGCACCGGCAACGCGCAACGGGTCGTCTGGCGATCCTCCACCATCAACGGAAGCGCACAGACGCTCTATGACAACTGGCGGATCCAGACATGGTCAGCCGATGGCGGAACCGTCACGCTTGCCACCGCAAAGGATCTGAACCAGCGAGAGGACACCCCTACCGTCGACAGCGATATTGTGCCGACGTTCAACGAGGACAACGCCTTCTTCGCATCCAATATCATCAAGGATGGCTCATGGAAGACAAAGATCGTGCAAATGAGGCTCGATGGCAAAAACACCGAAGCTATCGCCGACGGCAGCTATCCTGCAGCTGTGCCGGACGGCGTGCTGTACGCCTCCGACGCGAGAAGCCTTGGCGACGACAAGGTCGCATATCAGTCGTTGAATCAGTACTCGTCTAAAACAGGAAAATCGAACACTGTATTCTCGATCTCGGGTAAAGACCATTCTTGGGGCATCACCGGGGTCTGGGCCAGCTCATCCTATCGCGCGATCGCGATGACCGATCTCCAGACGAACACGGAAAGCTACATCGGCGTGTGGAACTCAGACTTCTCGAAGCCCGTGGCCTGGCTGCATGTGGCCACACCCACCGTTGTCGCCTCTCTCAATGACGACTGGCTGGTATGGGGAGCCGGTTCGCAGGCGGACAATGCCGACATATACGCATTCCGGTTCGATCAGCAGACGGTGAAGAAACTCGGTTCCGCGCCTGGATATTCCCGCCCCGCGATCGCGATGGACAACGATACCGTGATGCTGCCGGTAGTGAAAGACCAGAGCAGTCCTGTATCGTATACGATCGCGCAGTTGCAATAGATTTTTCTGGGCTCTTCGGGAGTCCAGAAGTCCGTTAACGGGACTTCCAGGCCACACCTTCCTGCTTCCAACCGGCCTTGCCTACCGCCTTGTACTCGCCGTATGACGTCGTGTATACGTGCTCGCCGCTGTTCGGATTGTACAGACGGTAGACATTGACGGTGTCGGACGAGGACACGTACCAAGCGATGCCCTCGTCATGCCATCCGAGGCTGACCAAGTGTTTGTGCTCGTTGCTGTTCATCGTCCAGTTGTGGTTGCCGTCGTTGGGATTGTATTCGCGGTATACGGGGATGCCGGAAGTTCCCACCTTGAATGAGGCACCTTCATCGTTCCATCCCAGCGACACCAGCATGCGGGCCTCGTTGCGGTTCATCGTGTAATGGTGCAGCCCGCTGTTGCGGTTGTAGACGCGATATACGGTGATCGCCGGACGTTCCGGAGCGGCCGGCTTGTGGGTGGTCACCGTCTTCACGCCGAAAGCGTTGAGATCGACCGAGCCTTTGATGCCGTTGATCTTGCCCTGCGAGGTGTATTGCCATCCGCGGTCGTTGGTGGAGAACGGGAAGTTCGTCTTCTCGCCGTAGCTGGCGACCCAGCGCGCCTTGGAGCGGATGTTGGTGGTGTTGAGCGCCGTATTCAGATAGTTGGTGTAGGAGTACACGCCGAGGTTCTCGTAACCGGCGGTGTTGAGCTGGCGGTACCAGTTGTTGACTGCCCCGTTCCACGCCTTCGGATCGGTAGGGGCCTTATGGCCGACCCATGTGCCGGTCCAGTTCTCGAGATCGTAGAACATCGGATAGCTCAGGTCGCTCGGGCTGACGCCGATCTGCTTGAGTTTCGCGACGACGTCCTTGCCTTCCTCGGTGCCGTCCGACGCCGATTCGGCGTAGGAATAAATGTACATGCCGAAGGGGATGCCGAGCCGCTTGCATTCGTTCACGTTGCGCTTGGCCTGCGCGTCCAGACGACCGCCGTAGCCGAAGCTCAGACGGATGATCGCGCCCTGCACGCCGGCGGCCTTGACCTTGGACCAGTCGATGGTGCCCTGCCATTCGGAAACGTCGATCACGCCCTTGGCCTGCTGGACGAACAGGGTGCCGTCCGCCTCGAAGAACGCGGCGGATCCGTTGTAGGTGCCCCAGTGGGCGCCGTACTGATTGTTGCCGAGGGATGCGGCGTAGACGCGAGCGGTCTGGTTCGTCTTTCCCGAGATGGCTCCGGAAGCGCCGGATACCGCCGCGTTGTCGCCCTCCGCCGTTGCCGCAGGCGCGTTCGCGTCGCCGCCGTTGGCCGCGACCGCGGCCTTGACATCGCTCGCATCGACCGGGATGAACGATTTACCGTCCGTTTTCGCCAGCGGATCGGCCGGCGCGTCTTGTGTGCCGACGATCGTCTCGTCGGTCACGGTCTGACCGGTCTCCAGATCCTTGACTTCACCTTCGGACGTCACCGCCAGTTCTTCCGAGACGACCGTCGCGTCATCCGGTATGGTCTCGCTGACCTGCTGGGGCAGTTCAGCATCCGGATTATCGGGCATGGCGCCGGATGCGCCGTCTGAGCTCGTCGACTGTTGATCGGCCAGTTTCAGGACCGGCACATCACCGATTGAGGTGTCCTCGACCGCGGTATCCGTCAGCGCCATAGCTGGCATCGTCGTCAACGTTCCGGCCAATACCAATGAGGCGACTGCCATGCTTGCAGCCACCGTTCCACGACCTTTTCCGGATTTCCACCGCATCATCCATGCTCCTCACGAAAACTTCACAACCGGCGATCCGTCATCACATCTTCTTCAACCGCCGCACGCCCTCTCCACCATACCCATATCTCTCGTCCGATAGACTCCGATAGACGATGGACGGTCACATCATCACCACATGCGAACATCACCATCCGCTGTCATGGTCGTCAACGACCAATTCCAAATATGACGGCAGCCCCTCCGCCGACCGGCGACCGGCTTCTTCAGGTGACGGCAACAGCGTACTTGACCGTATCTGCGTCCGGCCTCACGCGGACCGGCTTCTTCAGGTGTGCGCGAAACAGCCTGAGGCCCCACTGCTCGCGACACGCCGAGTTGCACAGGGAGGGGAGCCCGAGTATTCTCTTCTTTCGTTGCACTGAACGGCGCAATTCGTTCAGGGTGAGCAAGCATTCCTGCGTAGCTCAGTTGGCAGAGCATCCGACTGTTAATCGGACGGTCGCTGGTTCAAGCCCAGCCGCAGGAGCCATCGGATGAAGACCCCGGAACCCACGTTCCGGGGTCTTCATCGTTTTGCCGCCCCCTCCGACGCAGTGGTGGTTTCGGGGTTAGTGGTCTTATCCGGGCGTGTCATGGGGCCGTATTCAATCAGTAGCCGGCGTCTTCTAGCGGTAAGCGGACGCTGTTCTGCCTACTGGCGTCCGCTTACCGTTAGCATTTCCCAAATTCTAGCGGAATTCGGACGCAGATGGCCCGTTCAGCGTCCGTTTACTGCTAGAACAACCGCACAGGTAGTCAAAGACCGCCGCTGCCCAGCATCACCATCTCATACACCCAATACGCCCACAGGTATCACGTAAATTCCGTTATCCTGCCGATACGCGAACTCTCCCACACCGACGAGCACAGCGAGAAACTCCGGTTCCTTGACCCTCGCCCCAGGGTTCTTCAGCAGCTTCTCCTTCAATCGCAATAGGCTCGCATTCGCTTCCGGCACCTTATCTTCGCTGGTCTTGATCTCGATGCCACCCCATCGGCCATCAACCAGTTCGACGATCGCATCGCATTCCAGACCGGAATCATCATGGTAGTATCGCACCGGTTCCATGCCGATATCCGGCAGGGCTCGCGCATATACCAGCAGATCACGAACGCACAGGTTCTCGAACAGGAAGCCGAAGGTCTGCCAATCATCGATCAACGCACTCGGATTCATACCCAATGCAGCCGCCGCAATGGAGGGATCGGCGAAATACCGGCGAGGCTTGGTCTGCAATCGTTTCGGATCACGCGCCGGAGGCACCCATCCTCTGACCTGATCGATGACGAACATGTCCTCGAACATCTTCGTATATTCGGAAACGGTACGTTCGGAAACGAAATCATCGAGATTTTCCTCGGCACCATACATGTCCTTCCTCAACGTGCGGAAGGTGACCGGCTGACTGATGTTGCGGGCCAATGATCCCATCAGCCGCTGAGCAATGTCCGGGCTCTTGCCCAGCCGAGCCACGCTCTCGGTCAGCGTCAGACGAAGGTACTCGCGAATCAATATCTGCGCGTCGGCCACTGGCATATCATGCGCTTCCGGCCAGCCGCCGCGACAGACCGCTTCCAACAGTCCACGCGTGTCGACACTGCTACGCGCCGCCTCGAAGCGATGCTCGAACAATCCCCTCAGACTGACCACGCCGGAGGATATTCCCGATTCGACCAAGCTCATCGGGCTCATTCTGATACGCCCGATCCGTCCCGCACCGCTATGCTGCGGCCCCTGCGCGCCTTGAGGTGTGGACGAGCCGGTCAACAACCATTGCCCCTTTGCCCCATGGTCGTCATCGACCCGATGCCGCACCTCGTCCCAGATCGCGGGGACCAACTGCCATTCATCAATGACATGGGGGCGTTCACCGAGCAGCATCAGCGATGGATCAGCTTTGGCCGCAGATAGATTGTTGTTCCGGTCCACATAGGTGATGCTGGCCGCGTGGGCGCGGGCCGACCACGTTTTGCCGCACCACTTTGTTCCGGCGATTTCGATCGCGCCGAAGATCCGCTGATATCGGGCTATCTGTTCGTCGACAATACGTGGACGGTAACCGTCCGGCGTCATATCGCTCGTGATTCTCCCGCTCATGCCGCATATCCTTTCCACAGACCACCATCATCGACTGCACGAATCCGAATATCCCAACGACGAAAATCCGAATATCCCAACAGCATTAATCCGAGTATATCAACTACCAAAATCCGAATATCCCGACGACGAAAATCCGAATACGAGACCGATGAGCGGTATAAAGCCATGAAAATAGCGGGAAGCGGTCGCTGAGACAGTGCTCAGAGACCGCTTCCGGGCATACGGCCGGTTCGGGGCACAGAAACGGGCGTAAGCCCGGGAAGGAATCCGCAAACCAACAACCCTCCCGGGCATACGGCCGGATACCGCATCCAAAACGGCCGTATGCCCGGATGGGCATACCGAAGCGGACCGCACTCCCCGGGCATACGGCCGGTTCGGGACGCGGAAACGGCCGTAAGCCCGGGAGGGATACCCAGCGGACCCGGGAGGGGATGTCCAGCGGACCTGGAAGGGATACCCGGCGGACCCGGGAAGGGATGTCCAGAGAACCCGGACGGCACGCCCGGTAGAACCGTTCAGTCGCTTAGGTAGGTGACGCGTTCGGCGACCTCGGCCACCTCGTCGTCGCCGGTGACCACGATCACGCAGCGCTTCGGATCGCCGTGGGTCAGGCCGATCAGGGTCTTGAGTACGGCGACGCTCTCGTCCGCGTCGAGTCCGCCGGTCGGCTCGTCGGCGATGATCACCTCCGCATCGCACGAAATCGCACGCGCGATCGCCACCAGACGCTGCTGCACGAGCGGCAGTTTGCCGACGGCCGTGTTCGGTGTCTCGCTGTCGAACCCGACGCGCTGCAGCAGTTCGCGCGCGATCACCGGCTTGGGCTTCAGGAACGTGCGACCGGACGCGTTCATCGCGTACAGCACGTTCTGCTCGGCGTTCAGGTCGGCGCGCACCGCGTACCGCTGCGGGATGATGCCGAGACGATGGCCGCGCAGTTCGCCCGGCTCGATCTCGAGCACGTTGAGGCTCTTGTTCATGACCGCGCCGTCGTTCGGACGCGTCATGCCGGTCATCACGCTCAGCAGCGCGACGCGCTCGTCGTCGGATTCGACCTTGACCGCGTAGATGTGGCCGGCGTAGAAGTCGGCGCTCACCCTATCGAGGGTGTTGTGGCCGGTCTTGCCGTCGGTGACGGTCACCTTGTTGAGCGCGAGCGACGGGTACGACTTGAGCAGCACCTTGTCGGCCGCGTTGCCGCCGAGCTCCTTGTCGAGTCGCTCGGACAGGCGCAGCGCGGCGGGGGCTTTGACTGCCGCCTTGACATCGTTTGCAGTGCCCGAAGCCGCAGCGCTCGCCTTCTTGCCGAGCGACAACGTCTGCGCGACCTTCGCAGCGTTTTCGGCCGCCACGCTGTCGTGGCTGGCGACGGTCGCGGCGCCTTCCGCGGCGACGCCGTCATCCTCGTCTTCGCCCGCGCCGGCTCCGTCGGCAGAATCGGCGACGGCCGAGCCGGCAGCCGGGACCGCGGATGCACCGGCGACCGTGGCATCGGCCACGCCGTCGGCCGCAACGCTTACGTCCGCAAGATCCGCGACGTCGTCGTGCTCGTCGTCGTCATCGAACACGATGCTGAACTGCACCTGTTCGGCCGGATTCGCCGGCTCGGCGGCGACATCCGTCGCGGCGTCATCCGCAGCAGTAGACTGATCGGAGGTCGGCTCGGCGGCCTGGCCGTCCGTCGCGGCGTCCACGGCATCCGCGGTCGTGTCGTCCTCGTGTTCCTTCGATTCGGTATCGGTCATCGTTGGTTCCTCTCCGGTGGTTGCGTCGGTCATGTCGATCTCGTGATCCTCGGTCACGTTGCCGTTGTCGATATCGTCGGTCGCGCTCATGCCGTCGCCTCCGCGGACTCAGCCGAACCGGACTCAGCCGAACCGGACTCAGCCGAACCGGACTCAGACAATTCACTATCAGCCGATTCAGGCTCGTCTCCAACGGAACCGGACTCGGCGGCCCCATCAGACCCGTCAGCGGCGGCCGCATCCGTCACACCCCAGCCGTCACGCGCCGCGAACAGCGTCGAGGTCTTGAAGCACGCCGCACGCAGCCCGGCCACGATCATCAGCACGACCAGCACACCCAGCGCCGTCCAGACCGCACGCCACACGAGCGCGCTCGTCACCGGCGTCGCATAGCCGCCCGCCAGCGCCGCACCCAGCGCCTTGGAACCGAATCCGGCGGCCAGCAGACCGACGAACAGGCCGAGGAACACCGGGAAGAACGCCTCGAGCATGAACTGCCATGCCATGCGGCCGCGGGTCACGCCGGAGGCCAGCGCGGTGCCCAGCTCGGCCGACCGCCGGGCTACGCCGAGCAGCACGAGCACCAGCAGCAGCACGCCGCCCACGACCGGCACGGCCACGTTGGCCACGCCCATGCGCGAGGCGAGCGCCGTCAGCGGCTCGGTCTTCTTCTCGTACGCTTCGATGGTCGGCGAGGCCAGCTCGTGCTTCTTGTCGATCTTCGACGCGATCTTCTTCGCGTACTTGTTGTAGTCGGACAGGCTGGAGAATTCGAACACGTAGCTCAGGTTCGGCTTGCTCCAGTCGGTCGCGCTTTCGTTGCCCCAGTTGAGGTTGTACATGGTCGAATAGGAGACGTAGATCGCGTTGTCGCGGTTGTCCTTCGACAGCTTCGCGTCGGAGCCGTGACCGGCGGGCGCGGTCGAATCGTTGTACTCGTAGATGCCGCGCACGGTGAACGTCGTCGTCTTGGATGCGTCGGCCGGGGATGCGACGGTGATCTCGTCGCCGACCTTGAGGTTGTTCTTGTCGGCGAGCGCCTTGGAGATGAGCGCGCCCTTGGGGGCCTTGCCCGAGTAGCTCAGGTGCTTGCCTTGGATGACGGTGTAGCGGCCGAGGTCGTTGTCGCGTGCGGTTTCGACGGAGGTGAAGGACTTGAGCGTGAGTTCGCCGCCGGTTTTGCTGGCGTCCTGGTCGTCGGTGCCGGCGATGGCCTGTACGGAGTTCTTGGTCTGGCGTACGGGGAATGACGACGACGCGTTGATGTTGGCCAGCGTGATCGAGTTCGAGGTGACGACGGAATAGTAGTTGTTGTAGTCCTCGGTGGACAGGTAGTTTTTGACCCAGGTCTTGTCGGCGCCGTTGTACTTGGCCTGCTGCGCGTCGGTGAGGCGTACGATCGCGCCGGGGGTGAGCGCTTCGCGGTCGGTGGTGGTGGCCGTAGTGTTCGCCTGCTGCACCGACCAGCCGAACAACGTGCCGAAAGCGGCGAGCAATGCGACGAGCAGGGTCAGCAGCGTGCGCAGTTTGTGGCGCATCAGTTCTGCCCAGGCGTTCTTCAGAACGAACATACGGCTTCTCCAGTCCTCTGTGGTTCGTGCAGCCATGTCTCCCGCGAACGGCGCGGCAGGCGCGGCGCGACCGGTTGGGCCGCGGGCGATCGTCGTCGAGCTGTCCGCAAGCGGCACGGCTGCATGGTGAGCGTTGGCCGGGATGCCGCCCAGCGAGGCCGCCCGCAGGCGTAAGGCATCCCGTGGCAACACTATGACCGTGCTATGTGGATGTTTTCTTGTCGGATTCTACTGTAGTCCTGCAATAACCCTGAAAGAAACCTGAAAACGTGGCCGTTTGGGCGCCTTGCCGCCCCGATGTTCCGTTCCTTGCTTCTGTTACACTGGCGAACGATGCGCGTACACTGGCGATTATTACGCGATTGACGCGGTTCCAGGATCCCAACAGGAAGGCAGTATATGACCAGGCGACCTGAACATGTGGAACACCTGCCCAACTTCGGATGGCATCGCTCTGGCATGCCGCAGCATTCGTTGGGATATCAGGCGACCCACAAGGTCTTCACTGGCGTGGCGCTGGCGATCGTGGCGGTGCTGGCGTTCGTCGGCACGTTCGCCGCGGCGACGTACTCCGATATCAATTCCACGATCAGCGACAACAAGATCCATGCGATCGCACAGGACGGCAAGTCCGACACCGAAGACAAGCTGATCGACCCGTACGCGAACACGCCGATCGATATTCTGCTGATCGGTCAGGATACGCGTGACGGCAGCGACAATACGGCGATCGGCGGCGATGCGGACGATACGAAGAACCTGCACAATTCCGACACGACGATGATCATGCAGATTTCAGCCGATCGTAAGACGATCAATCTCGTTTCGCTGCCGCGCGATCTCATGATCGACGCGCCGAGCTGCCAGACTTCGAACGGTGAGATTCCGGCGCAGTACACGGTGCAGTTCAATTCGATCTTCGCGAACGCGTATTCGCAGGGCGGCGACGTCGCGTCGGCGGCCAGCTGCACGCTCAAGACGGTCAATTCGCTGGGCGGTCTGGACATCAGGAACTTCATGGTGATCGATTTCGGCGGTCTGGTGAAGATGGTGAACGCGATCGGCGGCGTGGATATCTGTGTGCCGACCGACATGTCCGACGTGTACACCGGACTCGATCTCAAGCGCGGCCTGGTGCACATGGACGGCACCACCGCCACGCAGTACGCGCGAACCCGTCACGCGACCGGCACCGACGGCTCGGACACGATGCGTACCACGCGCCAGCAGTATCTCATCAAGAAGATCATCAGCACTGCGCTGTCGAAGAACTATTTCACGCAGACCAGCGAACTGTACCAGCTTGCCAAGGCGGGTCTCGAATCCGTGCAGATGAGCGCGAGCCTGGCCGATGCGATGACGCTCGCGGGCCTGGGCATGAGCCTCAAGGACTTTGATATCACGCACCTGTATTCGCAGACGATTCCGGTCGAACCGTGGGTGCAGGACGCGAACCGCAGCCAGTTCGCGGAAGGCGCGGAGGCCGTGTGGACGAAGCTGCGCAACCATGAGCCGCTGGTCGACGCGTCGACCGAGGGTACGACGGACAATACGGACACGACGACCGACGGTACGACGGATGGTACGACGACCGATGGTACGACGACCGATGATGGTTCGACGTATGACGAGAAGACCGGTGTGATCACGCAGGCCGACGGCACGCTGATCGACGCCGAGACGGGCGGCATCATCGATCCGGAGACGGGTGCGATCCGCGATGCGACGACCGGCCAGTTCGTCGGACTCGCCAACCGCTACATCGAAGTCACGTACTGCGGCCTCACGAACTGATCCGGGACGGCCGAGACAGAATGCCCTGTCGGGGAGATGAACCTCATCTCCCCGGCAGGGCATTCTGTCTGGCTGTCAGACGGGCTTACCGGCGGATGCCCTAGGCGCGGCGGCGGGTGGAGTGGCGTTGCGGACGCCACTGTTCGCGGTTGCGGCGGGCGCGCGAGGCGAGCACCGCCCACGAGACGATCAACAGGAACGAAATCAGCAATCCCGCCAACGCCAACGCCGTCGTGTTCACGGATTGGATCTCATCAGGCTCGGGGATCTCGTTCGGGATCTCCGCACGCACCGCCGACACCAGCAGACGATGCGAGTTCACGCCATACGGCGTGCATGTCATCAACGTGACCCGATCCTCGCCCGGGGTGATGCGCAGCTTGCTCGAATCATCCGGCGTGATCACACTGATCCGATCCACCTTATAGCCCAGCGTCTCGCCCATCACATCGATATAGAACGAATCCCCCACCTTCAACTCGTCCAACCTGGTGAACAGCAGCGAGTTCGGCAGACCACGATGGCCTGTGATCACCGCATGCGTCGACGTGCCGCCTACCGGCAGACTCGTGCCGTACAAGTGGCCCGCACCCACCGCCAGCACGTCGTCGCTCGTGCCGTGGTAGATCGGCAGGTTCACGTCGATCTTCGGGATACGGATCGACCCCATCACGCCCTGCCCGGTATCCAACAGGCTTTGGTATTCCTTGTCCTGCGCGGCCAGCGAATCATCCGCGCCCGACGCCGACGACTGGCCCGCGTTGCTCGAGAACGGGTCATGCACCTCGCCGATCGTCGTCTGCCCGGACTGCGCGAGCTTCTCGTTGTACGCGCGCGCGGCTTTCAGCATGTTCTCCGCCTGCGGATACGGCCAGCCGGCCACCTCGCTTTGCGTCTGCGACACCTGCGAGTTCTGCTCGTACTCGTTGATCGCACGCATGACGAACGGCGTCGCGATAATCGCAAACCCAATGATCAGGAATATCACCGAGAGCACGCCAAACACACGCGAGCTCCGACTGCGTTTCTCAGGTATCTCGGCTCCCTCGGCTGATGGGCCGAACCGTGAAGAAAACTCCGGAGGAGTTTTTAGGCGAGGGCGAGGCGACAGCCGAGATGACAAAACGGCCGAAGGCTCCGTAATTGCAGGACCTGTCAGCGTAGCTGACTGAGGGAGCGTCACACCTTCGGAACGTCCAACAGCCCTCTCACCATCCCCCGCACGCACCGTCCGCACCCCGCGGTCACGCATCACGCACCTCCGTCGTCGTCACGCATACTTGCCCTAACCCAAGCGGACAACTCCAGATCCACCGCTTCGTGCGCCGCCACGCCACGCGTCTCCTGCAGGCGAATCTCCCTTTCGCCCGCCGCGCGGCGCAACCGCTCGTTACTGCCTACCAACATACCCGACTCCCCCGCCCACGGCAACATCGCCCGCCGCGTGACGCCGCGTGTTCGCGTCAACATCTGCCAGGCCTCATTTCTGCGATATATCACATATGCTATACTCGCCTTATGAAGACGATCGCAGAGCTGCGCAGCATCCGCATTCACGCCGGCATCAGCCAACATACGGTGGCGTCGGCGATGGGCACCACCCAATCCGCGTTGTCGCGCGCAGAACGCGAGGGAAACCCGACGCAGGATTTTCTGCAACGATACGAACGCGCGCTGGCCGGCATACTCCATTCCGCAGGCACAGCCGCAAACATGGCCACCGGTCTTGGCCATTCGGATTCGTTCGACGACTCGTCCAGCGTTCTCGAGATCGTCACCATCCGTTTCATCGTGTCGACACTCATTGAAAAGTACGGTATCGCCGACATGTACGTGTTCGGCTCGGCCGCCCGTGGCGATGCGCAGCCGGATTCCGACGTTGATCTGCTGTATCGGCTGCGGCCGGACGCCTCGCATTCGCTGATGACGATGCAGGGACTGCGCGACGATCTGGAATCGGCACTCGGCCGTCCAGTGTCGTTGACCTCGTACGATTCGCTGTTACGCAGCGCCCAGCGCAGCCGGGCCAGCAAACGGTTCCTCGACCACATCGCGCGCGACATGGTGAAGGTGGCATGATGACTCGCACACGTTCGCACCGACCCCGGCACGACCACGCCGACCAAACGTTCCGAGACCAAACCACGCTGATCCGGCTGCTGGAGCACTTGGACCACGCCATCGAAGATGCCGGCGCCGCCACATCCGCCGACGAGCTGTTCGCCGATCGAATGCGCTTCAATTCCGTGGCGATGGAGATGACGCAGGTGCAGGAGTGCGCACGTTCGCTGTCCGACGGTTACCGCGAGACGATGCCGGACCTGCCGTGGAACGAACTGCGTGCGCTGCGCAATGTGCTGGTACACGAATATGACGAGATCGACGCGGAATCGCTGTACGACACCGTCACGCACGATGCCCCACAGCTGGCCGCGCGATTACGCCCGGCCGTCGACGCGATTGCGTGAGCCAATGCAATGCGGTGGCAGCAGACGGCACAGACGCAATCGGTCCGTCATCTTCTGCATCACCGTCATGTTTTCTGCCTCATTTGATAGTATAATGATGCAGAAAACATGACGGTGATGCAGAAGGGGACTTCGCGGGCAATGCGGCAGTTCGATTACGTGAAAACGGCAAAGACATTACTGACCCCGCGCACGACCGGTCTGCTCACAGCCGTCCATGAGGCCAAGGGCCGGCAGGACGTTCAGACGTCGCTGCGGCCGGACGTGCTGACCACGTTGACCGCGGTGGCTCGGGTGCAGAGCATCGATACGTCCAACCGCATCGAGGGCATTTCGACCAGCGACAAGCGGCTCGGCGCACTCGTCGCCGAGAAGGTCGCGCCGCGCAACCGGGCGGAGGAGGAGATCGCCGGATACCGCGACGTGCTCGCGACCATCCATGAGAGCCACGACTACATCCCGCCCACGCCGAACGTCATCCTTCAACTGCATCACGATCTGTTCCGTCACACTTCCCTGGCGTTCGGCGGACGGTTCAAGGACAGCGACAACGTCATCATCGAACGCGACGCCACCGGAGAGCAACGCGTACGGTTCGCGCCGCCGCCTGCTCTGGCGACCCCGGAGCTGGTCGCGCGCATCTGCGACGCGTACGCCGAAGCCCTGCAGGACGGGCACACCGACCCGCTGCTCACCATCGCCATGTTCATCCTCGACTTCACCTGCATCCACCCGTTCAACGACGGCAACGGCCGCATGAGCCGTTTGCTGACTTTGCTCCTGCTCTACCGCAACGGCTATCAGGTCGGAAAATACATCAGCATCGAGCACCTCATCGAACGCAGCAAGGACACGTACTACGAAGCGTTGGCCGCCAGCACCACGGGCTGGAACGAGGGAGCGAACGACTACGCGCCGTTTACGAACTACCTGCTCGGCGTGATCCTGGCTGCATACCGCGAGTTCGACGACCGCATCAGCGCACTGACCGGACATGCCGGCGCGGATAGCATCGTTGCGACCGGACGGCGTGCAACCAAGGCGCAGCGCATCGCCATGCTGTTCGACAATTCGCCGTCGCCGCTGTCCAAGGCTGATATCCTCCTGAAACTTCCCGATATCAGCATGACGACCGTCGAACGCACCCTCAAAGCCCTGCAGGACGACGGCACCATCACAAAACTCGGCACCAGCCGCAACACCCGCTACGTCAAACACCGCTGATCACAGAAAATGTGACGAGTTGATTCGCGTTCCGCGCAACAAAGCTGAGGAAGATAATGCCATTCCATGCAATAAATCGAAGGAGTGAGCAATCGGAGAATGGCACATGGATTCCAGATAATTAGCTACCAACCGCCCAAGAAATGTTCGGCCGATATCTCGACACCAGCTCTCATTTCATTTTGAGACGACGAATCTTGCTCAGATAGTTCTTTCTGAACTGCTTTCTCGATTGGAAAAAGCGAAGATCCGTAGCAGTAGCTTCATTCATATCGAATTTAATCGAGGTCAGTTCCATGCCGCATATGAAATCCGCCGCTTGTTCCAGTCGGTAATCCTGTGGGGAACTTTTACGATACAAAACGGCATCTTTGAACAGCACAAATTCGATAGCACCGTGAATGGCACGGCTCACTATCGCCTGACCGGAGTCATAATAGACTTTAACCTGATCATAGTTGCGAAAAGTCGATAGATTGTCGAGAAGAAATCGCGTGATATCGCGTCCCATACGGACGCGTAGCGCCTCGGTTGATGCAAAGTCCCGCTTGCGATACGCGAATGTGGTATAGGTGATTGGCAAACGTTGCAGCATCACCAGAAACGCGATCAACAACTGTTTCCTATCCCCGACTGGCAACCCGGCATAATCATCATGACCGTTCAGTAACGGGGAGAGATGCAACGGAATATCTGGCAAGGAACGACTGCGAATTGCGTCATCGTATTGACTGAGAGGAACTTGGATGTCATTGCTTTGATCATGAAAAACCAGCGTCAGCAAGTAGTAGGCCGATTGCATACCCTGTTCGCCGGATTCGTCCAGAAAGACACTGATTTCCTTCAAGAATGATGCCTTTCCAACCGCGAAGCAATGAAGCGCCGGGGGGATAACCCCCCGGCAAAAACGGAACTCCGCATTAGCAGAGTGAAATCATGTTACCCCTTGGCATCGACGCCGACACCGTGCGAAACCGCTGCGATGCGGAGAACACACTATTCCGCAACAGCGGGATGATTTGCCTACAGATAGCGAGAGCCTGCAAGGAGAGGACTTAGGCAGTGCCACATGACTGATCTCGCACCAGTCACAAGTGCGACAATCACTCCTCACACCATCTGCAGATATCGGAGCCGTTAAGGAACTCGTTCTCGTTGCGCTCCAGAAAGCACTGCGGGCACATACGCGTGCGCGCCGGCACGCACCAGCAATGTCCCTTGGGGCAACGCAGATGACCGCACTTCTTGCAATACGTGTCCCCGACCACGTAATGCACACCGCCACATTTCTTGCACGTCAGTTCCCACATGGTTCCGGGACGATGCGCGCCGGAACCGCGTTGCGCCGGAGAGTCGCCGCGCATCCACGGCGCATGATCGGTCAGCGCAAGCACCACGAGCAGGTCACTGTTCGCGACGACCGCCTGCGCATACAATCGCTGCGAATAACTGCCCGTGGAGTATTTGACCTGCACATCGTCGCGCATGATAGTCCGCACATTATGCCGGTTATTCCGAGCCGCATGATAGATACTCATCTCGCTCTGATTACTGTTTCGTTTGGGCGGCGCGAATCCGAGCAACGGTACGGCACGATCAACCGACCCGTTCGCATCCATCAGGACGAATACTCCTTGTGCAGGCGCATACGGAGCAAGTCGACGACACGCATATTCCACCGACCACCCGGTGATTTTGCATAGTTTTTCCACCGCGAGCACCGTAAACCCAAACTCGCTCAACGCCCGCTTGACCGCATCATCATTGACAGTGGCACCGTTCATCATTGATCCTTTGCCCGGTTGGATTGATATGTTGACTATAGATCAACGTTTTCCGTCATTAGATCTTATTCCAAGTTACGCCTCATTTTTTCTTTCTTTTCCGCTTCGGCTTAGCCTTCTTATACAAATTAACCTTCCGTTCGGAAATCGTTTTTATTCCCGTAGACTTCTTCACTTTTCTCGTACTTGATACATTTTGCAAACGACTAGCCCCTTGAGAAAGGACGGTCTTTTCGCTTTCCGCAATTAACCCCGCTTTCTTCCAACGAATTACATCATCATCCGTTTCAGCAATCCTACCCCATCGATCCGAATTTGCCCGATACAATAGAGCATTAACACTCGTCAAAATAGTTATAATGGTAAGCATGTAAACCGGTATCTGACACCACCGAGTCATAAGATGCGCCACTACATCGGGCACCATAAGAAATGTGGAATTCTTATAAAGAGGCAAATTACCAAGGAATTTATAAAATAAAACAACATAATCAAAACGATCAAGCATATAGCTATTTAGCAACGACAAAAATAAAGACAATACCCCACCCAGCGGGAAATATTTGATTATTTGTAGAATAAATATAGGAAACTGGGGAGTCGCAAACAGTATAAACAACGCGGAAAGAAGCGGCACATACTTCACAAACAATAAAAAAATACTCACAGATATCAATAGAATCAACAATATAATTCCCAGAAGAAAGCGGCATACCAACCAGATAAAATTACCATCACTAGGTAAAGTAAAATACAAGATAATTGTTGACAGACTACTCACATGCAAAGACGGTAGAGACTCCACCAATACGACGTTTGAAATAAATACAGAGCAAGCCGAAAGCGCCAAGACACCAAGATACAAGGATAGAAGCTGAAATCTGTCCTTATCAAGATTTTTACGAAACTTTTGAACAGAAAGATATAGTTTAAAAGATTCACAGAAATGACATATAACCCAGGGGATTTTCCTTATGTTGTGAAAGAAAAATTTTATCTCTTCCCAAAAACTCACACCCCATACAATATAAGATCGAACAGCTAAACGTAACGAATAAGCAACATTGCTCAGTATTTCGTTAAAAGATGGAGAGTTAAAAGACGGAAAATACATGAATTCTCCTACACCATTGTTCACATTCTTGAATTGGCGCAAGCTACAGAAAAACCTCCGGCCGCGGAGTTTGGGAGATAGCGGCCGGAGGCGGGGTTGATGCGCGCGGGAACGAGCGGAGTGGAGAGATGGAGTTGTGCGCGTTTCTGTGGCATCAAGTGTTGGCTATGAGGGCCGGCGAGGCCTCGGCTCCCTCGGCTGAGGGAGCTGTCGAGCGTTAGCGAGACTGAGGGAGCGTCTGCGGCGTAAGCCGCTGTGTAACGGCATCGGCAGAAGGCCGATACTGTGCTATGGCGGCACTGACGTGCCGTGACGCTCCCTCACCCGGCTTCGCCGGGAGCGTCCTGCAATTAAGGGCAGCCTTACGGCTGACTTTCTTGCTGGCTCGCCTGTCGGCTCGTACATTGCCTACAAACAGCTCTGCTGTTTGCTTAACGGCAATGTCCTAGCCGAGGGTGCCGAGGCTCCGCATCAGTCCCTGACTCGGGGTCAGGAGCGGCGGGCGCGCAGACCGAAGATGCCGGCCGCGGCGATGAACAGGCCACCGACAACCACGATCAGAGCCAGACCAGCGCCACCGGTCTTCGGCAGCTCGGTGATGTTCTTCGCGTTCTTAACGGTGATGAGGTTGCCGTTCTGATCGATACGGCTGTCACCGCCAGCCTTGGTGAAGGTCAGCTCTGTCAGGTAGTGATCGCCCCAAGTGCTCGTGCCGGTCGGCCGGGTGGAGTTATCCGCGGTGAACGTATCGCCGATGGTCACAGTGAACGAAGGCAGACCGATGTTGGTGTAGCCGGTCGGAGCCTTGGTCTCCTTCACGGTGTACTCGCCAGCGTCGAGACCGACCAGGTTGTTGATCGTGTAATTATCGCCCGGCTTGAACACCATGCCGTCCTTTTCCGCATCAGCATATTCCCAGCCGCCCACGGTGATGTTGCCCTCGTTGTCCTTCGTCTCGGTGTAGGACTTGAGCCACTTGCCGTTCGGAGCCTTGACCTTGAACTCGGCGTCCTTCAGGTTCGCGTCGGTCGTGTTGCCTTGCATGTCGGTCTTCTTGACCTTGAACTTGAAGGTGTAGACGCGCACTTCGCCGCCGGGGACGTTCTTGGCGTCGGAGACGTTGTCGAACTTGTTGGAGTAGTCCAGGCTGACCTTGTTCGGGTTGCCGCCGTTATTGCTGGTATCGTTGCTCTCGGAGACAACCGCCTTGGTGTTGAGCTTCGCGTGGACGATCACAGTGACCTTGTGGTTGTAGTACTTCGCGAGGTCAGTGACGTTGTTGACGAACTTGCCAAGGTCGACGACGGTCTTAGTGGCGTCGGCCGGGTTGGTTGCAGTTACTTCTTTGCCGTCGTAAGTGACCTTGTCCGATTTCGCGGTGTAATCCGTGTTTTTGACCAAGGTCTTATCGTTCTGATCACCATCAGCCTTGGCCACGGTGACGCTCTTCACTTCCTGAATGGTCAGACCCTTGGACGCGGTATCAGTAAGCTTCAGCACGCGGCAGGTGTTCTCGGCCTTGACGTGCTCAGTATCCCAGTTCTCGCAGTACTGGTAAGAGGTGAAGTCCGGGATGGTGGTGGTCAGCTCGTAGTAGACATCGTCGCCGAACGCGTAATCCGGAGATGTCACCGAGTCGCCCTTCGAATCTACGAGCTGCTTGGTAACCTGCGGGGCGGTGGACTTCAGCGTAACTTGGCCGAGATCATTGCTCTGAGCATCATTACCGAGCGTCGTATCCGCTGGGATGGTGGACGCAACGAGGATCGGGATGGACTGGGTCGACTTGGCCTTGGACGGGTCATCCTTCGGAGCCACATCGCCAGCATCGGAGGACGCATCGTTATACGTGTCGAGCAGCAGGTAGTAGCCCTGCTCGACATTGTTGGAGTAACCATTAGTGGCATCGCCGGACTTCAGCGCGTTATCGCCACTGTATGTAGCTGCCTTGTTGTATGTCGCATCAGTGTCCTTAAACGCAGTCTTCAGCGCATTGGCGAACTGACGCAGCTCGGAGCTGTCCTGCTTGGACCAATTCGCCAGCTGATCAATGTCGCGAGTACCGCCATCAGCTTTGTCACCGATGTTCGCAGCGATCCAGCCCATCGGGTTGGACTCATCGGCGCGATCACTTGCGGAAGCGACGGACTGACCATTCGCTTCCTTGTAATATTCAGAAGTCTTATATGTATCGAACAGCGACTTCTTCTCAGTCTCGCTGGAAGCAGACTGATCCGTGACCTTCTTCATCGCAGCCTCGATCGCGGCGACATAATTGTCGTTCGTATCGAGCTGGTAGTTGAACGAGTCACCATTGGTCTTCACGCCGTAGAATTCGGCGAGCTTGTAGCCATCCAACGAATGTGCGGTAGTGTCACCGTTCGGGTTCTTAATGGTAATGGTGGCTTGGTTCGCGGCATCTCCCTCCGCATAGGCGGAGGCGGCGCCGAGGGCGAGGCCGCTGGCGGCGATGCCTAAGGCGGCGACGCCGGCAAGCGCCTGCTTGATGATCTTGTTCATTTCTCTTCCTTTCCTTGGATTAAGGAGTTGGACAATTTTGGGAAAATCTTTGGGGTTGTGTGGTTGCTCTTGGGGTTGACCTTTGAGCTATGGGTGGCGGGGTGTGACGCTCCCCCACCCGGCTTCGCCGGGAGCCCCCTCAACCGAGGGGGCCGAGGTGCCGCCTTAGCGACATGGGAGGAGTCACCCGCCACGTGCTGGTGATGGTGATTTAGGCAGATACGGCCTCCCGTCGTTTGGCGAACTGGTATCCGCCGGCAATCAACATGCCAGCAAGGATGAATCCGGCACCCGCGAGCAGCACCATCCGACCGGTCCAATCCGTACCCGTCGACGGCAACCCCGTCAGCACCTTCGTATTCACGAACGTCGTCTCCGCGGTCAGGTTCGCATGCGCGCTGGTGCCCGCGTCACCGGGATTCTGGTTCTCGGCACGCACCGCACTGCTCGACTTGCTGCTTCCGCCGATCGAGTCGTACCAACCCGTCGCAGCCGACCCGTTCAGCGCAGTACCGTCGTCGTTCTTGGTCTGCGTCACCTTGTACGCGACCTTCAGACCCTGGTACTTGCCGTCCGACTTGTCGCGGCTCACGGTCACCTTGACCTCCCACTCGGCCTTCGAATACCGCAGGTTCTCCACGGCGCCGCTCGTCGGCGCGACCTCGGTGATCACGTACGTGTACGTCTTCGCGTAGTCGTTGTCCGACTTGTCGCCAAGCTGATCGTCGGTGAACTTGATCATGCCGAAGTACTTGGTGACGTTCTGCAAGTCGGTCGCACCGGATTCCGGCGCAAGGTCGATCGTGCACGGCAGCTTGCCGTCCGCGCCGTTGCAGTCGGCCGGGATCGGCGTATCGTCCGGGCTTGATTCAGCCTTCGTGATCTGGAACGTGAACTTGACGAAGCTATCGTCAGCAGCCTTCGGCCAGTCGGTGTACTTCAGGGTCTTCTTGACCGGGATCTGGATGTCGACCGGCTTGGACGAGTTGGCGATGGCCGAGTCGGTCAGCGCGGAACCGTTCGACTTGGTGATAGTCGATGTGCCTTCCGCGACGACCTTCAGCTTGTACGTGACGTTCTCCGGCAGCTGATAGCCGTTCGGAGCCTTGGTTTCGGTGAGCGCGTACTCGCCGACCGGAAGACCCTTGACGGTGATCGTGCCGGATTCGGTGGCCGCGGAATCCGACAGCTTGGTGCCGTCACAGCTCTCGAACGTCGTGTCAGCAGGAGTGGTCACGACATTGCCGTTCGCGTCGGTCGAGACCGTCACGTTATCGGCCACGCAGTAGGTCTTCTGCGCGGTGTTAGCAGTGCCGTCCGCATTCTTCGGACCGACGATCTTCCACTGCGAGCCATCCAGCTTGCCGCCCTTCGCGTCGACCTTGTTCCAGGTCACCTCGGTCGGCTTGTCGGAGATTGCGTAACCAGACTCCTGAGTCGGAGCCAGTCCCGGGGTCAGCGTGGATGACGTCTGTCCGTCGACCCACTCATAGCCGCCGTCCCACGTCACCGTGCCGTCATCCGCAATCGTGAACTGATACACGGTCTTGTTCAGCGTGTACCCGTCCGGCGCGGTCAACTCGTGAATCAGATACGTGCCCGCATCCAGGCCGTCGACCTTGAACTGACCGGCGACCGTGTCGATATCGCACTTCACGCCGGGGTTCGTGCCGTCGCCATCCTTCGCAACGCAAGCCACAGCCTTCGCGTCACCCGACTGACCGTCGGCCGACTCATCAGCCGTCGTCGAATCAGCTACAGCAACCGACGTATCTTCAACATCGGCCGCATTGTCAGACTGCGCCGCCACGCTCTCGTCAGCCGCAGCCGACGCCGCCACGCATCCGGACGGAGCCGCCGAACCCTGGAAGTTGTTATACGCTTCCACCACCTGCACCGCGTTACCGGTGAAAGTGAAGTCCGAGCCGCCGTTACCCTTGAACCAGCCGTCGCTGCCGTCCGTGCTGTTGCGGTCGCGCAGCAGGAAATGCTTGCCATTGGTCGTCTGCGGGATCGTCACGGCCACGTAGTCGCCGCACGTGCGATCCATCTTCGCGAACTTCCACGAGCCACCAGTGCCGTCGTCGTAGTACAGGTAGTAGTTCGACCAGCCCACCAGCGACTTCTTGAAGTACACGGTGGTGCTCGGCGTCGCGACCGTGAACGAGACGGTCTTGTTGCCGGCCTTCGCGGTGATCGTGGCCGAACCGAGAGCGTGCATGGTCACGGTTGCCTTCGCGCCGTTGGACTGCGTGGAGACCGTGGCGACGGATTCGTTGCTGGAGGACCATGTGATCGGGACGGACGGGGTCACGGCCGCGGTGAAGTCGAGCGAACCGTTCTGTGCGACGGTGAACGACGCGTTGTTCTGCACCGTATTGTTGCCGTTATCTTTGACCGTGAAGCTGGTCACGTTTGCGGCCTTGACGGTGATCGTGACGACGCTGCTGCACACGTCCGGATTCGAGACCGAGCATGCCTTGACGTGCACGGTCGCGTCCTTGTCGCTGGTACCGATGACGTCGGCGCGCAGGTCGCTGGTTTGGCTCAGGACTGCGGCGGATTCATCGGTCTTCGGAGTGCCGTTAGCATAGGTGAACGTCCAGTCGACTTCCTGCATGGCCTCAGCGGGATTCACCGTGGCGGTCAATTCCGTCTTATAGCCGTTGGTCGAGTCGAGCGTAGTTGATTCGGGAGCAACCGTGACCGACGTAGCCGCGTTCACGTTGTCTTCGACGTTCCAGACCTTCGTCTTGTCGGTGCTGTCCTTCGCAGCTATCTGCCACGCTGAGCCAGCAAGCGGCTTGTACGTGCTGTCGCCTTCCGCGGTCTTCTTCCAAGAGACTTCATGACCAGCAGACTTGTTGATGATCGACTTCTTCGTGTTGTCAGTCTGATCGGTGTAGATGTCAGCGTCGCCGAACACCAGATTGCCACTCGCATCCTTCGTTACCGACTGGGTCACCTTGACTGCCGTATCCGACGCGTCACCAGTGGCAGCGTAGTAGATGTTCGTGTTTAACTGATACGAATTGTCGCCTGTTGCGACTTCCTTGATGAAGTAAGTCGCGTTCGGCTTGAGACCTTCGATCTTGAACGCGCCACCGGCCTGGTCCTTATCGGCAAAGTCATTATCCTTCACCGCGGTATATAAAGCATTCGTACCCGCCACGGCGTCCTCGTACTTGCCATAGACCGCCCATGTCGTACCGGAGAGCGCGTTACCGTTCTCATCCGACTTGTTCCATGCGATCGCGGAGCAAGCCTCGGTGTACGAGCCGTTCCACGGGAAGTTGTGGCGCTCCTGGTCCATGTCGATCACGGAGGAGGACCAGCTATTGTCACCGTGATCGGTGCCACCCTGATTACTGCCGTCACCATAGAAGTAGCCGGCCTTGTACGGGTTGTACATCGAGAAGTCTCCACCCGTGTACACGCGGCCGTTCGTGCTCACGTGAGACTCGAAATTACCATCGACGATGATGCTGCCCAGCATCGCCGCGGACGGATCATCCTCGGTGTAACGGGTACCGTCGTTCTGATTGTTGCCGTCATTGTTCTTGCCGGCCTCGTTCGCGACGCCACCGTAAATGGTGACATTATCGGCCTCATAGAAGTTCCACAGAATCTTCTGCGCGGCGGTCGCGTACGCCTTCTGCACCTCAGTAGACGCCTTGCCGGAATAGCCGTTGGAGATATCCGTAGTAGTACCGTTGCCGTTGATGTCCCACAGGAACTGCCAGCCAGTATGGAACTTCACGTCCGTGCCGGACACGTTGATGACGATCGACGCGTTCTTGTTGATGTTCTTGAACTCGAACGCCACGCCACGGTACATCTTGCCGTCATACATGTTGCTCAACATGCTGCTGTCGATAGTGAACACTTCCAGCGACGGGTTGTTCGTGCCAGTGAACGTGATCAGCTTTTCGCGGTTCACATACTGAGTGCCGTTATCAATGCCCTCACCGACGCCGGTCTTCGTGCTGTCATCGTACTTAAACGTCCACCGAGTCTTATCAGTGTCGTATTTATCCGCATTGTACTTATTGCGAGTCAAGGTACTGGTAGTCGACTCGGAAACTTCAGCCTTACCCGTCGCGGTCTGCTTCGAAAGCGGCGTAGCGATATCCTCGACCACGTAATCCTCGTAGAACTTTTCCTCGGAGAAGTTCTTGGTGGTAGTAGAAGCGTCATCCTTTGTATTAACCTTGACGTTCTCCAGAGGATCGCTTACGTTCCAATTAACTACCGCACTGTTGTTGTTCTCCTTATACAGAGAATCAACCGAGTTCTGTCCCCACCGCTTGGAGACATCCCCTGCAATAGACGCAATATGGCTGTAGTCACGCAGGAAGCCCGAGTGAGTCCATGCCTGAACATTCGTCCACGTCGGTAACGCGGTATCAGACGTATTACCACCGACAGCAAGAGCAGTACTGCCATTCGCCGGACGGAACTGCGTACCAAAACCAGCAACGCCGAAACGGAAGCCAGCACCGCTCCACGAATTCTTGAGCGGATTCATCATCAGCTTGCCGTTCACCACGGTCAAGCCCTCAGCCTCTACCGCATACGAACCATCCGGACCATTGGCGTCCACCCATGTGGACGGCTTCTTACCGACATACATGTTGCCGCCAACCCACGTGGCAGCACCGGTATCACGATCTTTAGTCGCATCAAGGTCAGTACCCATCGACTGCTCAGTCGGCGTGCAGAGAGCGCCATCAGACAAGGTGGAGGAACCGTTTTCGGCATAGGCGGCGTAGGGAGCGGTGATGGCTCCGGCGACGGCGGTGCCTACGAGCATGGTGACGGCAAGGAAAGCGGCGGCCAGGTCCTTGGCCTTCGCCACTCTCCGGTCACGTACGTGCGCCGGTCGTGTGTTCATAGTTCTCTCCCCTTTGAGCCACAAACAGAACTGCCATCGTTCGCAAGAGGTGCGCCATCTGTGCAACCACGTATGTTCTGCACACGTTGTCACGCCGATGCGTATAGCTTGCGCCAGGCTGTTCGTCGCGGTTCTCAGCTCCGCCTATGGTTGTGTTATGCGAGATGAGCCGATGCCTCCATGCACTCGTCCCGCCGTACTGCGCGTTGTTACCTCATTCGCCGGCCACCGCGACGCCTCGCGGTCACCGGTTATGCACCGCCGCTTGTATCACGACATCCCAATCGCCAACCGGATCGCGCATGCTATCATCGCATATGCTGGCCAGCCGTCGACATCCTTGATACTTCGCGGTTATTGTTTACAGCAGATAGCTAAAAGTGATATCACTTCCGCCCGAGCCGTCGTTACTCAGTTCGTACGGAACCTCCGTCGCCGTCGACGCGAATCGTCGTTACTCAACTCGCATCGCGCGCCCGGAAATCACATTCGGCCACCTGCCGCATTCAGTTCTCCGAAGAGTCCGCGCATATGTTCACCGGTCTTGTGGACCGTTTCATTGACCAGATCCGTCGGTCGCTCTCCGCTTCCCAACGGCTCTGTCATATGTACTTTCTCTCACCGGTTTCTGATTGTAGCATCATTTGTTGCAAACGATGGCAAACAGAAGCCCCCCCCCCGATAGTTCCCGGAACATCCCGACTGCAAAGGTATGCAGCAAACGTAAGCATCGCAACGCCTCCCGCGATCTCGAAAATCAATGACCATATTCCGGACATCGATCGCCACACTGGAATCCCGGGCGTGTCGTTAACGTAACCATCAGGGACGTCCGAGGATGCGACGCCGTTAGCCTCCGCCACTTTTCCAGAGGCCCCACCTCCCGACTCAAGGCCCTACCCTCCGACTCAAGGCCCCACCTCCCAACCCGCGACCCCGCCTCCCGGGCATACGGTCCTGTCGCCCAAGCATACGGCCGTTTCCGCACCTAAAACGGCCGTATGCCCGGGCACCCGGGCGCGTTATGCCCGTTAATAGAAAACGGACCGCATAAGCGCATGAACAGCAGGGAACGCACAAGGAAATGACAAGGTTATTCATTCGGTTTTTTAGTGAAATATCAAGCTTTTCACGGCACAAAACACCGCATATATTGCAAACGATGTCATCATGCAGTATGGTAGTTGATAACGATACTTGCACACCGGGCGCAGCCGGGCCACGCAGTCGAGGCACGGCGGGCATAGCCGCCGCCGCGTCCGAACGTGCCGGGAACGCCACAACCGAATGCTAAGGAGCACCCACATGGCCACACCTTCCAAGCCGCGCACCGAAAGTCCCGAGCGGCTTGCCCGACCGCTGATCCGCCTCGCCAAGGCGGGCGGCGTCTCCACCTCATACATCGACCAGCTCGGCACCTACGTCGAGATCGAAGACGACGTACTCGTCAACGTGCTCGCCGCGCTCGGCATCGACGCCTCCAGCGACGCCGCGATCAAGCAGTCCCTCACCGCGATCGAAGCCGCCAAGAGCGAACGTTTGCTGCCTGAGCCGACCATTGTCATCACCGAAGGCAAATCCGTCACGATCACCCTGCACTGCGGCGACAATAACGCAACCGTTGGCAATCCCGGCAGCATCGACGACGAACCGAATGCGACGATCCTCTTCGAGGACGGCCACGAATCGCACGCCGACCAGGCCGATATCCTACCCAGCATCGATTCGGGCGACCGCTTCCTCATCCTGCCCGACGACCTGCCGATCGGCTACCACACGCTGCGCGTGACGTACGGCGAACGTCACGAGGAGGCGACGCTGATCGTCGCGCCGGCGAGCATCCCCGTGCCGGCCGCCGTGGCCGAACGCCCGCGTTGGGGTTGGATGGACCAGCTGTACACCACGCGTTCCGCCGAATCGTGGGGCGTGGGCGACTACGGCGACCTGCGTCGTCTCGCCGCCGACGCGGGCGCCAAATCCGGCGCCGACTTCCTGCTCATCAACCCGATTCACGCGTGCGCGCCGATTCCGCCGCTCGAGCCGTCGCCGTACCTGCCGGAATCGCGGCGCTTCCTCAACGTCACGTACATCCGGCCGCAGGACATCCCCGAATACGCGACGCTGCCGGCCTCCGAACGAGCGCGCGTCGACGCGCTGCATGACTCAGTCGCCGCCCGCAACGACGATCCGCAGCCGATCGACATCAACGCGTCGTGGGATGCGAAGCGTACAGCGCTGCGCATCATCTTCGACCATGCTGCTGCACAAGCCAACGATGGCATCGCCAACGATCGCAAGGCCGCGTTCGAGCGGTTCAAGGAACAGGCCGGCCCCGATCTGGACGCGTTCGCCACATGGTGCGTCGCGTTCGAGGTGTGGGGCGCGCCGTGGGAACCGGATTCGTGGCACGACAAGTATGATCGAGACTCGCCCGAGGTGGCCGAGCTGGTGGCCGAGCACCGCGATCTGTTCGAGTTCAACCGCTGGCTGCAGTGGATCGCGGACGAGCAAGTGGCCGCCGCGCAGACCGCCGCGAAGGAGTCGGGCATGGCGCTCGGCCTGATGCAGGACATGGCCGTGGGCGTGCACATGCTCGGCGTGGACGCGTGGTGGAATCCGGAGCGTTTCGCGCTGGGCGGCGTGACGGTCGGCTGCCCGCCGGACTTTTACAACCAGCAAGGTCAGGATTGGGGGCAACCGCCGTTCAACCCGCATCATCTGGAGGAGACCGGCTACCGCGTGTACCGCGAGATGGTGCACGCCATGTTCGCGCATGCCGGCGCGGTGCGCATCGACCATGTGCTCGGCCTGTTCCGCCTGTGGTGGATTCCGCAGGGCAAGGGCGCGAAGGGCGGCGCGTACGTGACATACAACCATGAGGCGATGCTCGCCGTGCTGGCCATCGAGGCAACACGCGCGAACGGCATGGTGATCGGCGAGGATCTGGGCACGGTGCCTGACTACGTTCGCGACGTGCTCGCAGCGCATGGCGTGTTCGGCACGGATGTGGAATGGTTCTCGCGCGTGGACAATTCGCCGAACGCGGGCGACCCGTATTCGCCGCCGAGCGACTACCGCAGGCAGGCGATGGCGTCGGTCACCACGCATGACCTGCCGCCGACCGCGGGATATCTCGAGTTCGAGCATGTGAAGCTGCGCAAGGAGCTGGGGCTGCTGTCGTCGTCGGTCGAAGAGTTCCAAGCGTCGGCCGAGGCTGAGCGGCGTGCGATGATCGAACTACTGACCGATGGCGGATGGCTTGCTGCCGATGTTGCGAACGATGTCGCCGCCGACAACGTCGAGGCGCATATCCAGGACATCGTCGAGGCGATGCACCGCATGCTGCTGGACACGCCATCGCTGCTGCGTCAGGCCACGCTGATGGACGGCGTCGGGCAACGCCAGTCGGTCAACCAGCCGGGCACGTCGAGCGAATACCCGAACTGGCGCATCCCGCTGACCGATTCGGACGGCCACGTCGTCCACACCGACGAGGTCTTCGCCGACCCGCGCGTGCTCTCCCTGTCTGCCGTCATGCGCGGCGAGAAGTAACCAGTCCTCAGTATTTCAGCGTATATGACGGTATGGGTGGCTGCTCGGCACACGCTGCGCAACCACCCACGAATATATGTTCATGTGCCGGCACTCATCCAAGCCGACGCACGGCCTCCTTGTATACTGCGGCTTCGTCGCGCACCGAGACGATGATGACGCGCATCACCGATTCGGCTCGCTCCAACCGGTAGATCACGCGGATGCCGTCGCCTTTGAGTTTGATTTTGAAACATCCGGTGAGATTATCCCCACGCTTGTTGCCTAATGGTTTGCCGTAGCCGCCTTCAGTGAACGGCAACGGATTACGCGACACCTTGTCCAACGCGAGATACACATGGCTTTTTGTGGGCTCGCGCAATTTCCCGGTGTCCTTACATGCATCTTTGGTGAATTCCACAGTCCAATCGCTCATTCGAATTCCACCTCATACCCATCATCGATTGGCTGGTAATTCTTGCCGAAGACGTCTTCGCGACTCAGCCGCGTACCGTCGTCGTGCTTTTCGCGTTCCATCGCCTCGAGGTACAGCGCGAAGTCCTCTTCGGCCTCGGTGAACCGCTTGTAGTCGTCCATGCTGATGATGACGGCGGCCGGCTGGTTGTTCTTCAGCACCACGACCGGCTTGTCGTTGCCGACTTTTGCGAACGCCTTGCTCGCACCGCCGTGGTTGAACACGCTGATGGGAACCAGATTGTCGATCAGATCAACCGCCTTCATTTTTTCCTCCGATTCATACAGCAGATTTGAATACAAATCCATAGTACATCGCCTTTCCGGCAGTCAAGAAACCGCCAATCGCTCGTCCATACGGCACACGCGGCATCCGTGCCGCCCCGGCTTCCCCCGTGAAGCCAAGTAGGGTAAGCATAGACGATTGCGGCCGCTCACCAGCGATTTTTCGACCCATGTGGTCGAACGGTCAATTTCCGCAGAATACCGCCTTTCTTGTACCGCAAAACCGATGTGGATAACTCATACGGCAATCCACATCACCGGCGCCGCCATCATGCCCGTTCACCGGGGATCCATCCAACAGGCTGTGATCACCGGTATCGGCGCAGGGCGTGTTCGAGGATGGGGATGTGGATCATGAGCATGGAACCGTAGCCGAGCAGGATCAGCAGCGGGGCGGCACCGGGAAGGTAGATCACGCTGGCTACAAGTACCGCAGCGAACACCAGATCGATCGCGATCATCGCGAGAGTGTATCCGATGCTGCTCACGCCGATTACGTATGCATTCGCAAACGTTCTCATCACCGGGTTCTCGAACCGCGCCTGCAGAGCGAACACCCACTCGAATCCGATCAGCCACAGGATCGTGAACGCGAACTTCGGCACCAGCAGCGGCGTGATCTGCAGCACCACCCACGCATATGCCAGCCCGCATCCGACCGCCAGGAACGGCAGCCACAGCAGCGTCGCCCTGCCGAAGTTCGAACGGAACGCACGGAAATAATTCGCGGTCACGTGTCCCTCGCCCTCCAGCGAGCGCCGCGCGGCGTCGGTGCCGGCGGTCACCGCCGCCCCGATCGTGATGATCGGCAGTCCGGCGATCACCATCAGGATATTGATCCAGATCGCGTCGACCATGTCCGAAAGCCCCCGCATGAATCCGGAATCCGGCGAAAGAAAGCCCACGTCATCGTCCTTTCTGCACCGACTGCATACGTCGTCACACATGTCACGCACCGCAATCGTTCGCGATCGCAACCGACCGCGGTGTTCGTCGTTACGGCACGGCGCGACGCCGGCACCGCAACGCAGCCGTGCGCCACGTAATGATATCGTTGTCATCAATACTAGCCGAACAGCCCCGCGCACAACGCACAACGCTCAACGCGCAACCCACGCAGGAAAGGAACGGATCGGCCCATGACAGCGAACAATCTTCGCGACGACTGGTGGAAGCAGGCCGTCGTCTATCAGGTGTACCCGCGCAGTTTCAAGGACGTGAACGGCGACGGACTCGGCGACATCGCCGGCGTCACCGAAAAAATGCCGTATCTCAAGGAACTCGGTGTGGACGCGATCTGGCTCAGCCCGTTCTACCCGTCCGACCTGGCGGACGGCGGCTACGACGTGATCGACTACCGCGACGTCGACCCGCGCCTCGGCACGATGGCCGACTTCGACGCGATGGCCGCCGCCGCGCACGAGGCCGGCATCAAGATCATCGTCGACATCGTGCCGAACCACACGTCGAACAAGCACGAGCTGTTCCAGGCCGCCCTCGCCGCCGCGCCCGGTTCCCCCGAGCGCGACCGTTACATCTTCCGCGAAGGCCGCGGCCCGAACGGCGAACTGCCGCCGAACGACTGGCAGGCCATGTTCGGCGGCCCCGCGTGGGAGCGTGTGCCGGACGGCCAGTGGTACCTGCACATATTCACCAAGGAGCAGCCGGACGTCAACTGGAACAACCCCGACATCCACGCGGAGTTCATCAAGACGCTGCGGTTCTGGTCCGACCACGGCACCGACGGTTTCCGCATCGACGTGGCGCACGGCCTCGCCAAGGATCTCGAGTCCACGCCGCTCGCGGACATGCCGGCCAACACCGTGCAGGACGCGCTGTGCCACGACGGCACCAGCCCGCTGTGGGACCGGCCGGAGGTGCACGACATCTACCATGAGTGGCGCGAGGTGTTCAACGAGTACGATCCACCACGGTTCGCGGTCGGCGAGGCATGGGTCGTGCCCGAACACCAGCACCTGTACGCGAGCACCAGCGAACTGGGCCAGGTGTTCAACTTCGAGTTCGCGAAGGCCAACTGGGAGGCCGGCGAGTTCCGTGCGGCCATCGCGGAAGGGTTGGCGTCGGCGGCCGAAACCAACGGTTCGACGACCACGTGGGTGATGAACAATCACGACGTGCCGCGCAGCGTATCGCGCTACGGCTTGCCGCAGGTCGCGCGAGCGCCGTATCACCAGATCGCGCACGACTGGCTGCTGCGCAACGGCTGCTCGTATGAGGAGGACCGTGCGCTGGGCGAGCGCCGCGCCCGCGCCGCCATAATGATGGAGATGGGCCTGCCCGGTTCGGTGTATGTCTACCAGGGCGAGGAGCTTGGTCTGCCGGAGGTCGCGGACATTCCGTGGGATCGGCTGGAGGACCCGACGCCGTTCAACACGCTGCGCAACTTCACCGACAAGGGCCGCGACGGTTGCCGCGTGCCGCTACCGTGGTCGGCCGCGGACATGCCGGCAGTGGCATCGTGGTCGACGGGGCTGCCGCACGAGTTCGGTACGGGGGCATCGTTCGGCTTCTCGCCGTCCGTGCAGACCGGTGCCGGCACGACGGTGAGCGGCGAGGCCGCAGCCGATCCGCACCTGCCGCAGCCGTTGTGGTTCAAGGATTACGCGGCCGACGTCGAGGCCGCGGACGACGGGTCGATGCTGAACCTGTACCGCCGCGTGATGGCGTTGCGCGCGCAGCTGCTGACCGCGACCGGTGACGCCGATTCGTTCGACTGGCTCGATCTTGGCGACGACGTGATCGCCTATTCGCGTCCGTCCGCCGACGATGACGCGCGTACATTCGTGTCCGTCACCAACTTCGGTTCCGATCCGGTGGTGTTGGCCGAGGCCGTGGCCGGCGGCGAGGTGATCCTCTCCTCTGTCGAGCTGCCGGACGGCATGCTGCCCGCGGATGCGACCGCCTGGCTGCTCCGGTAGCTCACGGCAGTCACCGGAGCCGAACCGGCGGCATATCGCCGGAATGCGGGAAGTCCGCACGCCCGGGACGTTGGAAATCCGCACGACCACGGCATTCCAACGTCCTATCCTTCGGTTCCCGACGCGTAACCGATACATATGAATATGACAGTGGCTCTTGCGTGAACGATCTCACGCAAGAGCCACTGTCATATGGTCGTCGATCAGCCGGCAGGTCAGTCGACCGGTTCACCGACCGTCGTCATTGTCGACCGCAATCGATCACTTTCGATCATCCGGCCTGCCGATCCGCCGCAGCGGACCGACTCACTCGGCGTCGCGGTAGCCGTTCGGGTTCTTGGTCTGCCAGTTCATCGAGGACGCGGCCATGTCGTCGATGCCCAGCTCGGCCTTCCAGCCCAGCTCGCGCTCGGCCTTGGACGAGTCGGCGTAGCACGCGGCGATGTCGCCGGGGCGGCGCGGCACGATCACGTACGGGATCTCGTGGCCGGCGGCCTTCTCGTACGCCTTGATGACCTGCAGCACGGAGTAGCCGTGGCCGGTGCCGAGGTTGTAGGTGAACACGCCCGGCTTGTCGATCTTGCCGATGACCGCGACGTGGCCCTTGGCGAGGTCGACGACGTGGATGTAGTCGCGCACGCCGGTGCCGTCGGGGGTGTCGTAGTCGTCGCCCATGACCTGCACGGCCTTGAGCTCGCCGATGGCGACCTTGGCGACGTACGGGGTGAGGTTGGCCGGGATGCCCTTCGGGTCCTCGCCGATGAGTCCGGACGGATGCGCGCCGACCGGGTTGAAGTAGCGCAGGATGACGACGGTCCACGAATCGTCGGCCACATGCACGTCGCGCAGGATCTGCTCCTCGAACAGCTTGGTGGTGCCGTACGGGTTGGTGGTGCCGCCGGTCGGGGTCTCCTCGGTGATCGGCAGCTCCTTCGGGGTGCCGTACACGGTGGCGGACGAGGAGAAGATGATCTTCTTCACGTCGTGCTTGCGCATGACCTTGAGCAGCACGATGGTGCTGTTGAGGTTGTTGTCGTAGTACTCGATCGGCTTGGCGACGGACTCGCCGACCGACTTGAGGGATGCGAAGTGGATGACCCAGTCGATGTGGTTCTCGGCGAAGACCTTGTCCATAAAGGCCTCGTCGCGCACGTCGCCCTCGTATGCCTTGACCTTCTTGCCGGTGATCTCCTCGACGCGCTCGAGCGACTTCGGGGAGGAGTTGCAGTAGTTGTCGACGCAGACGACGTCGTAGCCCTGCTCAAGCAGTTCGACGTCGGTGTGCGAACCGATGTATCCGGCACCGCCGGTGACCAGAATGGTCGTCATGATAGTCTCCTTGTATCCATGTCGGGACTCGCGGAATGTCCTGCGACGGCACGTCACAGCACCGTTTTCACGGCGTCGCCGCATCGTCCCAGCTCCGTCATCCAGTATATCACGACGGAACATTTTCAACCACGTTCTACCAAAAACGCACAAAAAATATCGCGAGATCGAACGCGCGGCATGCGACCGGCATACGCCGCCATCGCGGCCGTCCGCCGCCATCCGCGACCGCCCACAACCATCCGCCGCCATCCCATCGCCGCAGATCGGACCGTACCGGTTCCCGTCTACACTGGTCTGGTGCTTATTGACGAATCGACTGCTTCCCTGACCCCTGCGACCGGCCCGACCGGCACGCCCCGGCTGCCGCGCCGCCACAAGCCCGAAGTGCTCGCGCCCGCCGGCAACCTGCGCGGACTGAAGACCGCGGTGGACTTCGGCGCGGACGCCGTCTACTGCGGCGGCAAGGCGTTCGGTATGCGCTCCGCCCCGAAGAACCTGAGCTTGGCGGACTTCGAAGAGGGCGCGCGCTACGCCCACGAACGCGGGGCGCGCGTATACGTGACGCTCAACGTGCTGCCGCGCAACGCCGAGGTCGAGGCGATGCGCGAATACATCGGCCAGCTCAAGGACACCGGCATCGACGCGATGATCGTCACCGACATCGGCGTGATGATGATGGCGCACCAGATCGCGCCCGACGTGGAATTACACGTCTCCACGCAGGCCGGCGTGACCAACTACGGCGCGGCGCAGGCGCTCTACGAGTTCGGCGCGCGCCGCGTCGTACTCGCCCGCGAGATGGATCTGCAGGCCGTGCGCGACATCCGCGCGCGCATCCCCGACGACATGGACATCGAATGCTTCGTGCACGGCGCGATGTGCATGGCGTTCTCCGGCCGTTGCCTGTTCTCCAACTACCTGACCGGCCGCGACGGCAACCACGGCGAATGCGCGCAGCCGTGCCGCTGGAAGTATTCGATCGTCGAGGAGAAGCGGCCCGGGCAGTACTTCCCGATCGAGCAGACCTCGGAAGGCGCGTACCTGTTCAATTCACAGGACATGTGCATGCTCGACCACATCGATGACCTGATCGATTCGGGCGCGACGAGCCTGAAGATCGAGGGCCGGTCGAAGTCGGCGTATTACATCGCGGCGATGACGAACGCATACAAAATTGCGGTGAACGAGTACATGGTGCAGCGCGGGTTCGAGGATGCCTCCGGCGCGGTGTTGAAGCCGTTCCGCGACCGCGTGGTACGGCCGGACGACCCGGATTTCACAGAGGTCGCGGACGATGCGATCGAGCGCAATGCGGATAAGGCGTTCGCGGGCATGCCGGGCGGTGACATGGGACTCGAATTCGGCGGAAATGCGGATGAAGCGGGCGAGAACGCGAATAACGCGCCGGCAGTTGAGGACGCGGCGGCTCGAGCGGCCGGCGGCTCGCAGCTTGACGACCTGAGCTATCGCGCCCGCAGCGCGCGTCGCAAGTCGAACACGGCCGAAGAGGTGCTGCCCGAGGGCTGGCATCACGCGCGGGTGCGCCCGGCCGAACCGGTCAAGCTGCCCGACTGGCTGCTCGAGGAGCCCGACAAGGTCGCGCACCGCGACTATTCGACCGGCTTCTACTATCCGGAGCACAAGGTGAGCCAGAACACCGACCGTTCCGCGTATTTCCGCGCGTGGATGGTGGTGGGCGAGGTACTCGACTGGACACCGGACGAGGGCGGCCGAGTGACGCTGATGAGCCGCAACAAGATCGAGGCCGGCCAGGAGATCGAATTCCTGCTGCCGGGCGAGCGCCCGTTCGCCTACACCGTGCCGGCGGGCGGGTTCCGTGACGCGGACGGCCATTGGGTCGAATCGATCAACAATCCGGCTCACGTGTTCTCGATGCCGTGCCCGCATCCGGTGCCGCACAACGCCGCGATCCGTTCCCGCACCAAGAAGCCGACGCTCAAGGCGGAGTAAGCAGTACCGCACCCGCCCGAACCCTTCCGACGAACGGTCCCCAGATCACGCGATCGGCACAAACGTACACCGGCATCGTCTCCGTGTACGTTTGTGCCGGAACCTTCTGCACAAACGTACGGCAACGGCATTTATATGTACGTTCGTGCAGATGGTTTCGGCACGAACGTACACCGAGGGACCATTCCTGTACGTTTGTGCCGTCGGGGTTGCAGGCGCCCCCCTCAGAGCACGGAAAGAGCGAAGTCGGCGAGGAGCTTGACGCCGTACAGGGCGATGACGCCGCCGCACACGCGGTTGAGCACGGCGATGATCTTCGGGCTGAACCTGTGCGCGAAGGCGTTGATGACGAGAGTGAGGGTCAGGAACCACAGCACGGACGCGGTTTCCACGCCGGTGATGAACGGGGTGGATTCCTGCGCGCTCAAGGTGGCGCTGAATGCGCCGAGCATCAACGTGCCGTCGATGATGGCCTGCGGGTTAAACCACGTGACCGCGCACGCGGTACCGATCGTGTCAAGCAATCCACGCACGCCAAGGTGCCTGGCCGGCGCTACGGAAGCTCCCGCAACGCCATGGGCGGACGACGCCGACGCAGATGCCGACGCGGGCGACTCGACGGCCGCCTTCTTCGGAAACACCAGTCCGAGCCCGATCTTCACCACAACCAGTCCCCCGACACCGAGCACAACGGTCTGCAACGCCGGATGCGCCTGCATGAGCGCGCCCACACCGAAGAAGCAGGACAGCGACAACGCCATATCGAAGCAGATGACGATGAGTGCGGTGATAAGCGCATTGCGACGCGTGCGGGTGAGCGCCGAATTGATGACGAACAGGTTCTGCATGCCGATCGGCGCGATGTACGCCAATCCCATCGTCAGCCCTTGCAGATAGAACCCCATGCCCGTCGCTCCTTGCATTCGTCACGCATGCCGCACGCAGTCAGCCAATCCGGTTTGGCTGGCTCATATACACCCAGCCAAATCAACCAAACCGGATCAGCAAAACCACTGATTTCATAACAGCCACCCTGTATTCTACGAACGCGACTACAATCGGCAACCAGCCAAACATTCATCGCCAACACCAACCAAACCACGCGTGCGGCCTATCGGCCGAGCACCGGCGTCACCATTGCGAGACGCACAGGGCCGGCACGGAAGGATGCGACCGGCGAACGGCCAACATCACATAGGCACCCCGCAGAATCGAGCCAACCCATGCCCCGTACCGCACCACTCGTCATCGACTGGCAACCCGACCGCACCTCACCAACGCCCGTCACCGAGCAGATCGTGGACTACATGTGCCGCCGAATTTCCAGCGGCGCATGGCCGATCGGATCGCGGCTGCCGTCGCAGCGAACGTTGGCGGAACAGTTCCACGTGAACCGCTCCACCGTGATCGCCGCGATCAACGAACTGGCCGACTACGGCATCGTCGAGGGACTGCACGGCGCGGGCACGCGCATCGTGAGCAACACGTGGTCGCTGATGCTGCCCGGTGCGCCCGATTGGGCCGACTACGTGTCGTCCGGCTTCTTCAAGGCGAACAACGCGACGATCCAGACCATCAACCGCATGGAGTTCGCGCCCGGCATCACGCGCCTCGGCACGGGCGAGCTCGATCCTCGCCTGTTCCCGCGCGACATGTGGCGGCGCGTGGCCGGCGAAGCCGCGGACGAGATCGATTCGATCGGCTACCCCGCGCCGGAAGGCATGCCCGTACTGCGCGAGGCGATCGCCGCGCATATGCGCGCGACCGGTATCGATTGCGATGCCGAGCAGATTCTCGTGACTTCGGGCGCGTTGCAGGCGTTGCAAATGATTTCAGTGAGCCTGTTATCAGCCGGATCGACGGTGATCGCGGAGGCACCGAGCTACATCAAGTCGTTGCAGGTGTTCCAGTCGGCGGGAATGCGGCTGGCCGGCGTTCCGATGGACGACGACGGACTGGACGTCGCAGCGTTGCGCGGGATGCTGAACGATACGACGACCGCGCATGAAGTCGACGGGACCGTTCCGACGGCCGTGTTGACGCCGCGCTTCGGCCGGAAGGACGTGCGACCCGGCAATGCGGTGCTGTATACGATCCCGACGAACCATAATCCGACCGGCATCACGATGAGCGAGGTGCGGCGGCGCGAGCTGATCGACTGCTGCGTGGCGAACCGGTTGCCGATCATCGAGGACGGCGCGTATCAGGATCTGTATTTTGGCGACGGCGACGGCCATAGCGACGCGAACAACGCCGCGGGCGCCCCCACGCCGCTCAAATCGTTGGACAAGACCGGCATGGTGATCACGTTGGGCAGCGCGTCGAAGACGCTCGCGCCGGGGTTGCGCATCGGCTGGATCGTGGCCGACCGTTCGATCGTGCACCGTCTGGCGGATGTGAAGATGCAGATGGATTACGGCGCGAGCGTGCTCAGCCAGTGGGTGTACGCGAGGTTTCTGACGAGCGGATTGTATGACGAATATTTGGACGGGCTGAAGCGCGAGCTGCGGCGGCGGCGCGATGCGGCGGTCGAGACGCTGGATCGGCTGTTCGGCGGACGCGCGCATTGGACGGTGCCGCAGGGAGGATTTTATATATGGCTGACGTTCGATCAGCCGGTGAAGATCGGCCGACTGTTCCAGCTGGCGTTGGATCGTGGGGTGCTGCTTAATCCGGGCGATATCTATGACTTCGAGGGCGACAATTCGCTGCGCCTGAGTTATTCGTACACCACACCCGAGGAGTTCGCGCGGGCGGCGGCGACGTTGGCCGCCACCGCCCGCGAAGTAGGGGCGTGATCAGCCGCTCAATCTCTCGGGATGTTGTCGGTTTTGACGCTCCCCCAGTCGGCTTCGCCGACAAGACCTGCAATTACGGAGCCTTCGGCCGTTTTGCCGACTCGACTGTCGTCTCGCCCTCGCCTACAAACGTCTCCGACGTTTGCTTCACGGCTCGGCCCCTCAGCCGAGGGGGACCAAGAAAGAGTACGGCTCAGCCAAGCTTGGCGAAGTCTTCGTCGTCGAGCTGAAGGTCGCTGGCCTTGAGGCTGTCAAGGATGGTTTCGGGGCGGTGCGCGCCGGGGATCACGAACATGTGGTCGCCCTTGGCGAGCTCCCATGCGAGCACGACCTGCTGGTAGCTCACGCCGTGCTTGGCCGCGACCTCGCGGAACGGGTCGAACTTGGACTCGTCGTAGGGATGGCGGTAGCCGCCGAGCGGGCTCCAGCACACGAACGCGAGGCCGAGCTTGGCGCAGTAGTCGAGCGTGTCCTGCGTGTCGAGGTGGATCGGCGAATACTGGTTCTGCACGGCGATGAGCTTGTCGCCGAGGATGCCGCGGGCGATGTCGAGCTGTTCGATGGTCACGTTGGAGACGCCCGCGTACTGCGCGACGCCTTCGTCCACGAGCTGCTTCAACGCTTCGATGGACTCGTTGTACGGCACTTCCGGATCGTGGCGGTGCATGTACAGCAGGTCGATCGTGTCGACGCCGAGCGCCATCGCGGATTCCTTGCCGTAGCGCAGCAGGTGTTCCGGCTTGCCGTCGCGCGGCCAGACCGGCTTGCCGTCCTCCCACGCGCGACGCAGACCGATCTTGGTGGCGACGAGCACTTCGTCCTTCGGGCCGTTCCATGTGTCGAGGGCTTCGCGGACGAGCTTTTCGCCGGTCTGCTCCTCCTCGCCGGGCGTGTAGTAGGCCCACGCGGTGTCGATGTGGCGGCAGCCCGCGTCGAGCGAGGCGTGCAGCGTTTCGATGCCGACATCATGACCGCGGTTGTTTTCGATGGTCAGCGGCATTTCGCCGTGACCGATGGCGGTGGTGTCGAACGGGCCGAGATTACGGTGCAGCATGACGATGCTCCTTTGAGATTTGAGATATATGCCGGCGGATAGGTTCCGCCTTCCAGCGTAGGGACGCGGCTGGATTTGCCCGGAATCGCGCGGAACAAGATGCCGAGCAGCAGGAACGGGCGCTAGCGACCGCCGAAGGAACCGCCGCCCGAGCCGCCGCCGGAACCGCCGAATCCGCCACCACCCGAGAAGGAACCACCAGAGCCGCTCGAGGATGACGGCGCGGCGGCTTCGATCGTGGAGCGGATGTCGGCGAATCCGGCGTCGAGCTGCGCGCCGATGTCGCCGATGTTCGCGCTGAACGACGACGGGTCGAATCCACTGCCGGAGAACGGACCGGTCTGTACGCCGGCACCGTAACCGTGACGCCATCCGTACGGCCGGTAATGCCAGTACAGCAGCGAATCGGAGGCGTTACTGTCCAACCACGACGGGTCGGTCACCTGCGGATAGGCCTTGGCCAGTTCCTTCAGCACGCGTTCGGAGATGCCGAATGCCGCAGCGTAGACGAGGTACCGGTCCCACAGCACCAGATCTGCCGCGCCGCGATCGGAGAAATCGGAGAAGTCGACCAGATATCGGTACAGGCCGCGTACCTGGCCGGCGATCAGTTGCCCGGCCTTCGTCAGCGCGGTGTGCTTCGCGCAGGCCAGCGCGAACATGCTGAAGAACATGATCGGCGCGGCCACGCACAGCAGGAGCGCCGCATTGCTCCATGCGAGGAAGAGCGCCGTGGCGAAGATCGAGACGGCCATGCCGAATCCGCCGGCCACGGTTGCGCCGACGCCGCAGGACCGGGTCGCGCCGAGCATCGCGAACTCGTTCGAGCATGCGGTCTCATACTTTTCGAGTTCCTGGTATCCGGTCTTCCAGTTCGTGCACACGGATTTCATGCGTTCGAGGTCGAACACCGGGCCGCCCACGCGTTTGCCGATCGTTTCGAACAATCGCAGCGTGGCGTCTTCGGATTGGCTGAGCTGCAGCCCCTCACGGGCCTGGCGGTCGAAGCACACCGGCATCAGGACGAGCGTGCTGGTGCTCGACGCGACGTTCAGGTCGGCGGCGTTCGAGCCGATCATCATGGCCATGTCGGAGGCGTTCGCCGTACTGAGATCGACGCCGCGGTAGATCGACATCGGTCCGGGATAGATCGCGATCGCCTTCTTCGAGGCGAGCGAGAGCACATTGGCGGTCATCTGCCGCGAACTGATCGACCCCTGAGATTCGAGTCCGAGCACGTCGGTCATGCGCGCCGCCGATGACGGGCTGATGTCCGGCGGTTCGCGCCAGTATTCGATGTCGCCGCGATATTGGGCGCCGCGGTGGCTGCGCAATGCGGAGACGACCGCGATCAGGCATAGCGCCAGCCCGACGATCGCAAAGCCGAATCCTACGGCCAGACGATTGCGCGCATGGGTTCGCTGCTGGTCACGCCACACGGTTTCCTGACGTGTTTCGTCCTGCTTGAGCCAGTCGAGATAGTCGCCGCTGCCACGCCGTATCCAGTTTCCGGATCGGCTGCCGACGTTGTCGGTTCCCTTCCACCATGACGGTTCCTTGACCACGTTCGCATCCCAGGCGGCCACCACGTCGAGGTACTCCCCCGCACGCACGTCGTAGGCGGTGAATCTGAGCGAACCGCCGTCGCCGCGCGCCGTTTCGGATGTGCCGCTGTAGTGCAGCCACGCCCACGAGTTGTCGGCCGTGATGCCGTTCGGGAAGCGCACGGTGCCGGTGACCTTGCCGATCGGCGTCTGGTTCGACGCACCGAACGGCTCCCACTTGAACGTGGCGATGTCGTCGTAGAGCGTGGTCGCGCCGACCAGTGTGAACGTCACGTCGAATTTGAGGCTGTCTGCTTTGGTGGTGTAGGGGATGTTCCAACCGATTTCGATGGTCTTGTATCCCCCGTGCCCGCTGCCGATCGGATAGCCGTCTTTGATTGGCTCGTATGGCTTCAGCGAAACGCCGGTCGCGTCGGCGATGTACCAGCGGTTCGCGTAGTCGCTGTTCCATTCACGTTCGCTGACGCCGTCCGGCAAATGCGGTTCGGTTTGCGCATACGTTTGCCCGGTGGTCACGTTGCGCACGCTGATGTCGGTGATGTCGGACAGGTTCGTGCCGTTGAGCTCGTAGCGCTGGTATAGCTGTTTCCAAGGACGCACGTTGTCGTCATCGTCGGTACGTTTGCGCAGGCGCATATCAATGTGCTGCGTGACTGTGAGACTGCCATCTGCCTGCACGTCCATCTCGTAGTCGAGCGTGCGGTAGCTCAGGTCGGCACCGCCGTCGAGCACCGACGCGAGGAATATGCCTCCGAAGACCAGTACGACGACGAGCGCCGCGATGACGGCGGATTTGACGATTCGTTTGACGTCCATGCGGTTTCCCCTTTCCGCTTCACGCAGCCGCATCGGCTACCGTGGCCGCATGCGTTTACGACGCATCGACAGCACCATTACCGGATGACGGTGCCGGCAGCACCCATCTTCCGGTGGCCGTCAGAACTTGACCTGAGGCGCTTGACGCGACGGCTCGTCGACTTGGAAGTAGTCCGCCTGCTCGAAGCGGAACAGGCCCGCGACGATGTTGGTCGGCACGGTTTCGGTGGCCGTGTTGTACTTGAGGACGATGTCGTTGTAGAACTGACGCGCGTAAGCGATCTTCGATTCGAGCTGCTTGAGCTGGCCTTGCAGATCCATGAAGTTCTGGTTGGCCTGCAGCTGCGGATATGCCTCGACCGTGGCCTGCAGGTTGAACAGTGCCCGGGAGAGCTCGTTCTCCGCGTTCATGCGCTTGACCACGTCGCCGCTGGACGCGGCGGCGACCACGCCGGCGCGGGCGGCGGTCACCTGCGTGAGCACCGACGATTCATGGCCGGCATACCCCTTGACCGTTTCCACGAGATTCGGGATGAGATCGGCGCGCTGCTTGAGCTGCACGTCGATCTGCGCCCATCCGTTTTTGACGCGGTTGCGCAACGTAACCAGCCCGTTGTATGCGCTGACGCCCCACAGCGCCAGCACCACGAGAATAACCAGAACGGCGATGATGATCAACCCCATCGTCGGCCCCCTTTGCCTGTGTCCAATATCGTCACCGGCTATTCTTCCAGACCGTGCGGATGAAACGACGCCTTCCGCCATGCCGGGCCGGATCATTCCGGATCGAACATGGCGGAAGGCGATCAATAATGAGCGTTACGTTACGCCAGTTCGGCGAGTGTGACGGTCTTGTGACCGACGGTCAGCACGTTGCCGTCAAGCGAGAACTCCGGCACGACGAGCTTGCCGTCGGCGCCGAAGGCCTCGCCTTCCGCATCTCCCAGGTACAGAGAGACGAACACGTACTTGCCGGGCTCGATCACGCGGGTCTGCATCGGGATGCGCGTCTTCGGATACAGAATATTCACATTCGGTTCCGGCGTGGACAGTTCCACGTCGAAGCCTTCCGCGCCGACGAGACCGATCGTTCCTTGTTCGGTACGGTAGAACACGGAGTTCGGCACGTCCGTCTCGATCGTCTCCCCATAGTCCGGCAGCGAGAAGCCGCCTTCCGCGAGGTGCAGTTCACGCGCCGAGTCGATCACGTGGACGCGCACGTGCCACGGCATGTCCGGCACGACGAAGTTCTTGATGTCGACGTCCTTCCACGGCTTCCACTCGGAGTACACGTACTCGTTGTGGATCGCATAATCTTCATAACCGTACGCGGTCTGCCAGTAATGATCACTTTCGCTCACGGCCAGCGTGCTGTCGTACGCGCCCTGCTTGAGGAGCACGGCGGCCTTCGGCACGGAGAACGCGAAGGTGGTGGAGTACACATACTTCTCGTACTTGGCGTTGGCGTGCGCGTGCTCATGGCTGTGCTGGCCGGCGGTAAACGCCTGCACCTCGCGGCCGGTGGCGCTGTGGGCGACGAGCATGCGCGGCTCGGGCTGCAGCTTGAGCGGCTCGAACTTGAAGTCCTCGGCCTCGCGCACCTGCCAGAACGGGTCGTCGTCGGGGATGCACAGGAAGATGAACGTCTTGAGCGCCCAATAGGCGGAGGCCGGGCCGTTGTAACCCTCGGCCATGTTCATGTTCGGGTAGGCGTAGCCGATCGGGATCAGGCCGTCGGACTGGAAGATGTTCTGCGAGAACCACCAGCGCAGGTTGTTCAGCAGCAGGTGCTTGAAATCGGCGATCGACCAACCTTCCGGAGGTTCGACGCCGGCGAACGAGGCGGCAGCCCAGAACGCGGCCTGCGCGAAGCGGTAGTCGAGGCTACGGCCGTACGGCAGACATGCGCCGCCGGCGGTGAACCAGTTCGCATAGCTCGGCACGAACGCGGTCGCGCGTTCCTTGAGCAGCTGTTCCTGCTTGCCGTTCTTCTTGGTCAGGCCGACGAGCACGAGTGTGAAGAATTGGTATGCAAACGGGATGTAGTTGTCGATTTGGTTGACATAGCCGTCGTACGACCAGCCGTGGCCGAGATAATGCGAGTTGGTGATGTCGAAGTCGTCCTGCACGAGCTTGGCGTGATCCTCGTGGCCGTTGTCGGCGAACCAGCTGTTGACGAGCGTGCGGAACAGCAGCCAGTTGGTCTTCGGCAGGACCTTATGGTTGACCTGCTCGAGCCAGTCGAAGATGTTGTTCTGCTGCTTGGTGGTCAGGTGATCCCAGAACTCGGACTTGGTCTCGTACAGGAACGCGGTGATCGCGCCCATTTCGACGAACAGCTGGTCATAGTCGGTCAGGTCGCCGCCCCAGTAGTCGGGATGGGTCGGATCGGTGCAGTTGATGAGGCTTTCGCAGGTGAACTGCCACCAGTGGCCGAAGCGGCGGATGTTGTCGCGGTTGTGGAACAGCGGGCCTAGGCCCCACAGCAGACGGGCGAAGCCTTCGGACGAGGTGCGGTCCTGGCTGTAGACGGCGCCGGAGTCGCTCATGCGGAAGCGGCCGTAGCGTCCGTTCTTGATCATCAGTTCCATGCCCGGGGTGAGCAGATCGATGAGGGCCTGTTCGCACTGGGCCTTGGTACGAAGCGGGTTGCGCGCGACCTGCGCATTGAATGGAGCGACCGCCATTGCTTTCTCCTTGAGAATCTCGCGCCGTGCGACCGAACCACCGTCACACAACGCACTCTATTTTGATCAATTTTGATTATACACTCACTTTTAATCAGTTTCAATCAGTTTTGATAGATCGTGTCGTGTATTTCGATCGACGGCACTGTGATCAATCGCAATCATCGCGTACAATATATAAGCAAAAATGATCAGCACCGCTCAACGGAACCGTTCGCATACCGTCATGCGACCCGCCAGTCAGCCGGTGCCACCTCGGAAAGCGGAACGATGTCACAGCCACAGTCCAAGGAAGCCACTGCCGACGCGCAGGCCGGAACCGGCACCGGCGCAGCCGATCCGGTCTCACATGAGGCCGCGACGGCCAAACGCAGCTATCTGCCGGCCGAACGGCGCGACATGATCCTGAGCCTGCTCACACGGCAGAACGTGGCGACCGTGCCGGAACTCGCCAAACTACTCAACACCACGGAGATCACCATCCGTCGCGATCTGGGCGAACTGGCCGACGCCGGCCTGCTGCGCCGCATCCGAGGCGGCGCAATGTCCGTCGGCGACGGCACCGATCCGGCCGCACGACATGGCAGGACCACCGCCGCGGCAGCCGGCAATTCCACGAGCGTCGCGACCGTCTCACCGGCACCGTTCCAGCAAGCACCGGCTGGAACAGCCGCCCCCACATCGACCGGCGCCACATCATCCGGCGACCGATCCGCATTCGGGCACGTCGCGACCGGCAACCATGCCGCAACACCGCCCGCCGCTGTCGCATACGGCAAGGGGCAGCCCGCGATCGGCGTCATGCTGCCGGAACCGAGCTTCTTCTGGCCAGGCGTCATCGGCCATATGCGGACGATCGCCGGAGAACTCGGACTGCGCCTGATCGTGCGCGAATCCTCCTACGACGAAGGCTCGCCGGACGACGAGATCATGGCCGGCATCGCTACGGACCCGGACATCTGCGGCCTGATCGTCGCTCCCAACTCGCATCCTCAGTCCAGCGAACGCGCGTGGCAATGGATCGAACATGCGCAAATCCCTACGGTAGTGATCGAACGTGATCAACCGCCGCTCGGCACCTGCTACGTCGACTCGGTGCGCACCAACCATCCCTACGGCGTGCGCAAGGCCGCCGTACACTTCCTGCAGCACGGCCATACACGCATCGGCGCGGCGTTCAGCGAGACGCCGACCTCGTCCATGATCCAGAAAAGCTGGCGAGAGCTGGTCGCCGGCAGCGAGGGACGCATCGACTGCCCGTTCATCTGCGACGGCATTCAGCCGTACGACGCGCACGGCGTGGACGAGATCGTGGACCGGATCATCGACACCGGCACGACCGCCATGCTGGTGCATTCGGATTATCTGGCGATCGCGATCGCGCAGGTGCTGGAACGCCGCGGCAAACGTGTGCCGGACGATGTGTCGCTGATCTCGATCGACGGGTTCGCCACGCCAAGTTCACGCCCGCTTACGGTGTTGCGATCCTCGGCACAGGATCTGGCCGAGGCGGCGATCGACACGCTGATCGCGCGCATCCAGCATCCCGACGCGGCCACGCGGCACATCTTCGTCGATCCCACGCTCATCGATCGTGGTTCCGTCGTGGACGCGGCTCGCTGAATCTCGGCCCCGTCAAACGCAACGTGGCGGTTTTCTTCCACTGGGCTTGCGCCGGTGAGAGAAAACCGCCACGCATGAGATGGACGATGGCCGGTGTGACGGGTCCGGGGCCCGTCAACGGTGCGAAACCGGCCGTACGTCGCTACTGGTCGACGCTCACTCCCCGTGATGCGCGGCGGCGATCGCGTCAAGCCGTGCGCGGAACCGCGGCCAGTCGGTCTTCATCGCGGTGAGCAACTTGCGGTTCGGCACCTCGTCGATCGGAATCCACTCGATCTCCATGCTTTCGTCGTCGTTCGCGCGCAGCTCCACCGTATGCCCCGGCTTCTCGAACGCGAACACGGTGGTGTACGCCCAGTTGCCGTGGTCCTCGCGCCACGAGCCGACCACCTCGATGTCTTCGGGCGTGATGTTCGCCTCCTCGTAGGACTCGCGCAGCGCGCCCTCGATCGGCGATTCGCCGTCCGCGGTCGCGCCGCCCGGAATGCCCCACGTGCCGCCTTCCGCGCTCCACACCGCGCGATGCTGCATCACGACGTGCGTCACGGCCCCGGTCACCGCATCCCGCCGCGCCAATAGCACGCCGGACGCCCCGTTCAGCCCCCAATGACGCCGCCCGCACATGCAGTCGACCCAGCCGTCGCCCGGCTGATGCACGTTCTCCGCCGGCGGCACCAGACTCGACGGATCGGACTTGCCGTTCGGGAACAGTTCGCCGCGCTCCACGTTCCACAGGTCGGTCCATTCGATGCCGAGTTGGCCGACCAGCTCGCGCAGCAGCGGCAGGCTGATGCCGATCACGCCGTGCGGATCGCCTTCGATGCTGTCGATGAACGCGCCGCCGAAGCCCTCGAGCGTGAACGAGCCGGCGACTTCGAGCGGTTCGCCGGTGGCCAGATACCGTTCGATGTCGTGGTCGGAGTAGTTGCAGAAGTGGATCTTCGCGTAGCTCACGCCGCGCACGACGCGGCCGGTCGCGAAGTCGATCAGGCAGTGACCGGTCCACAATTCGCCGGTATGCCCGCGCATCGCCTTGAGCCGTTCGCGCGCGACCTCGACGCTGTGCGGCTTGCCGTAGCATTCGCCGTCGAACAGGAACATCGAGTCACAGCCGACGATGAGCGGGCCGACCTGCGCGTGCGTGAGCCCCGGCTGCATGGCGACGATGTTGGAGATCGGTTCGGTCTGAGTCGGCACGTCGACGCCGGAGAAGTCGCGGGTCGTCGCGTTGATGTCGGCGTCGTGCGCGTTCGGCTGGTCGTTGGTGAGTTTGGCGATGAGGATGTCGCGCGGGGATTCGCCGCCAGTCGCAGTCGCGTCGGCAACAGTTCCTTCGTCAGCGGATTCGGACGGCTGGTCAGCAGCAGGCTCGGCGGTCTGCAGCGGGTATGCGATGACCCGTTCGCCGGTCGCCGCCGCGGCCGTGTCGGCGACGTTGCGGTACGCCTGATGGACGGCCTGCGCCTTGGCTTCGGCGAGGATCGCGACGCGCTTGTCGACGGTCAGATCGTCCACATCGCATCCGGCGGCCGCAGCGGCGCGTTCGAGTGCGGCCGGCTCGTCAACGTGCGAGACGCGGATGGTCGGGCAGATGCCGGCCGAATACAGCACGTCGCGGCGCGGCTTCGACTTCGATGCCAGAATCAGCGGAATGGACATGACGATCTCCTTCTTCGATCTCGGCTCCCTCGGCTGAGGGAGCTGTCGAGCGCAGTGAGACTGAGGGAGCGTCTGAACCACAACACATATAGCTTCCGACGGCCTTATCGTGTACGCTCCCTCAGTCAGCCTTCGGCTGCCAGCTCCCTCAGCCGAGGGAGCCAAGAACACAGATTGCCCGTTTTCTGACCAGTGGGTCTCAGTTCTCCCGACCGAGGGAGCCGAGACCGCGTTTGCGTTACTTGCGAATGATTTCGACGCCCTTGGTGTTGACGGCCGGGTGCAGCACGCGCCAATGGCCGTCCGCGAGACGGTCGCCGGCCACCTCGTCGATGGCCTCGGCCGCGTCGCCGTAGTGCAGCACGAGCACGCACGGGCCAGCGCCAGACACCATCGCCGCGTAGCCGCGAGCGCGCAGGTCCTCGATGAGCTGCCACGAGGGTGCCATGAGATCCTTGCGGTACGGCTGGTGCAGCTTGTCCTGCGTGGCCGCGAACAGCAGCGCGTTCGGGTCGGACGACTTGGCGAGCGCGGCCGGGTTCATCGCGGCGGCCAGCAGCGCCACGCGCGAGACGTTGAACACGCCGTCGCGGCGGGCGATCTGGTCAGGCAACGCCTGGCGCGCCTTTTCGGTGGACAGCTCGTAGTCCGGCACGAACACGGAGGTCTTGATGTTCGGATCGACCTTGTACTTGATCGTGTGGAAGCCGCCGTGCAGGGGTTCGCCGCCCGGGATCGGCACGGAGCCGACGCCTTCGGCCGTGTCGAAGTTCCACGACGCGGTCATGCCGCCGTAGACGGCCGGCGCGACGTTGTCGGGGTGGCCTTCGATCGCGGCGGCCAGTTCGAACACGGAGTCGCGGTTGAGGTCGTCGTCGTGCGCGAATGCGGCGGCCGCAGCGATGCCGGCGACGATTGCCTCGGCGGACGAGCCCATGCCGCGCGCCTGCGGGATGTTGTTGTGCGCCTCGAGGATGAATCCGATGCGTCCCAGGCCGAATGTCTGGCATGCGCGGCGGAAGGTCGAGACGACCAGATGCGTCTCGTCGCGCGGCAGCGTGTCCTCGCCCTCGCCGTAGATGAGCACCTGCGCGGCGCGGTTCGACGGGTCGGCGCACAGCGTGAACGTGAGCTCGTCGTGGTATTCCAGCGCGAGGCCGACCGCGTCGAATCCGGACCCCAGATTCGCGCTGGTGGCCGGCACGCTGACCTTGACCTGTTTACAGATCGGTTCCATTCCTATCCTTCCTTGGCTCCCCTGCGACCGTCAGTCCAGCACGCGCAGGATGGACGGCTCGCCGGCGACGCAGTCGAGCTTGCAGACGGCATCCACGGTGCGACGCAGCGTGACCTCGTCGGTCAGGTGTGTCACGATGCGCAGCTGCTGCAGCTCACCGTCGTAGCCCGGCTCCTTCATGGTGGGCTTCAGATCCTGGTTCACGCCGTTGATCGAGACGCCGTTGTCGGCGAATTCCTTGGCGATCGCGGCGAGCACGCCCGGCTTGTCGTGGATGAGGAAGCGCACGGCGAACGCGGCGCGGCTCGCCTCGATCGGGGCCTTGGGCAGGTTGTTGTACATCGGGATGGTCGGGCCGGTGCAGCCCTGCGCGATGTGGCGCGCCTCGGTGACCACGTCGCCGACGACGGCGGAGGCGGTCGGTGCGCCGCCCGCGCCGCGGCCGTAGAACATGAGGTCGTCGGCGGCTTCGGCCTTGACGAAGATCGCGTTGAACGAGCCGTGCACGGAGGCCAGCGGATGCGTTTCGGGGATGAGCGCCGGGTAGACGCGCGCGGAGACGCCGGCCTCGCCGTTCTCGACGACGGCGAGCAGCTTGATGACCTTGTGCTCGGCGGTCGCCGCGGCGATGTCGTCGGCAGTGATCTTGGTGATACCTTCGACCGAGACGTCGTCGATCGTCACGTTGGTGTGGAAGCCGAGCGTGGCCATGATGGCGGCCTTGTTCGCCGCGTCGTGGCCTTCGATGTCGCCGGTCGGATCGGCTTCGGCGTACCCCTTGGCCTGCGCTTCCTTGAGGACGTCGTCGAACTGGAGGCCCTTGGTGGTCATCTCGTCGAGGATGTAGTTGGTGGTGCCGTTGACGATGCCGAGCATGCTCGTCACCTTGTCGCCGGCCAGCGATTCGCGCAGCGGCAGCAGGAACGGGATCGCACCGCCCACGGCCGCCTCGAAGTAGATGTCAACGCCCTTGGCGGCGGCCGCGTTGTAGATCTCCGGGCCGTACTTGGCGAGCAGGGCCTTGTTCGCGGTCACGACGGACGCGCCGGACTCGATCGCGGCCATCACGAACGTGCGGGCCACGCCGGTGCCACCGATCAGTTCGATCACGATGTCCGCGTTCGTCGCGACCTTCATCGTGTCGGTCGTCAGCAGCGACTTGTCGATCCACGGATAGTTCACCTCGTCCGGATCAAGGCAGGCCACGCCGACCAGTTCGATCGGCCGGCCGATGCGCGCGGCCAGCTCGTCCTTCTGCTCGACCAGCAGACGCGCGGTCTGCGATCCAACGGTTCCCGCGCCCAGAAGTCCCACGCGGATCGGGGTTTCGTTCGGCTGTGCCACAGGCGTCCTTTCTCGAACACGTAACTCATGCCGCCGCAACGGACGGCGATCACAATTCCTCCACTATCCTACGGTTCGAATCCGACACGCCGGGACGAAAGTTTCTTAACAAACATGCAGTGACATGCCGTCAATCGTTGCCGTCAATCGCCAGTAGCGCTCAGCGATGACGGCAAACGTTGCTGCAAGTCACTTGCAGTAAAGAAACTTAACAAAATGTTCGACAACAGTGTCGCGGGTGCCGTAAACTATCCCGTAGAGCGATACAGCCGCCCGGATTACCGGGGTCCGCCAAGGATGGTGGAGCGCGATCGATGACGAAAGCCGGCGATCACAGAAAGCAGTACCCGTCGCTCACATGACCCTGCATCGTTGCAGAGGGAGGATGGAAAGAAATGAAGGACTATATCCAGCGCATGGGCCGTTCGCTCATGCTGCCCGTCGCCTGCTTGCCGGCGGCGGCGCTGTTTGTGGGCGTCGGCAACTGGATCGCCAGCTTTACCGGCGGCGACGTCGTCTCCACGTTCCTGACGACCGCCGGCGGCGCGGTGCTCAACAATCTGGGCATCCTGTTCGCGATCGGCCTTGCGTTCGGCATGTCGCGCGACCAGCACGGCGCGGCGGCCCTCGCCGGCCTCGTCGGCTTCCTCACGCCGATGACCCTGCTCGTGCCCGACGCGGCCTCGAAGTTCCTCGGCTACGCCGACGCCGCGGCCATGCAGGAGTCCGCGGTCAACACCTACAACGCGTTCTCCAAGATGAACAACGGCAACGTGTTCATCGGCATCCTCGCCGGTCTGATCGCGGCGGCGATGTACAACCGCTTCCATCAGGTCAAGCTGCCCGCGGCGCTGAGCTTCTTCAGCGGCAAGCGCCTCGTGCCGATCGTCACGGTCGCGCTCATGTCGGTCGTCTCGCTGATCCTGCTGTTCATCTGGCCGCTCGTCTTCGGCTGGCTCACCGCGTTCGGCGAGGCCATCATGTCGCTCGGCGCGGTCGGCGCGGGTATCTATGGCTTCGCAAATCGTCTGCTCATCCCGACCGGTCTGCACCACGCGCTCAACAACGTGTTCTGGTTCAACATCGCCGGCATCGACGACATCGCCCGCTTCTGGCAGGGTGCCGCATACCAGGGTGACCCGGTGTCCATCGCCGGCTACCATGCGGGCATGTACCAGGCTGGCTTCTTCCCGATCATGATGTTCGGCCTGCCGGCCGGCGCATTCGCGATCTACAAGAACGCCCGCCCGGAGCGCAAGAAGGCCATCGGTTCGCTCATGCTGGCCGCCGGCGTGGCCGCGTTCTTCACGGGCGTGACCGAACCGCTCGAGTTCTCGTTCATGTTCGTCGCGTTCCCGCTGTACGTCGTGCACGCGGTGCTCACCGGCATCTCCGTGGCGATCGCCGCCGCGATGGACTGGATGGCCGGCTTCAACTTCTCCGCCGGTTTCGTGGACTTCATCCTCAGCTGGCCGCTCGGCACGAAGCCGTACATGCTGATCGTGCAGGGCCTCGTGTTCGCGGTGGTCTACTACTTCGTGTTCGATTTCGCGATCAAGAAGTTCAACCTGATGACCCCGGGCCGCGAGCCTGACGACGAGGCCGCGGACGACGCGGTGGTCGGCGCCGCCTCCGGCGACAAGTACACGATGCTGGCCGAGCGCATCTACGCGGCGCTGGGTGGCAAGGCGAATGTCCAGGAGATCGACAACTGCGCGACCCGTCTGCGTCTGGTCGTCAAGGACACCGGCGCGGTCGATCAGGACGCCATCAAGAAGACCGGCGTTCCGGGCCAGCGCGTGATGGACAAGACGCACATTCAGGTGATCGTCGGCACGGACGTCGAGTTCGTCGCCGAGGAGATGAAGAAGATCGCCGCCAAGGCGTGACGACTCGCTTCCACGAGTAGTGTGAAGTAGCCAGTGGGGGCTTCCTCTCGATCGAGAGGAAGCCCCCACTTACGTGTACCGTCAATCGGCCTATCGATCTCCGGCCAGCCGGACCAGCCGACTTGGCCGACTCAGCCCAGATCGAGATCGAGCAGGTCGTCGATGGTCTGGCGGCGCAGCATCACGTGCGCGCCTTCCTCGCTCACGGCCACGACGGCCGGGATCAACGCCTGGTTGTAGTTGCTCGCCATCGTGCGGCCGTACGCGCCGGTCACCGGCACTGCAAGCACGTCGCCGCGCTTCAGGTCGGCCGGCAGACGATCCTCGTGGATGATGATGTCGCCGGACTCGCAGTGCATGCCGACCACGCGCACCAGCATCGATTCGTCCGAACCGCGACGGTTCGCGAGCCGCACCGTGTAGTCCGCGCCGTACAGGGCCGGGCGGATGTTGTCGCTCATGCCGCCGTCCACCGACACGTACACGCGCTCGCTGATCGGATTGCCGGCCTTGTCGGTCGGCTGCCGGCCTTCCGCGTCCGCACTGAGCAGCACATGCTTGATCGTGCCGACGCGATACAGCGTGACGCCGGCGGGCGCGACGATCCAACGGCCCGGCTCAAACGAGATCGCGGGCGCGGGCATGCCGAGCGCGCGGTTGATCGCCGTGACCGCATCGGCCAGACGGCCCAGCTCCACGTCGATGTCCATCGAATCCTCGCCGTCCGTGTACGCCACGGAATAGCCGCCGCCGAGGTCGACCTCGGGCAGCGTGTAGGCGTCGGTCGCGTAGAAGGTCTTGCGCAGGAGCATCATGCGCTTGGCGGCCTGGATGAACGCGTCCGCGTCGTGGATGTTCGAGCCGATGTGCGAGTGCACGCCGACGAGCTCGAGCACGTCCTCGTGGCGGCGGATCTCCTTGAGCACGGCGAGCGCCGGGCCGTTCGCCACGGCCGTCATCGCCTCGGCGAGCTTGCGGTCGGGTTCGGACAGCTCCTCGCCGCTCAGATCGTACGGGTACTTGACGTCGTAGCGCAGCTTGCGTTCCGGCTTGGCGGCGGGCTCGGTCGCGGCCGGTTCCGCACCGTCGTACCGCTCCCCCACACGCGCGTTCGTCGCGGCCGGGGTCACGTCGGTCAGGTCGTCGAGGATCGACAGCACGGACGTGTCCGCGCCGGCCGGCAGCAGCGGCACGCCGAACTTCTGGTCCTCGTGCGCGGTCGAGATGTACTCGTGGCCGCCGGCGTGGATGCCGGACGTGACGCGCAGCATCACGCGGGCACGTTTGCCGAGGCGATGCGCGATCTCAGCGATGCGGGCCGGTTCGTCGGGAGAGTCGATCACGATCTTTGCGAAGCCCTGTTCGATCGCCAGTTCGATCTCCGCGTCAGACTTGTTGTTGCCGTGCAGCACGAGCCGACGACCGGGCGCACCGGCGGCGAGCGCGATCCTCATCTCGCCCATCGTGCAGGTATCGACGTACATGCCGGCCGCGAGCACGAGGCGCACGATCTCCTTGGAGAGGAACGCCTTGCCGGCGAAGCTCACGTGCGTGGTCGAGTTGTTGAACGCGGTGGCGGCGGCCTTCACGAAATGCTTGGCGCGGACGGCGACCTCGTCGGTGTCGATCAGGTAGAGCGGTGAGCCGAACTCGTCGAGCAGCGACTCGGCGGTGCGGCCGTGGAACGTGATCGCGCCGCTCGCCGGGTCAATGGCCGTGGCGGCCGGCCAAATTGGGGTGATTGCCATATCGATCACATTTTCTCCGGAGCGGTGACGCCGAGCAGGTCGAGGCCTTCGGCGATCACGGTGCGCACGGCGTCGTTGAGCTTGAGTCGCGCGGCGGCACGGGCCGGTTCCGGGGCCTTGGCGATGCGCAGCGCCTCCGCCTCGTCGCCACGGGCCTCCGGATCGGTTAGCTCCATCGGCACGACGCGCTCCACGTTGTACCACTTGTGGTACGCGGCGGCCAGATCCTCGAGGTAGTGCGCCACGCGGTGCGGCGCACGCGCGTCACCCGCGAGCGTGAGCAGCGCCGGCCACTGGGCGAGCGCGGCGAGCACCTCGCCGTCCGCCTCGGTGTCGAGCAGGGCGAGGTCCGCGCCCTCGTAGGTGATGCCGGCGGCGGCCGCATTGCGGTCCACGTTGCAGGAACGGGCGTGCGCGTACTGCACGTAGTACACCGGGTTGTCGTTGGAGTGCGACGCGAGCAGGTTCAGGTCGATGTCGACCGGCGAGTTGTAGTCGGTGCGCGCGAGCGAATAACGCGACGCGTCCACGCCGATCGCCTCGGTCAGGTCGTCGATCGTGACGACGTTGCCGGCGCGCTTCGACATGCGCACGGCCTTGCCGTCCTTCAACACGTTGACGAGCTGGCCGATCAGGATCTGCATGTTCTCACCCGGCTGGTCGCCGAACGCGGCGCACATGGCCATCATGCGGCCGATGTAGCCGTGGTGGTCGGCACCGAGCATGTAGATCGCGATGTCGGCCGGATCGGTCGCGCGGTGGCGCTTGTTCCAGTAGTACGCGATGTCGGCCGCGAAATACGCGAACTCGCCGTTCGACTTGATGATCACGCGGTCCTTGTCGTCGCCGTGCTTGGTCGACTCGAACCAGGTCGCGCCGTCCTTCTCGTAGATGTCGCCGCGCTCGCGCAGCACCTCGATCGCGCGCTTGACCTCGCCGTCGGTGTACAGGCTGTTCTCGTGGAACCACACGTCGAAGTGGACGCGGAAGTCCTTCATCGACTTGCGGATCTCGTCGAACATCATCGGCACGGCGCGCTTGCGGAACTCCTCGCGCTGTTCGGAATCGCCTTCGCCGAGCGGGTTGCCGTCCTTGTCGAGGCCGCCGTCGACGCGCGGCAGGGCGAGCACGTCCACGCCGTCGGCCTCGGCCTCGGCGATCACGCGGTCGGCGATCTCGTTGATGTACGCGCCCTTGTAGCCGTCGATCGGGGTCTCCTCGCCGTGGGCGGCGGCGACGAGCGACTTGGCGAAGCGGTTGATCTGCTCGCCGTGGTCGTTGAAGTAGTATTCGCGCACGACCTTCGCGCCGTTCGCCTCGAGCACGCGGGCCATCGAGTCGCCGACGGCCGCCCAGCGGGTGCCGCCGATGTGGATCGGGCCGGTCGGATTCGCGGAGACGAACTCGAGGTTCAGGGTCTTGCCGGCGAGGTGCGCGTTCTTGCCGAACGTAGAGATGCCGTTGGCATCGGCCGGGGAGGCGAGCACCTGGTCGACCACCGCCGCGGCGGACGCGGAGTCGAGGGTGATGTTGATGAAGCCGGGGCCGGCCACCTCGACGGACTTGATGCCGTCGGCGGCGGTCAGGCCGGCCGCGAACAGCTCGGCCAGATCGTGGGGCTTCATGCCGGCCTTCTTGGCCAGCTGCATGGCCGCGTTCGAGGCCCAGTCGCCGTGCGCGCGATCCTTCGGGCGCATGACGGCGAGCTTGTCGACGGGCGGGATCAGATCATCGGTGAGGTTGCCGGCCTTGCCGGACGCAACCAGTTCATGGGCAATACGCGAAATCAGTTCGCTCAGGGCTTCAGGACTCATTCTTCCAAGGATACCGGCGAGTCTGACTTCCGGCGCGCGCGTTCGATCACCCAGTAGCCGCCGTAGCACAGCGCCACGAACGGCACCATGTAATACAGCGTCGAACGCTGCGTGTCGTCCAGCGCCACCAGCACCAGCGCCCCGAGGCACATCACGATCGCCAGCCACGGCAACACCGGGTATCCGGGCGCGCGATACCCGAGTTCGGCCACGTCATGCCCGCTGCGCACCCATTCGCGCCGGAACCGGATGTGGCACACCGCCACCGAGAACCACACCACGAGCGTCGCCAGGCCCGACACCGCCACCAGCACGAGGTACACGGTCGAGGCCGCCACCACGCTGGAGAGCAGCGCCAGGAGAGAACCGCACATCGAGAACAGCACCGCCCACACCGGCACGCCGCGGAAGTTCGTCTTGGCGAACCGCGCCGGGATCAGTCGTTCCTTGGCGAGCGACCACACCATGCGCGAACACACGTACAGTCCGGAGTTCGCGGCCGACAGCACAGCCGTCAGTACCACGAAGTTCATGATGTCGCCAGCGAACGGCATGCCGATCGACTGGAACACGAGCACGAACGGACTGGTGTCCACGCCCGCCTGCTGCCACGGGATGAGCGCGGCCATCACCGCGATCGAGCCGATGAAGAACATGGCGAGACGGAATACGGTGGTGTGCACGGCCTTCGGTATGGCCTTGCCCGGGTCGCGTATCTCGCCGGCCGCCACGCCCACGACTTCGGTGCCGGAGAACGCGAACACGACGGTGAGCAGCGTGGAGAAGACCGGCGCGATGCCGCGCGGGAACCAGCCGTCCGCGACGAAATTGCCGAACAGCGGCGCGCCGGCGTCGGCCGGGCGGCCCGAGATCGGGATCGCACCGAAGATCGCGAGCAGCCCGATCACGATGAACGCGACGATCGCGAACACCTTGATCGACGCGAACCAGAATTCGGCCTCGCCGTAGAGCCGCACCGACATGATGTTGAGCGCGAACACCGCCGCGATGAACACCGCCGACCACACCCACGCCGGGCTGCTCGGGAACCAGCGCTGCATGAGCAGCCCGGCCGCGGTGAACTCGCTGGCGAGCGCCACCGCCCAGTTGAGCCAGTACAGCACGGCGATCACGAACGCGGTGGCCGGGCCGATGAAACGTTTGGCGTACAGGTGGAAGCTGCCCGCGTACGGCATGGCGACCGACAGCTCGCCGAGGGAGACCATGACGCAGTAGACAAGCAGGGAGCCGATCGCGTAGGCGAGGATCGCGCCGAGCGGGCCGGCTTGGTTGATGGTGTAGCCGGAGCTGACGAACAGGCCGGTGCCGATCACGCCGCCGAGGGAGATCATGGTCAGGTGGCGCGATTCCATGCGCCGTTCGAGATCGGTGTCGGTAGCATGCGCATCGCTGGTGCCGCGGTCGGCCATATCGGCTCCTTCGGTTCGTGGTTCGGATCGGTGGTCCGTCGCGCGCGTCATCGCGCGGGCGACTTACGTATGATAGCCGCGATGGGAGAACAGCCACAGATCGTATGGCGGTCCGATCGGATATCGCCAATGCGCATCCCCACGCAATACGTAACCCTCCGCGATGTCAGGCCACCATCGGCATCGATTTGCGCAGTCCCCGCAGCATGTAACCCTCCGCGGGGGTAAGAGCGCCGTCGACATCGATTCGTGCCCATCCCCGCAACACGTAACCGCATACGCCATTGCGAATGAATACGGCCGTATTCATCGGCAGCAGACAGTCACGCGCGAAGCGGCACAACCGCCATCAACGAAAACGGTGCGTGGCCCATCCGTTCCCGGACAGGCCACGCACCGTTCGTCATGCGTACGTATGCGTCACAGCGCGGCGATCGCGTCGATCTCGACGAGCGCGCCCTTCGGGATGTCGTTGCCGCCGAACGCGACGCGGGCCGGCTTGACGGAGCCGATGAACACCTCGGCGTAGCGGGCGTCGACCTCCTTGAAGTCCTCGACGTTCTTCAGGTAGATGGTCGCGCGCACGACGTGCTCGATGCCGGTGCCGGCCGTGTCAAGAATGCACTTGATGTTCTTGAGCGCCTGCGCGGCCTGCTCGCCCGCCGTCTCGCCGGCCAGTTCGCCGGTGGCCGGGTCGATGCCCAGCTGGCCGGAGACGAACACGAAGCCGTTGGCCTTGACGGCCTGGCTGTACGCGCCCAGTGCGGCCGGGGCCTGCGAGGTCGCCACTTCTTCCATCTTTTCGCTCATAGTCGATACTCCTTTGCGGTTCGCTCGAACGTCACATCACCGATGTTTCACACGCGGTTTCACGGCCTTCCGTAGTCCACCGCACGCGGCATCATGCCCGCCATTGTATGCGCGCCGGCCATGCGCGAGACGAATCGTTCCGCGCCTTGGAACGTCACGCGCCACGTGTCCGTCAGTCATATGTCGCGCATTGCGCACGCATCGGCGATCCGGATCCAGCCGCACGACCGGCGCCCCGCTCAGTTCCGCCGGTTCTTGCCGAAGAACTGCATGAACTGCGGCCCGTCCTCCGCCAGCTCGCGCTCGAAATCATCCCGCCATTCGCGATATGGCCGGCCGGCGAGACCGTCGTTGCTGAACCGTTCCTGATCGGTGATCTCGGTAACGCAGAATTTCGGGATGATCAGATTCGTGACCGGGCTGCTGCGCTCCGCCTCCGCGACGATGAGCGGCGCGTTCGCCCCGCCGAACACGTCGATGCTCCAGCCGTCCTCGTCCAGCCAGACCGAATACCGGTTCTTGATGATCGGCGCGCCGCCGCGCAACGCCAGTTCGGCCGCGATGCGCGAATCGATCTCACGTTCGGCCTCGTAGCGCGTGCCGCCCACGGACGGCCCCTTGACCGTAACGTACGCCTCGCCGAACAGGTCACGGTATTCGCGCAGCACCTCGATCGGGTCGAGGTCGGGCGTCATGTCGAGCCGCATCGCGCGTGTCGTGAGCCGCACGCGCAGCGCGTAGTTGCCGTCGTGCACGTAGTAGCTTTGCACGATGAGAGCCGGCGCGTCCCCGTCGTCGAGCTCTGCCGGCATATGACGGCAGAAGAACCGACGCTCAAATTCGAAATCGTTCAGGTTATCGGCCATAAAACCAGTGTAGACGCGATTGCACGTGTCGCGGCGGTTTTTGGAAGCCTTGCACCGCATGATTCGCGTTCGGTCCGCCCAACGTGTAAAGTAGTGCGTTGCTTGGGTCCGTAGCTCAGTGGATAGAGCGTCTGTCTCCGGAACAGAAGGTCGAGGGTTCGATCCCCTTTGGGCCCACCAGAATGGCGGAATTCCAAGGTTTTCATAACCTTGATTCCGCCATCTTCTTTGTATCGGGTACATATCGGGTACATTGCTCCCCCTATCCTCGCAGGCTTGCGGGCCGCGATCCGATCCATTCATCATGGTCTTGTCATGGTCTTGCCGGCATGCGATCCATCGCTCTTCCCCCGGGCATACGGCCGGTTCAGAGGCCGGAAACGACCGTAAGCCCGGGAAGAGGCAAACAACAGTCACCCCCAACCCGGGCATGCGGCCGGTTCGCGGCGCAAAAACGACCGTAAGCCCGGGAACAAACCACCAACAATCCCACAGACCAGCCCACAGACCAACCCCCAACCCGGGCATGCGGCCGGTTCGCGGCGCAAAAACGACCGTAAGCCCGGGAACAAACCACCAACAACCCCACAGACCAACAACAACCGCCCCCCAACCCGGGCTTACGGCCAGTTCAGAAGCCCAAAACGACCGTAAGCCCGGGAACAAACCAACAACACCCCCAGCCCCCCAACCCGGGCATACGGCCGGTTCAGAGGCCCAAAACGACCGTAAGCCCGGGAAGAGTAACGCCCGCAAGGCGACGGCGCGCACCGGAACCGTGATTCGTTCTGCGGGATGATGCCGTTCCCACGCATTCGCGCACATAATGAAGGCATATGGTTGGTTCGACCTTGCAGGAGGTGCGCGATGGACGATTACAACAGCCTCATTCGTACGGATACGCGCACGACCACGTTCCGCCGCATGTTCCGCTGGGTGGCGCCGCTGCTGTGTTTGACGCTGGTGCTGACCGGGGTTGCGGCCGCGCGTCTGCGCCGCCGCGAACACGCCGATCAATGGGAGATCCGACCGGTCTCGATCGCGCACCGCGGGGACGATTCCGCGCCGGAAAACTCGCTGAATGCGATCGCGAACGCCGCCACGGACGGTGCCGATTACGCGGAGATCGATGTGCGGCTGACCGCCGACGGCACGCCGGTCGTCTTCCATGACGAACGCACCGGTCGACTTGCTGCGAACGGTCACGACCTGCGCGTCGCGAAGCTCGCCGACCGCGAACTCGAGCATATGACGATGCGCGATCGCGGCACGGACTATCACGTGCCGACGTTGGCACAGGCGATCGAGACCGCGCAGCGATCGTCCGATCACTTAAGCCTGCTGCTCGATCTGAAAACCGGACCGAAAGGCGCACCGAAGCTGACCCGCGCGGTGGCCGACGTGATCGAACGGCATGATTTCGCGGATCGCGTGATGCTGATGTCGGTGACCGACGAAGCGGTGCGACTGCTGCTGCGCAACCATCCGGACTGGACGATCGGCAAGTGCGTCAGCCCGAAGGGCGATCCGGCGATCATGTGGCCGAAAGGCGTGGATTTCGTGGTGATGCGCGGCAACCGGCTCACGCGCGAGGTCGTGGAGCGCGCGCGTCGCGACAACGTGCCGATCTACGCGGGAGTCGGCAGCGACTACCGCGAGGCGAACCGGTGCCTGATGATGGGCGCGGACGGCATTCTGGGCGACAACACGTACCGCGTGAACAAGGTGACCCGCTCGCACGCGGTCTACGTCGCCGCCGGTGACATGACCGGCGAGTGAAGCAACCGCATCATACGTGGCGTTTGACCACGGGAACAGCAAGTGGGCGTTGACATACCACGACAAGACCGGAATCCCGGTCGTTGCGGTATGTCAACGCCCACTTGTCAAGCCCACGGCGACTCAGAACATCAGCGTGGCGAGGCGACGACGGGCACGCTTAAGCCGCTCGTCGGTCGGCTCGGGGATCGCAAAGTATTCGAGCAGACGCTTGCGCACCGGCTCAAGATCGGCCTTGTGGCCGGCCGCAAGGAAGTCCAGCAAACGGTCGAACGCGTCCTGGATCTGACCGCCGATCATGTCCACGTCGGCGACAGCCAGCTGAGCGTCCACGTCGTCCGGATGCGCGGCCGCGGCGGCGCGTACCTCGCGCACGTCGGCGGCCGCGGAACGGGCCAGCAGCAGCGCTTTGGAACGTTCACGCGCGGCGAGCGCATCGGCCGGATTCGCCTCGAGCACCTTCGCGTATGCGGCGGCAGCGCCGGAGTAATCGCCCGATTGGGCCAGACGATGCGCCTCCTCATGTTCCGGCGGCACCTGTTCGGCCGCTTCCTCGGCGGCCTTCTTGTCGGCCTCGGGGTCGCCTGAATATGGCGCGGTGCCGGTCACGCCATGCTGCTGGGCGAGTTTGACGATCTGCGGGATGACCGCGTCGGTGACCTGCTGCAGTTCGTCGTCGGTGAGCACGCCGGGCTGTGCGACCATCATCGGCTGGCCGTTGATCAGCGCAAACAGCGCGGGCACGGCGGTGACGCGGAACGCTTGCGCGATCTGCGGGTTGTCGTTGACGTCGACGCGCGCGAGCTGGATCTGGCCTTCGAGCTTGTTGACCGCGTCGCCGAGCGCACGGGCCATGTCGAACAGGCGATCGTCCTTCGCGGACCATAGGAACAGCAGGATCGGGAACGTGGCGGAGGTCTGCACGGTCGCTTGGAACGTGGATTCGGTGACGTCGATCACGTACGCGCCGGCCGCGGGGGCGCCGCCAGGCTGACCCGGTTCGGCCTTGGTCTGGTGCTTGAGTTCGTTGAGATCGCCGCTTGCGGCAGCGTTGTTGCCCTGACCGACAAGCCAGGAATCATACTGATCTACCATGATGCCTCCGTTAGTGCGTATTGCAGTCCGCAATAACTATAGACACGTTCCCCGGATTGCGTGGCAATCGAATAACGCGTGCGGAGACAGCCGTCCGAGGCCGAAGGCGCTGAGCCGTCAAACGGATAGTCCAGTGGACTATCCGTAGGCGAAGTGAGCGGCTATGCCGCGAAGGTCGCGTGCAACGCGACATAAGCACGTCGAGCGCTGAGGTAAGGTCGTATACGCTCCGTTATTCGATTGCTAGACGACAGGCAACGCGTGCGGTCTCAAGGCGCACCGAGGGAAGGCGTGCTTCAGCACGTCGACCGAGGAGCAACGCAGAGGACGCTCCGTTGCCCGTCATCTAGAGGGCTTCGACTTTGACGACTTGCCTATCCGCTCCCACCGCGGTGATCTGCTTGCCGGAGTCCTTGGCCGGCACGTAGAGGGCGATGGTGTTAACATACGAGACCTTCATGGTGCTGGTGGCCGTGCCGTCGCCGAAGAGGGCGCGCTCGTCGTTGGAGGCGGGCTGCGATTCGCGGCCTTCGCCGGCTTGGCGGGTCCATTCGGAGTTGATCTGCGCGACGACGAGGTCGCCGCCGTCGACCGAACGCATGACGTAGATCGCACCGTCGACGGGGGTGAAGGTCTGCTGTTGGGTGCCGTTGTTGCGGGCCATGCCGTCGGCCACCTGCTTGGTGGTGGTGGCGAGGTTCTGGCGCAACTCGTCATCGGCCACGTTGGCCGCGTACTGGCTGTTCGAGCCGTTGGCGAGCACGTCGGCGTACTGTTTGACCGCATCCTGCGGGGTGGTCACGAGTCCGGAGTCGGTGGCGGTGCCCATCGACGCGCCGATCTTCGGCACGGCGAAGCTGGGTAGCGTGGTGCCTTGGAATAGTCGTGCCATGCCCCACAGCTTGTAGTTCGACTGCGCGGATTCCTGCACCATGACGAGCAGTCGCTTGGACTGCTGGTCCTCGGTGGTGGTGGTGATGCTGAACACGGTACGCGGCCAGCCGGAGTCGGTGGGGATGACGGTCTGCGCGATCTCGGACGGAATGGTCGCATACTTGTCGACGGCGCTGTTGGACGCCTTGGCGATGGCGATGCGGCTCGAGTAGATGTCGAGCGCGGGGCCGGTGACGCGCGCGTCGAGCCCGTCGGTACTCTTGGAGTCGCCCGCGGACTGGTAGGCGTCAAGGATGGCCTTACGGATGGCCTTCTCCTGCGCTTCGGTCAGGTCGGGCGTCGCCTTGACTCCGGCGGACGATTCGTCGGTCGTGCTACTGGCGGCCGGCTGCGGGATTTGGCCTTCGCATCCAGCAAGGGATATGGCCATGACTGCGGACAGCGTCGCCGCGGCGAACGTTCTCAGCATCTTGCTCATTGTCGATCCACCTCCTCGCCGTCGTCGGCATCATCATTCGTCTCGTCGTGCGCATCATCGTCGGCGTTGCCATCGTTCGCGACAGCGTTCGCATCGTCATCATCAGCCGGATCGTCACCGGTGCCATCGTTCGCGGTACTTGCTGCATCATCCTGCGCAACGCCAGCGTTCTCATTCGCATCGGAGCCCGTCTCGGCCGAGGCTCCGGCGGCAGTATCCGCACCGCCCACGTTCGCAGCGGCGCCCGACTCCTGCGCGAACCGTGCGAAGTATGCCTGCAGTTCCTCCGGCGTGATCACCGAGGTCGCGGCATCGTCGTCGGGTTGCGGAGTATCAGCCGTATCGTCGGTATCAACAGGAGCATCCGACTTGGTCGCGGCATCGTCGACCATGGCGTTCCCATCATCGGCCGACGCCGGCTCCACATCCGACTCATGCGGCTCGAGATCGGACTTGGCAGCATCCGCACCGTGGGTCTGCGCGACCTCCGCCACAAGATTGCGCGACGACGGATCAACGATCGTCGGCTGGGACACGACCGTTTCGGAAGTCTCAGCCGTCTCGGCCGACGCGGACTCGACAACCGGCGCGATCGAACCGGTCTCCCCCGACCGATGCGACGCATGACGACGACGCCCATGCCGCGAACGGCCGGACGACGGCGACTTCGGCTTGATCTTCGACCAGCTGCCGGCGATGGCCTCGCCGATGCTGACCTCCTCGGACTCGATCGCGGCGGCCGCACTGGCAACCACCCGCTTGCGACGCTTGTGCGGCGGCATGGCAAACAGCGACGCGGTCAGCACCGCCATCACGGCCAACAGACCGCCCGCGAAATACAACGGAACCGCGAAATCAGGCAACGTCTGACGCACCCAATGCAATGACACGGAAGCGCTGCCGGACTTCCCCAGATCGATCAGCGCCATCGTGGACGACGCACTGTCCACATCGGTTTTCATCGTCGCCGTGCCCTTGCCGCACTCGACCTGAGTCCACATGTCGGAGTCCTTGAACGCCACCTTGGCCGCATCCGACTGCCCCGACGCCTTGCCGGAGGACTTGGCCGACATAGCCTGCGTCGACAATCCGCTCCAGCTGCTCAAGCCGGTCACACGCACATACGGAGAACCCGACACCCAACCGTTGATGTCCTTGCCCGAGCCAAGCGCGATGCAGACCTCGTCACTCGCCGACGACGTGACCGTCAGCGTCGCCTGCCGGTCGACCAGAGGCAGCACGCCCGGATCGGTCACGACATACTGCGAGCCGCCCGTCGACGCCGTGGCCGTAATCTGCCGGCTCGGCTTCCAGATCGTGGCATTCAGCAGTCCAAGCGCAAAACAGGTAACGGCCAGCAACCCGAGAAACGGCGTGACCAGGCCGCGCATGATCCACACGCGACGGGCCTCGGCCTTGGCACGATCCCGCTCGGACGCGTCGGAAGCGCCGGCTTTGCCACCCGCACCCTTCAGCTTAGATTCATGGTTGTTCACAGTCATAGCCATCCCATTCTACAATCCCCCGCCTAATCCGCCCACAACGTATACGGAAACGCACACGACGGACGCACAGCGCAGACAGGCGGTGGGAACGCGCATGATCAAGGATTGACGCTAGTGTTGAATCCATGCTCAACAAGACCATTTCCCAGTACCTGCGCACCGCGCTCGCCGGCGCGTGCGCGTTCGGTCTGTGCCTGACGCTCGCCGCATGCGGCGGCTCGTCGAACTCAAACGACACGAACGCGGGCAAGTCCACCGATTCGTCGTCCAAGTCCACCGACTCGTCCTCGTCATCCGACGACAAGTCCGCACTGAAGAAACTCAACCAACTTTCCGGCATCACGGCGACCGGCGAACTCGGCAAAAAACCGACGATCGCGCTGGCGAAGACGCCGATGACCGTGGAGGACGGCGCGTACGCCATCCTGCAGAAGGGCGACGGCAAGGCTGTCGAGGCCGGCGACCGCGTGTGCGTGCAGGGCATCGCGATCAACGCCAAGGACGGCTCCGAACTGATGGACACGTGGACGAAGAACACGCCGGACTGCTCGTGGGATCTGACTAGCAGCCAACTCAACGAGGCGTACAAGGAACTGTTCATCGGCCAGCAGATCAACGGCACGGTGGCGATCGGCGTGAACGATTCCAACTCGTCGGGCACCTCGTACATCATGGCGCTCACGATCGTCTCGTCCGCGCCCGATCCGACCAAGGCGACCGGTGAGGAGGTCAAGGACGTGCCGTCCGACCTGCCGAAGGTGACGCGCGCCAAGGACGGCAAGCCGTCGATCGACATGAACGGCTACAAGGGTAGCGACAAGCTCGTCGTGCAGCCGCTGATCAAGGGCACCGGCGCGAAGGTCGAGGAGAGCGGTTCGGTGAAGGTGCAGTACACCGGCTGGCTGCTCAACGGCAAGCAGTTCGATTCCTCGTGGGACAAGGGTGCGGCGGTCGACTTCGCGCTCAGCAACGTGATCAAGGGTTGGACGCAGGGCCTGGCCGGCCAGACCGTCGGCTCTCAGGTACTGCTCGTGGTGCCGCCGGATCTCGGCTACGGCTCGAGCGCGACCGGCTCGATTCCGGCGAACTCGACGCTGGTGTTCGTGGTCGACATCCTCGCCACGTACTGATCGCGCGGAGCGACGCGAACAATTGACGGGTATCGGCTGTTAAATGCCGGTACCCGTTTTTAGAACAAACGCAGCGAATCGTCCTCGACGCCGCGCATCTCGTCGTAGTCGAGGATGAGGCATTCGAAACCACGGTCCTGCGCGAGGACGCGGGCCTGCGGAGTGATGGTCTGCGCGGCGAAGATGCCGCGCACCGGGGACAGCAGCGGGTCGCGGTTGAGCAGTTCGCAGTAGCGTGTGAGCTGTTCGACGCCGTCGATGCCGCCGTGGCGCTTGATCTCGATCGCCACATGCATGCCGTTTGCGTCGGTGGCCATGATGTCGACCGGTCCTATCGCGGTCGGATACTCGCGGCGCACGAGCTTCGCGCCCTCGCCGATGCGCGTGATCTGCTGCGCAAGGTAGCGCTGCAGATGGTCTTCCACGCCGTCCTTGATCAGTCCCGGATCCTCACCCAGATCGTATGATTCGTCGGAGTAGACGCGGTACAGCGCGACTTCGAGAATGTCGCTGGACTTGTCAGCGGAGACACGCAACGTCTTGATCGGCGTCAGTTCGGACGGGTCCTTGCCGACGACCGAATCGTCAGTAGTCGCTGCTGCGTCCGACACGGTCCCGGCAACGTCATCATCGTCGGTCGTGCTTCCCTGCGGCACGATCTCCTTGATCGTGCACGGCGCGGCCATCCAGTTGAGCGGTTTATACGAGCCCAGTTCGGAGAATATCAACAGACTGTTGTCGGCTTTGATCAGCAGCACGCGCTTGGCCGGCGGCAGCGAGGCCGTCAGACGGCCGGAGTATTCAGCGGAGCAGTCAGCAACAATAATTCGCACGTCGCAACACTGTAGCATGACGCGCGGGATGGCAACATCGGCCCGTTATGGTGCACGGCGCGATGGCCCTCGGACGAATGCCGCAACAACAGCGATGATTCCGCGGCAAAAACCGGAGGAGACAGTCCCACGTAAAGCAGAAGGCCTCCCGCACAGCGCAGTGTGCGGGAGGCCAAAAGCGCGAGCCGAGCGAAACTTACTCGGCGTCGGCGTTCGCACCGGAGGTGCGAACCACGTCGCGGCCACGTTCGACCGCAACGGTGAGCTTGTTCGAGTCGAAGGAGATGAATCCGTCAGCGACCTCGAACACGTGGCGCTCGCCGGCCGGGTCGACCACGGTGAGCGAACCGCCCTTGATGACGGTCAGCACCGGCTCGTGGTCGGCCAGAATGCCCATCTCGCCTTCGGAGGCGGGGATGGTCACCGACTTCGCCTCGCCGTGCCACACCGGGTGGTCAGCGGCGACGATATTCACCTGCATCAAGGTCTTTGAGGATCCAGCCATCACTCACCAAGCTCCTTCTGCATGTCGTGCCACTTCTTCTCGAGATCGTCGATGCCGCCGATGCCGGAGAACGCCTGCTCCGGAACATCGTCGTACACGCCATCGCAGATGCGCGTGAAGGCTTCGATGGTCTCGTCGGCCGGCACGTACGAGCCCGGGCGACCGGTGAACTTCTCGGCCACGTAGAAGTTCTGGCCGAGGAACTGCTCGATGCGGCGGGCGCGGTTGACGGTGGTCTTGTCCTCTTCCGAAAGCTCGTCGATACCGATCAGGGCGATGATGTCCTGCAGCTCCTTGTTACGCTGCAGAATCGCCTTGACGCGGTTGGCGCACTCGTAGTGGGCCTGGCCGACGTAACGCGGATCAAGGATTCGCGAGGTCGACGACAGCGGATCCACGGCCGGGTAGATGCCCTTCGAGGCGATGTCACGAGACAGCTCGGTGGTCGCGTCGAGGTGGGCGAAGGTCGTGGCCGGAGCCGGGTCGGTGTAATCATCGGCCGGCACGTAGATGGCCTGCAGCGAGGTGATCGAGTGGCCACGCGTCGAGGTGATGCGCTCCTGCAGAGCACCCATCTCGTCGGCCAGGTTCGGCTGGTAACCCACGGCGGAAGGCATACGGCCCAGCAGCGTGGACACCTCGGAACCGGCCTGCGTGAAGCGGAAGATGTTGTCGATGAACAGCAGCACGTCCTGGTTCTGCACGTCGCGGAAGTACTCGGCCATCGTCAGTGCGGTCAGCGGGACACGCAGACGGGTACCCGGCTGCTCATCCATCTGGCCGAAGACCAGTGCGGTCTTCTCGAGCACGCCGGCCTCGCCCATCTCGCCGATCAGATCGTTACCCTCACGGGTACGTTCGCCGACGCCGGCGAACACGGACACACCACCGTGGTTCTGCGCGACTCGCTGAATCATTTCCTGAATCAGCACGGTCTTGCCGACGCCAGCACCACCGAACAGACCGATCTTGCCGCCCTGCACGTACGGGGTGAGCAGATCGATGACCTTGATGCCGGTCTCGAACATCTGGGTCTTGGACTCCAGCTGGTCGAATGCCGGCGGCTTGCGGTGAATGGGCCAACGCTCGGTGACCTTGATGGTCTCGTCGGGCTTCTTGTTGAGCACGTGGCCGGTCACGTCGAACACGTGGCCGAGGGTCACGTCGCCGACCGGCACGGAGATCGGGCCACCGGTGTCGGTCACGACCGCGCCGCGAACCAGACCATCGGTCGGCTTGAGCGCGACGCAACGCACGGTCGAATCGCCGAGGTGCTGCTCGACCTCCATCGTGATCGTGTGCGCGGTCTCGCCTTCCTCGTGCTTGCCCTCAGCATGGAGCTGCACGGTCAGCGCATTGTAGATGTCAGGCAGGTGGCCCACCGGGAATTCGACGTCGATAACCGAACCCTGGATACGCGTGACGCGACCATTGATCGGCTCTGCGGCCGTCTCGGCAGGTGCTGTGGTCTGAAGATTCTCAGCCATGTTCCTACTCTTCCTTGTTGTTCAGCGCGTCGGCGCTGCCGATGATTTCGGTAAGTTCCTGGGTGATCGAAGCCTGACGCGAGGCGTTGAGCTTGCGGGTCAGGTCGTCGATCAGGTTACGGGCGTTCTCCGTGGCCGTATGCATGGCGTTCTGCCGGCTCGCGGTCTCGGATGCGGCCGCCTCCAGCAGGCACTCGTGGATACGCGACTGGATGTACTTCGGCAGCACCGCGTCGAGCACCTCTTCGAGGCTCGGCTCGAAGGAGTACAGCGGCGTGGCCTTGCTGGCATCGCTCGGCGCGTCCAGACCGGGGTCGGCCTGCTCGCGTTCGGGTTCGATGACCTCGACCGGAAGCATCCGCAGCACGCGCACCTTCTGAACCACCATGTTGATGAACTCGGTGTAGACGATGTAGAGCTCTGAGACTCCACCTTCGGCGGCCGGCTTCATGTAGGCGTTCATCAGTGCCGTGGAGATCGCCTCGGCGACTTCGACGCCAGGCTTGTCGGTATCGCCCTCCCACGTATCGACCACGTCGCGGTTGCGGTACTTGTAGTACGTCACACCGCGGCGACCGTATACGTACAGCTCCGGCTGCTTGCCGTCCGATTCGAGACGGTTGAGCAGATCCTCCGTCTCACGGATGATCGACGACGTGTACGCGCCGGCCATACCACGATCCGACGTGAGAGCAAGCACGGCAACCTTCGGGTTGTCCTCTTCCTTCTTCACGATCGGATGCGTGATATGCGAATGGGCCACCACAGCCTGTACGGCATCGAAAATCGCATCGGCATAGGGCTTCGCGTTCAGGGCAACGTCACGTGCCTTGGCAATGTGCGAAGACGCGATCATCTCCTGGGCGTTGAAGATCTTCTCCAACGAACCCGTGGAGGCGATCCTGCTCTTCAATGCGAGTTGCGATCCCATGAATTACTTCTTTTCTCCGGCCATCGGGTGCTTGTTCGGGTCGTGTTCCGGCTTCTCGGCCTTCGACACGATCTTCTCCTGCTCGATCGGGGTCGGGTTCTTGGAGACCTTCTTCTTCTCGACCAACGGCTTGCCGGCCTTGGTCACGTAGGTCTCGCGGAACTCGTCCACGGCCTTGTCGAGGGCCGCTTCGGTGTCGGGCGTGAAGTTCTCGGTGTCACGGATGGTGGTGAGGATGTCGGTGTTGTGGTCGAGCCAGTCGAGCAGCGCATGCTCGAACGGCAGCACGTCGCCCAGCGGCAGATCGTCCATCTTGCCGTGGGTGCCGGCCCACACGGACACGACTTCCTGTTCCATCGAGTACGGCGAGAACTGCGGCTGCTTGAGGAGCTCGGTCAGGTGCGCACCGCGGTTCAGCTGGGCCTTGGACGCGGCGTCCAGATCGGACGCGAACATCGCGAAGGATTCCAGCGAACGGTACTGCGCCAGCGAGATCTTCAGCGTGCCGGAGACCTTCTTCAGGGCCTTGGTCTGCGCCGCGCCACCGACTCGGGACACGGAGATGCCGACGTCCACGGCAGGACGCTGGTTCGCGTTGAACAGGTCGGACTGCAGGAAGATCTGACCGTCGGTGATGGAGATCACGTTGGTCGGAATATAGGCGGACACGTCGTTCGCCTTGGTCTCGACGATCGGCAGGCCGGTCATCGAGCCGCCGCCGAGGTCATCGGAAACCTTCGCGCAGCGTTCGAGCAGACGGGAGTGCAGGTAGAACACATCGCCCGGGTAAGCCTCACGCCCCGGCGGACGACGCAGCAGCAGCGAGATCGAGCGGTACGCCTCGGCCTGCTTCGACAGATCGTCGAAGACGATGAGGACGTGCTTGCCGTGGTACATCCAGTGCTGTCCGATGGCGGAACCGGTGTAGGGGGCAATGTACTTGAAACCGGCGGAATCGGAAGCCGGGGAGGCAACGATGGTGGTGTACTCCATCGCGCCGGCCTCTTCGAGGCTCTGACGCACCGAGGCGATGGTCGAGCCCTTCTGGCCGATGGCGACGTAGATGCAGCGGACCTGCTTCTTCGGATCGCCGGATTCCCAGTTCTTCTTCTGGTTGATGATGGTGTCGATCGCGATGGCCGTCTTGCCGGTCTGACGATCGCCGATGATGAGCTGGCGCTGGCCGCGACCGATCGGCGTCATTGCGTCGATGGCCTTGAGACCGGTGGACATAGGCTCGTCGACCGGATGGCGGTGCATCACATCGGGGGCCTGGGCCTCGAGGATACGACGATCCTCGATGTCCGTGATCTCGCCCAGACCGTCGATCGGGTTGCCCAGCGGGTCCACGGTGCGGCCGAGGTAGCCGTCACCAACAGGCACGGAGAGCACTTCGCCGGTGCGACGGACCTCCTGGCCTTCCTCGATGCCTGCGAAGTCGCCGAGGATAACCACGCCGATCTCACGGGCGTCAAGGTTGAACGCCAGGCCGAGCGTGCCGTCCTCGAAGGTCAGCAGCTCATTGGCCATGCAACCAGGCAGTCCCGTCACGTGCGCAATGCCGTCGCCGGCCGTGGCCACGTAGCCCACTTCCTGGGTGGGCGTGTCCGACGGCTTGTACGACTCGACGAAATCATCGAGCGCCTTGCGTATCGTGGTGGGATCAATGGTAAGTTCTGCCATGATCACTCCTTGTTGTTATTGGTAAATCTTGGGATCCCGTGCCGTCGCGGCGTGCCGGTTGGCTTGCCGTCCGCTGCGTGCGGGCGCGGGATATATGCCGTCAGGCGCTGGCCTGAACAGTGCGGTTCAAATGCTGGAGCTGCGCGACCACCGTGTTGTCGGTGACCTCGTCGCCCACCTGGATGCGCATGCCGCCGATCACGGACGGATCCACGACCGAGTTGATGTGCACCGGGCGGCCGACCTTCTTCGTGTAGATCGCGACCAGCTTCTTGACCTGTTCGATCTTGAGCGGCGTGGCGGTGGTCACGGTGACCATCGACTCGCCCATGTGGCGCGAGAACTTGTTGATCAGCCACTGCACGGTCTGCAGGTAGCGGCGGTTGCGCAGGTTGCAGGTCGCGTGTTCCGCGAGACGCTTGGTGACCTTGTTGAGATCGCTGGATCCGATCAGGCTGTTGAGCAGCTTGGTGCGGGCCTCGGCCGGGGCGCTGTCGTCCGACAGCTCGGATCGCAGAACCGGCATACCGAGCAGCGCCGAATGCAGTTCGGCCAGCTCGACCGACACCTGCAGGGTGGCACCAGTGGCGTCCGCGTAGTACATCATGCCATCCACGCCGAAGTCCTCTACGGCGTTGGCGATGTCGGACACGCGGCTCCAACGGCGACCGACCAGATCGGTCATGATCTCCATCGTCATCGGGTGCGCCTGACCACCGATCAGGGTGTTCAGTACGGCGACCTTGTCCGCCACCGGGCGCGACGGGTCGGTGAGCGCGCGTTCAAGCTGGACGTTGTGATCGAGCACGTTGGTGATCGAGAACAGCTCGTTCCCGATGCGCCATGCGTCCTCGCCGGAGTCGCGCAGCTTGGGTGCCAGCGAGTCACGAGAGACGCGATCGGCGATGCGCGATGCTTCTCCTCGCATTGGTCACCTCCCTTTCCTTGACGTTTGCGTTGTAGTCTTGACAGTCACTGCCAGACGGTCACTTCTTGTCGGAGTCCATCTCGTCGAGCATGTTGTCGATCATGCTCGACTGCACGTCCGCGTCCTCGAGCTTGGAGCCGAGGATCTTGCCCGCGAGGGCAGCGGCGAGCGTGCCGACTTCGCCCTTGAGGCTGACCATCGCCTGACGGTGCTGCGACTCGATGGAGCGCTGCGCGTTGGCGGTGATCTGCGCCGCGTCGGATTCGGCGCGGGAGCGGGCGTCTGCGATGATGTGCGAGGCTTCGGCGCGGGCGTCGTCGCGGATCTTGGAGGCTTCCACGCGGGCGTTGCTCAGCTGGGCCTCATACTTGGCCTTCGCCTCGTCAGCGTCCTTCTTGGCCTGTTCGGCCTTGGCGATGTTGCCTTCGATCTTTGCCGCACGCTCGTCGAAGATCGCATTGAACTTCGGCAGGAAGAACTTGTAGAAGAACAGCGCAACGATGACAAGGATGATCAGGGACCACACAATGTCATAGGTCTCGGGGATGAACAGATCGATTCCGCCTTCTGCCAGTGTCATCATGAAGCCCTCCTTTCATTGTTGGACATGAAATCGTTGTTTCGTGCGTCGGACGATCGTTACTTGATGATCAGGGCGGCGACGAAGCCGATCAGGGCCAGCACCTCGACCAGAGCCAGGCCGATGAACATGATGGTCTGGATCTTGCCGGACATCTCGGGCTGACGAGCGGTGGATTCCATGGCCTTACCGAAGAGGATGCCCAGACCGATGCCAGGGCCCAGAGTACCGATGCCGTAGCCGATGACGGACAGGTTGCCGGCGACCTCAGCGAGGGTGATGATATCCATTTCTGTTTCCTTTCTAACGTACGAGGTGACGTTATAAATCTTGGGGTTCCGCTTGCGTTCCGCTGGTTTGGTTGATGGTTGTTACGTTGCGGAACGTGCGGGGACGGGGAGTTGCGCCGTGCGCGGATGACCGCTGGCTCACTCCTCCGGGAAGCTCAGGTTGATGTACACGGTCGACAGGATCGCGAACACGTAGGCCTGCAGGAACGCGACGAACGCCTCGAAGCAGGTCATCGCGAAGCCGCCCGCGAACCACAGCGCGCCCACCGGGACGCCCTGCAGCTTGTTGACCGCGTCGACCATCCAGTACTGCGCGAACGCTAGGCAGGTGGCGACCATGAGGTGGCCGGAGACCATGTTCGCGAAAAGTCGGATCGTCAGCGAGGCCGGACGAATGACGAGCAGCTCAAGGATGTTGATCGGCGCGAGCAGGATGTAGACCGGCCACGGCACGCCCGGCGTGAACAGCTCATGGCGCAGGTAGTGGCCGAGGCCCTGCGATCGGGCGGCGGCGATCCAGTATTGGATCATCGTCCACAGTGCGAACACGAGCGGCATGACGACGGTCGCGGTGGCGGCCATGTTCATGCCCGGAATGATGCCGCACAGGTTGAACACGAAGATCGTGAAGAACAGCGTGGTGATCATCGGCACGTAGCGCTTGCCGCGGGTCTCGCCCATGATGTCGTAGACGATCTTGTCGCGCACGAAGTCGAGACCCATCTCGACGACGCCCTGCCAGCGGCCGGGGATCAGCTTGGCGCGGCTGGCGGTGACGCCCAGCACGAGCAGCAGCACGATCGTGGCGACGATGCGGATAAGAATGATGCGATTGATCGCGAACGGAGTGCCCTGGAACAGGATCTCCGGAGGAAGGAAGTCATCGACCGACGGAAGATGCGCGCCAGTCTCGGCTGCCAACAGCATGCCTGTGCCGAATGAACCGACCATAATCACGCCTCCTGCTTCTTGTTTCCGGTGTCAGTTTAGCCCAAGGGGTAGGGCGAATGTGACATGCCGGTTACTTCCGTCTCCCCGGTTCAGGGTCCGCGCGGCGTGGCTTGGAGTCGACGTCGTGCATTCGACTCCGAATGGCTGAGAAGTGATTATTAGCCCGCGTTCGGACAAAGTCAAGCAGCGGCGGAACCGCGCCGTTCCGTCGGCGTTTTGCATGATTCGCGCGTTTAGACGATCTGTCAACAATTGTTGTGTTATCGCTCACAGTCACATCCGCACTGTGACATTCTCGACGTTCGTTTTTCGGATATCGCTCCGTCCACGTTGTGGACATCCCGCCTCTGGCGACGCTGTCGAAACATCCTCTGCGGCAAAGCGATTCCGTCCCACTCAAACTCCGCCTCCCCTCTCAGGGGAGGGTGCCCGGCATAAGCCGGGCGGGTGGGGTACGCGGCCATCAGGCCGCCAATCAACAACGCGGTCGCAGACCGTCGTCCACCATCAGCCTTCGATCACGCCGTAGCCGTCGTGCGCGAACGGCGCGAAACCGTCCCGGCGCGGACTCCCCGGCTCGTGACGAATCGAACGGTCCGTACCCAGCCGCTTCTCCTTGCGCAACTGCGGCACCTCGGTCAGATCGTACGGCGTCGTCTGATACACCCAGTTCAGCCAATTGCGCCACAGCAGGTTGCCGTGCGCGCGCCAGCTGAACAGGGGCTCCAGCTGCGGATCGTCATGCGGGAAGTAGTTCTTCGGGAACGGCACGTTCGTCAGGCCCTTGGCCATGTCGCGCTCATACTCCTCCGCGAGCGTGTACTTGCCGTACTCCCAATGGCCGAGCGCGAACACCTCCGAGAAATCGCGCGTAGCGATCAGCCCCGGACCGGACTGCGGCCCCCACGTGAGCACCTGCAGGTCGTGGTTCGCGGCCACATCGTCCTCGTTCACGCCGGCGAGTCGCGAGTGCGGCTGCAGCGCGATCTCGTCGAATCCGTTCGTCAGGAAGCAGTACTCGTCCTGCAGATACTGCGGAAACACGCCGAAGATCTTCTCGGGATAGTCGACCTTGCGCACGCCGTAGCGGTAATTGAGCGCGCCCATCGCGCCCCAGCACAGGTACATGGTCGAGAACACGTGCGTCGAGGCCCAGTCGAGGATCGACTTGAACTCGTCCCAGTAATCGACCTGCTCGAACGGCATATGTTCGACCGGCGCGCCGGTGACGACGAAACCGTCGTAATAGTTGTCCTTGAACGCATCGAGCGTCTCGTAGAACTTGAGCAGGTGGTCGGCGGAGACGTGCGTGGCCTCGTGCGTGGAGGTCTTCATAAAGTCGATCTCCACCTGCAGCGGGGATTTCGAGATGAGGCGCAGCAACTGTGTCTCCGTCTCGATCTTCTTGGGCATGAGGTTCAGGATCACCAGTTTGAGCGGACGCACGCGCTGGCGCTCCGCTTCGGGCTTCTCGAGCGCGAAGATGCGTTCCGAATCGAGGATGGCACGGGCCGGCAGGCCACTGGGGATCTTGATAGGCATGGCATCTATTATGGCAACATGCCGACGACGGGACGCCACGTGGGTTATCGGTTGCGCTTATGGCGGGCTATCGGGGCGCGGGTTCCTCTGCGGTTTCTGGCGCGACACGCCGATTTGACATCTGACCGGTTGCCGGTATCTTAGATAGAGCTGTCGCAAGACAAGCCGACGCGGGGTGGAGCAGCTCGGTAGCTCGCTGGGCTCATAACCCAGAGGTCCATGGTTCAAATCCATGCCCCGCTACCAACACGAAGCTAGGAATCACAACGATTCCTAGCTTTTTTTCGTTTCTCAGTCATATGGATGCGCATTCCGTCAATGTTCCTGGGCATACGGCCGAATACGGTCTTCAAACCGGCCGCAAGCCCGGGAGAAGCCACCGATCCACCGCCCACTCCCGGGCATACGGCCGGCTCCTACCCGTAAAACGGGCGTATGCCCGGGAGATGCGAGGCTCATCAGCACGACGAGACGCTCATTCCCGGGCATACGGCCGGTTGCGGGTTGTTAACAGGCCGTAAGCCCGGGAGGGTGGTTCATTGCGACGCATGTTCCCGGGCATACTGCCGGTTTGAGGGACCGTGACGGCCGTAAGCCCGGGAGATTCCGGAACATCAGGAAGGATCCGCGGGAATCCGCCATCGTTCCGGTTGATGGCGCCCGGCTGAATCCGTAAGCGGGTATTTTCGGAATCGATAAGTGGGTACTTCCGGACTCTGAAATCAGTAAGTGGGTAAAGTCGTACCAGATAGACCCCATTTCGAAGGCCAAGTAACAGATATTTACCCACCTATGACTTCTTAAGTCCGATTCTGCCCACTTACGACATACACCCGGCTGAACCGGACCATCAATGATGGTCCACTTTCCTACTTCGGCCAGCCCTTGGGGGTGTGCTCGAGAGACCATACGCCGAGCTTGTGCGAGAAGCTGTTGAGCCACTTGGCCTCGAGCTCCTCGGCGCTCAGGCGGTTGTCGGCGGAACGCAGACGGTTCATGGCGTTCGTATGCGTGTCGTCCAGCAGCCACTTGCGGATCAGGAAGTTCCAGACCATCACCACGGCGGTGGCGATCAGCTTGCCCACGTTCGTGCGCAGCAGGTACTCCGCATGCTGCGACACGTACGCGTCATGGTTCATGCCGTACGTCGAGATCCAGATGATCGCGTCATTCATGAACAGACCGACCACCGCGCCGGCCACGAAGATCACGATTTCCATCCACCGCGCCATGTCGTCGCGGTGCTTGAACACAAACTTCATGCTCGCCAGATAGTTGAAGATCAGCGAGATGATGAAGGAGATGGTGGCGGCGAGCACGTTATGCATATGGAACACGCCGACCAGGATGTTCAGGATGCCCCAGTCGATGATAAAGGCGATCACACCGACGATGCCGAATTTCATAAGCTGCGCAATCAGTTTCTTCACGTCAGTCATTTAACACGGCACGGTTGACCCGCCGGCCCGGTCGCAGCGGATCACTACGGCCGGGCACCGCCATCGGTCAGCAGGCAGCGCGCTCACACCCTGCGCGCGCAGCTCGGGCATTCCACCGTGCCCTCGGCCGGGGTCCAGAGCCAGCGCCCGCAGTTCGGGCACTTGCGGTTCACGTACATGAGCTCCTTGGTGATGCGGCCGATCGTCTCCCTGGTCGCCGCGTCGGCCTGTCCGTCGACCAGCGACTGCAGGTATGCCGGCGACGAGCAGTACACGTACCTCCGCCAGCGCCGCAGTCGCGTGACGAAGTTGACGATCGCGACGATCATCGGCACGACGATCATCACCACGAAGAAGACGATCTGGACCCAGAAAATGACACTGATGAACTGGTCGAGACCGTCGATGTTCAGTCCGCTCGTAACAGCGGCGGCACGCACCTGGGGCTCCAGGAACGTCGTCAGGAACGACGAGACCTGCAGCACCGCCACGACCGCCAGCACGATATAGACCACCGATCCGATGCCGTACATCCACATCAGTCTCACGTCGCGCCGCCGCGCGTCGCGTTGGATCTGGTCGTCCGGCAACACCGGATTGCCGGTCGGCCGAGCGGGACCGGCCTGTCGCATGGTACTGGTCATGAGAGGTCTCCTTCCTGCCGTCCGGCACGTCCGGCATCGCGATTGGGCCTGGCGGACGGCGCCGGAGCCGCGAAAGGCGCGCCTACTGGCATGGGAGCAGGGTATGCGACACCACTGGGCGGAGGCAGGTTCGGCGAGGATTGCGGACGCGTACCGGCAGGGGCCGTCCGTGACCGCATATGCGCGGCGGACGTGTTGTCGGTGTACCGCCGCGCGGTCAGCGACAGTTCGTTGCCGCAGGCCGCGCACAGGATCGCATGTCCCATCGGCAGGATGCATTCGCATCCGCACGACGGGCAGCGCAGCACCTTGCCGGCCGACGACGTGATGCCCGCGGCGACGTGCAGCCCGACGGACGCATCCGTTTCCTGGTCGATGTGCCGTTGCACCCGCACATACGTGTCGTGGCGCAGGGCGTACAGCCGCCGCGAGGCGTTCCACTCGTCACGGACGGTGAGCACTAGCAGCCAGATGCCGACGCCGGTGAGCGCCGCCCCGTACGCCAGAGCGCCAAGCGCGCCGATCATCCCGTCCGATTCATACAGCATCTCCTCCACACCGGCAAGCAACTGTCCCAGTCCGGTGCCCAGGCACAGCAGAAACGCCATGGGCAGCATGAAGTACTTCACGGCGCTCTGCGTGCCGGACAGACGCTTGCACATCGCGATCAGCAGCCAGATGACCAGCACCGGCAGGCCGATCAACAGCACGATGATCACCAAGACGAACAGCAGTATCAACAACCCGTCCATCATCTGGCCTCCTTGCCGCTTTCTTCGGCTCCGACGGAGGGGGTGCCGAAGCTATACGACGTGTTGGTGACCGGCGAGACGGGCGGCTCGGAGGGCGGAGCATATCCGGGTGCGCTCTCGGGCCGCGCCGCCGGCGATCCGTAAGCGTCGTCAAGACGCCGTCCGGTGCGCCGCATGGTCGGGTCATAGCCCATTTGGCTGGCGATACGGCCGGAAGCCCGACTGAAGGTCTTCGCGTTGACCATGTCGACCATGTCCTGCGACATGGTCATCAGCAGAACCGCGCCGGCGACGATCGCCAACGTGAGGACGGCGACCGGGCCGACCAGCATGTGCGCCCCTTCGGCCCACGTATGGATCGCACGGATCATGCTGTCCGCCTGATCCCTATTCGAGGCGGATAATCCTTTGATGACCTCGGCGCGGTTTCGCTCATCGGAGACATACGCATCGATGCCGATGAGCGCGGCCACCCACAGCATCCCCGCCCCGACGGCGAGGAACACGAACGCCCATATGCAGACCATGAACCGCGCGAACAGGCGCTTGACGAAGAGCATCCTCATCGCGCACCTCCTCCGTTTCGAGCCGCCGGCTGCATCAGAAGCCGCCCTTCGTGGGCGTGAACCGGGTCTCCTCCTGCTGCGCGAGACGCGCGGCGGACTCATCGCTCGCCTGTTCGGACCGGGAGGTGGCCAGCGCCACCGCGGCGAGCGCAAGGAACAGCACGAGGGCGATGCCCACGGTCACGCGCCACACGCCGGTGTTCGCGATGAACGTGAGCACGATCTGCGCCACGTAGTTCACGCCGAGCGCGGCGATCACCGGGATCCGTGTGGTGTAGTCGGAGGGCGAGCCGACGGAGAACGGCACAAGGAACAGCAATCCGCTCAGCGTGAGCAGCGCCAGTGCGATCCAGAACGCCACCGCGTTCGTGTGCGGGATCAACAGCATGATGATGTCGACGACGACGGTCGCCAGCACGATGAAAATGGGGGCTTGCTTGCCTTGGATCATGGATTCTTCCTTCTTTGTTTGCTTCACGAGATATGACCGTTGATGATATGACCGTTGATGATTGCGGCCGATCGGCTGCGCTCACAGGCGGGAGAGGATCTCCTGCTGCTTGGCGGCGAACTGGTCGTCGGAGATCAGCTTGAGATCATGCAGCTGCTTGAGCTTGGTGAGCGCCTCGACCGGGTCGGCGGGGGCCGCGGCCTGGGTGGGCGCGGCGGCCGGCTCCGCGGCAGGTGCCGGTTCGGGCTGCGACTGCGCGGCACCGGCCGCCGCGACCTGTTGCGCCGCCTGCGCGGCCGCGACCTGCACCGCCTGTTCCGCCGAAGGCTGTGCCGGAGCCACGGGCGAGCCGGATGCCGCGAAATCAGTGTCGCTCATCGACTCTCTGATCGCCTTGCCGAGGCTGCGCGCGATCGTGCCGGCCGCGTGCACGCCCACGCCGACACCGATGCCGCCGCTGAGCAGGTCGGAGCCGGTGCCCTTGTTGTCGGCGGCCGTATGCAGCACGTCCATCGTCCGCTTCTGCTGGTAGGTGTAGGCGCGCTGCTGCTGGTCATACGCCATCGCATCGGTGTGCGCCATCGACGAGCGGGAGTCCAGGTTTGCCTGGTACAGGCCGCTTTCCGCGTTCGAGGCCTTGTCCTCGTATGCCTGCGCCCGACGGTTGTATACCCGGTATTCCTCGCTGCCCTTATCGACGACGATCGCGTCGGTGACGAAATCGAGGATGCGCAGGCCGTACCGCTGCTCGAACTCGCCGAACACGTTCGCAGCCGCCAGCTGGCGCAGGATCTCGTCGTTGATCTGCGCGGTGTGGCTGTCGATCTGGTTGATCGGAAGGTTGAGCACGGTGAATGCCTTGCTGATCTGGTCGCGAATGATCATGTTCACTCGTTGACGGACGAGATCGGCCACTTTCGATCGCGTGACCTCATCGTGACCGGACACGAACTGCTCGAAGAACGCCTGCAGGTGATCGCCGTTGCGCTGCTGCGTCTGCGGATCGTCGCCATGGTCATACGCCAGCGCGATCAAATATCGCCCGTGCGCGCCGGCCGGGATCGACAGGCCGGTCGAACGGGCGCTCACCGTGCCCGGCACCGGGATCTGGATCGGGTCGGACGTGCCCCACTGCATGCCGGTCTGGTCGAACACATTGATGAAATACAGCATGGACGAGTACGGATCGACGCCGCCGGTGAACATCTTGGTCACGCCGGTGAGGAACGGCGTGCTCTGTCCGGCCACCGTATGGCGGCCTTCGGCGTAGGTCTGCGCGATGCGCCCCGACCGGACGAACACCGCGAGCTGATGCGGCATCACGTCAAGCTTGGTGCCGGGCTTGAGCGCGGTGTTCGGATGCTTCCAGGCGAAGACCTTGTTCTGATCGCCGCCTTCGTAACGCACGATATCGATCAGGTGTAACGGCATGTGTCGATCCCCCTTTGGTGACTCTTCTCCACTAGACACGATCATCGTACGTCGGCCGCGTAACGACCGGCCGCTCCCCATCGCAATATGAATCGGCGCACGCTCGCGGAATTCGCAGCACCGACGTTCACAGAACCGGCACGGGTTTCCCACAACGTTCCCAGCCAAACGGCACGTTCCGCCGAGATTCGCGTTGTTATATGTAACCACGACCGCAAGGTCGTATATAACTGAAAACCTTCTTCTTCTCTTCCTCTCTCACAAAAGCCCGGTTCCCCTACCGGGCTTTTTCCTTTATGCGCCGCGCACGGGCCGACGGGCACGGGCAAAAGCACCCGCCACGCCGATTTGGGATTGTCTGGCGGAAGTGTGTATCTTAGTGCTGTTGCCCCTCTAGCTCAACGGTTAGAGCAGCGTCCTTTTAAGTCGTGGGTTGTGGGTTCGAATCCCACGGGGGGCACAGTAAGACCCTTGGAATCATTGAGATTCCAAGGGTCTTGTCATTTCGTGGCAGCCGGATTGTCCCGATGGATCGCTTGGACTGTCTCAGCTCTGCCACGTTCCGGTGAGGATGCTTCCCAACTTCGGCGTCACTCGCCGTCGACGAACGGAATCCAGTCGGCATACCCCTCTTCGGCCATGCGCGAGCGCGGGACGAACCGCAGTGCGGCGGAGTTCATGCAGTAGCGCAGACCGCCGCGGTCGGCCGGGCCGTCGGTGAATACGTGGCCGAGATGGAGCTGCGTTTCGGCGGTGCGCACCTCGATACGATCGCGCCCCGGGATGCGATGGTCCTCGTGCTCGGTCAGCGAGTCCGCATCGATCGGCTTGCTAAACGCGGGCCAGCCGCAGCCGGAATCGAACTTGTCGCGCGACGAGAACAGCGGCTTGCCGCTGACGATGTCCACGTAGATACCCGGCTCGAATTCGTGATCATATTCGTTCACAAACGGTCGTTCGGTGGCGGCAAGCTGAGTGACCGCAAACTGTTCGAGCGTCAGATCCCAGATTTTCTCGACGTATTTTTGCCGGTTCTTCACATTCGCGATCGCAGCGATCGGAATGTGACAGTAACCGCCGGGATTGTTGATCAGATAGTCCTGATGACGATCCTCGGCTGGATAAAAGTTGCGCAACGGCTCGATCAGCACGGCCGGACGCTGCGGCTGACGGTCGACCAGCTGTTCAAGCGCGGCGATATATACCGCACGCTGCGAGTCGTCCGTGTAGAACATGCCGGTGCGGTACTGGCGACCGCGGTCCTCGCCCTGCTGATCGACGGAGAACGGGTCGATGATCTCGAGGAACAGCAGCGACAACGTACGCAGGGTAACTCGCTCGGGATCAAAAACAACTTTGACGGTTTCGACCGCATCAGTATCGCCTGAGCACACTTGCTCATAGGTGGGCGATTCCGTTCGCGACTGAGCATAACCGACCGTTGTGTCGATCACGCCATCCACATTCTGGAAGTACCGTTCCAATCCCCAGAAACATCCGCCTGCAAAATATGCCGTCTGCGTATTGCTCTCGCTCATGCGGCTTACGTTACCCCACGCTCCGTATCGCCGCGCGGCAGAAACCGCTCGCCGAGCACACGTTCAGCGAGCGGTTTTCACCACGAAAAGACAATGTGATTTATCTGACAATGACGAGTTCCAGCCGACCGGACAGCCGCCGTCTGCATGCGACACGCTTACTGCCGACACGATTCCAACCACTACATCTAGTGCCGACACGCTCGACACGCCACAAGAACTAGTGGTTACGAAGGAAACATCGAGTTGTACTATTGGTCAACTGTCACCGACCGCGTAACGAACCACAGGGGTACACGGGACTCACTCGATACGAAATGGAGGCAACCATGACCGTCACCGTCTTCACCAAGCCGCGCTGCCCGCAGTGCGATGCCACCAAGCGCCAGCTCACCAAGCTCGGCATCCCGTTCGAGACCGTCGACCTGTCCGAAAACCCCTCCACGCTCGAGCAACTGCAGCGTGCGGGCTTCAAGCAGGCCCCGGTCGTGATCGCCCCGGATCATTCCTGGACCGGATATCGTCCGGATCTGATCCGCGCGCTGGCGAAGTCGATCGCCGCCCAATCCGTCGCCGAGCATGACATCATTTCGGCGTCGACCGCCGATCAGCGCGTGCTGGCCGCATAACCGGCCGCAAGCGAAACATACAGCTCGTCATCGTCGCGTCATACCCCGCCGATGACGAACACCGGATACACGGCAACGCATCCCTGTCCCGCGCCACCGGCCCGCCATCCGTCGCACGACGCAATCATCAATAACTGATCACCAATCACCGAGTGATCACACATCATCCCGACGATCACGATCCGCACACCAACTCGCTACGACCATCACCGACCCATCAACTCATCACATGAGCAGCACAGCATCATCACAGAGCAATCAACTTCGATCAGATGAACGCCATGCCGGCGCGGTCGTCTACTTCTCCTCCGCATCCGAGAACACCACCCGGTTCGTGGAAAGCTGCCGGTTCGACGAACTGGACATCGCGACCTACCGCATCCCACTGCGCCCCGGCGACGAGCCGCTCGCCGTACGCCAGCCGTACGTGCTGATCGTGCCGACCTACGGCGGAGGGGTCGTCGCGAAGGCAGTACCGCCGCAGGTCAAACGGTTCCTCAACGATCCGGACAACCGTGCATGGATCCGCGGCGTGATCGCCTCCGGCAACACGAACTTCGGCGAAGCGTACGGCGCGGCAGGCCGCATCGTCTCCGCAAAATGCAAGGTGCCGCTGCTGTTCACGTTCGAGCTCATGGGAACCCCCGAGGACGTGCGCAAGACGCGAGACGGACTCTCCCGGTTCTTCTCGACCCTCGGCGAGCTCGGCTAGCCGGATCCGCGTCCGTTTCCCGCTGAGAGGTACGCGTCCTAGTGAAAAACGGACGCAAACGCGTCATCCGGCGTCCGGTTTCCGCCAGGAACCGCCCATCCTTGAAGCAAACGGACGCAAACACATCGCCGAACGTCCGTTTCCGGCGAGAAGGCGCACAATCCTAACGAAAACCGAACACCGTCATCAGCCGCCAGACACCGAACGCCCGCCGACAACCAAGACCGCCGCCTCCGACTCCCCCCCCCCCATCCATCCCATCCACGACCCACGAAAGATCATCCATGACCACCTACGACCCGTCCACCGACTACCACGCGCTCAACGCGATGCTCAACCTGTACGACGAGCACCACCGCATCCAGTTCGGCAAGGACAAAGAAGCCGAACGCGCGTACGTCGCCAGCGAGATCGAGCCGAACACACGCCGCTTCGACTCCACGGCCGAGCGCCTCGCCTACCTGATCGACAACCAGTACTACGAGGCGCACGTCTTCGAGCAGTACTCCCCCGAGTTCCTCGACGCGTTCTACGCCCGTGCGGCCGCCAGCGGATACGAGTTCGAAACGTTCCTCGGCGCGTTCAAGTTCTTCCGCTCCTACGCGCTCAAATCGTTCGACGGCAAGCAGTACCTCGAGGACTTCCCGCAGCGTTGCGCCGCGGTCGCGCTCGCGCTGGCCGCCGGCGACGAGCACGCAGCGATCAGCTACCTCGACGAGATGATCGCCGGCCGCTTCCAGCCGGCCACCCCGACGTTCCTCAACCTCGGCAAGGCGCAGCGCGGCGAGGCGGTCAGCTGCTTCCTCGTGCGCATCGAAGACAACATGGAGTCGATCTCGCGCGGCATCAACGCGGCCCTGCAACTGTCGAAGCGCGGCGGCGGCGTGGCCCTGCTGCTGAGCAACCTGCGCGAGCTCGGCGCACCGATCAAGCACATCGAGAACCAGTCGAGCGGCGTCGTGCCGGTCATGAAACTGCTCGAGGACTCGTTCTCGTACGCGAACCAGCTCGGCGCCCGACAGGGCGCGGGCGCGGTCTACCTGAGTGCGCACCACCCCGACATCATGCGTTTCCTCGACACCAAGCGCGAGAACGCGGACGAGAAGATCCGCATCAAGTCGCTCGCGCTCGGCGTGGTCGTGCCCGACATCACGTTCGAGCTGGCCAAGCGCAAGGAGCAGATGGCGCTGTTCAGCCCGTACGACGTCGAACGCGTGTACGGCAAGCCGTTCGCCGACGTGCCGATCAGCGAGAACTACGAGAAGATGGTCGCGGACGACCGCATCAAGAAGACCTACATCGACGCGCGCAAGTTCTTCACAACCCTCGCCGAGCTGCAGTTCGAGTCCGGCTACCCGTACATCGTGTTCGAGGACACCGTCAACCGCGCCAACCCGATCGACGGCCGCGTGACCATGTCGAACCTGTGTTCCGAGATCCTGCAGGTGCAGGAGCCGAGCGCGTTCAACGAGGATCTGAGCTACGCGCACGTCGGCCGCGATATCTCGTGCAACCTCGGCTCGCTCAACATCGCCAAGGCGATGGACGGCGGTCTTGCGGGCACGGTCGAGACGGCGATCCGCGCGCTCACGTCCGTCGCCGAGCAGACCAGCATCAACGCGGTGCCGTCGATCCGCCGCGCCAACGAGGAGGGCCACGCGATCGGCCTCGGCCAGATGAACCTGCACGGCTTCCTCGCGCTCGAAGGCATCCAGTACGGTTCCGACGAGGCGCTCGACTTCACCGACATGTACTTCATGACCGTCGCCTACCATGCCTACCGTGCGTCGCACGACCTCGCGGTGAGCCGCGGCCGCGCGTTCGTCGGCTTCGAGCGTTCCGCGTACGCGAAGCCGGCCGGTCAGGGCAACTATTTCGACAAGTACACCGATGGACGTCGCTCGCTAGAGCCGCGCACCGCGCGCGTGCGCGACCTGTTCGCGAAGTACGGCGTCGCGATCCCGACCGTCGCCGACTGGGCCGCGCTGCGCGACGCGATCCTCGCCGACGGCATCTACAACCAGAACCTGCAGGCCGTGCCGCCGACCGGATCGATCTCGTACATCAACCACAGCACGTCGTCGATCCACCCGATCGTCTCCAAGATCGAGATCCGCAAGGAAGGCAAGATCGGCCGCATGTACTACCCCGCGCCGTACATGACGAACGAGAACCTCGAGTATTTCAAGGACGCGTACGAGATCGGCTGGAAGGCGATCGTCGACACGTACGCGGAGGCGACGCAGCACGTCGACCAGGGGCTCTCGCTCACGCTGTTCTTCCCCGACACGGCCACCACGCGTGACGTGAACAAGGCGCAGATCTACGCGTGGCGCAAGGGCATCAAGACCCTGTACTACATCCGCATCCGCCAGCAGGCGCTGGAAGGCACCGAGGTCCAGGGCTGCGTCTCCTGCATGCTCTGATGGTGCGTTATCCGCGTTGCTCCTCAGTCGCGGTACTGAGTACCGCTTCCCTCGGTGCGCCTTGATACCGCACGCATCAGAGCGCACATGCCCAATCATGATCATCATCGGAAACAAGAATGACAAAGGAATCCAAACATGGCACCGATTTCCGTTCCGCGTAAGCCGCTTAAGCTCATCGACCGCGTTTCCGCGATCAACTGGAACAAGCTCGAGGACGACAAGGACCTCGAGGTCTGGGATCGTCTCACCGGCAACTTCTGGCTGCCCGAGAAAGTCCCCGTCTCCAACGACATCCCCAGCTGGCAGTCGATGAGCGAGGAGGAACACACGCTCACCATGCGCGTGTTCACCGGACTCACGCTGCTCGACACGATCCAAGGCACGGTCGGCGCGGTTTCGCTGATCCCGGACGCGCTCACCCCGCACGAGGAGGCCGTGTACACGAACATCGCGTTCATGGAGTCCGTGCACGCGAAGTCGTATTCGAGCATCTTCTCGACGCTGTGCTCGAGCGAACAGATCGACGCGGCGTTCGCGTGGAGCGAGGAGAACGAGTACCTGCAGAAGAAGGCGCAGATCGTGCTCGACTACTACGAAGGCGATAGCCCGCTCAAGCGCAAGGTCGCCTCGACGCTGCTCGAATCGTTCCTGTTCTACTCGGGCTTCTACCTGCCGATGTACTTCTCGAGCCACGCGAAGCTCACGAACACGGCCGATGTGATCCGCCTGATCATCCGCGACGAGGCCGTGCACGGCTACTACATCGGCTACAAGTACCAGCGCGGGCTGGAGCTGGTGGGCGACGCGAAGCGCGAGGAGCTGCGCGAGTACACGTACGACCTGCTCAACGAGCTGTACGACAACGAGGTGGAGTACACCGAGTCGCTGTACGACGGCGTGGGACTGACGGAGGACGTGGAGAAGTTCCTGCGTTACAACGGCAACAAGGCGCTCATGAACCTCGGCTATCCGGCGCTGTTCCCGGCGGAGATCTGCGACGTGAATCCGGCGATCATCGCATCGCTGTCGCCGAACGCGGACGAGAACCACGACTTCTTCTCCGGTTCCGGCTCGTCGTATGTGATGGGCAAGGCCGAGGAGACGGACGACGAGGATTGGGATTTCTAGTCGTTTCAGGCTCGCAGGGATTCTCCTGCGAGCCTTTTCTGTGGACTTTACGGCATAGGGGTATGGCTAGGAGCGGTCTTGCAGCCAACGGTACGCCGACATGCTGCATACAGGTCAGCACACGATGAGCACGCTGTTGCGCTGGTCGTAGGTGCAATGCTCGTCGAGCGGGACGCCGTCGAGATCGTCGGTCGCGTATTGCCGGGCGCAGGCAAGACGCGTGCCCGGGTCGACGGCATCGCGGCCGACGACTCGTAAACGACCGTCGTTCACCTGCATGATCGTCCAACATACGTCGGCCTCACCGTCAACCCACTCCAGCACGGTGAACACCCGCGTAAGATCGGCAGGAAACACGATCATCGACACCCGGAAATCCGGCTCCCCCAGTTCAAGATCGCTGTTGTCGTGCGGCTTGCGGACCAAACGCAACGGGAAATCCTCGCCGGTACGCACACCTAATGCGGCGCGTGGCAACAAGGCCGACGCGGAACGCCACGCCGCATACCATGCCACAGCCAACGCGATGCAACCGATCGCAGCACCCCCGTATTCCCACAGCACGATGTCGCCGAGGAACGACGCGACTGCGGCGGTGCGCGCCGACCACAGATAGGCGACGCACGCCAGGCCGATCGTCATCACCACGAGCAATGGCCCGAACGTTCGCCATAATCTCCGGCGGATCAGCCTGCGCACGAGTTGGCGGCTCCCCTGCCATTCCCTGAGCGCGGCTGTGGCCTGCGACTCCCGATGCACGACAGCGTTTCCCATGCTTTTACTATAGGCGCGGATTGTGCGGCAGACCCGGTAACGCTCCGTCGGGAACGCTCATGCCGATTCGGGCAACTGCTCCCATGCCGGCAGATGGTGCAGCGCACGGACGATGTTGCACTGGGCGAGCAGGTCGCCTTCGGCGGCGCACATGGTGGGGTACCACATGCGATGGCGCAGTGCGGCGGCCGCGTTTCCGGCCGCACGCCCAGCATCCGCTCCCCCGCGCAGCAATACCGTCTCGCTGCTGCCGTACTGGAAATGCAGGTGACTGAGCAGCCCGCCGTTCGCGAGCGCGGCGCGTTCCGGCATCGGGTCCATCGCGATGAGCACGCGGAACGGGCTTGCGGCCGGCGCGGAGTCGGCGTGGAAGACGTAGCATGGCTTGCCTTCGAGTCCACGGTCGATCATGTGGTCGAATTGGTAGGCGTAACGGCCGATCACCGTGGATTCGTCGCTGCGCCATTCGAGCGCGAACCCGTTGCCCGCGTTCTCGCCGTATTCCAGCGGTTCGATATGCCATCCGGCGATGGGCACATGGCGGTTTTCGCGGCAGGTGGTGCGGCACGCCCAGCGCCAGAACCGGCGGATGCTGCCACCGAAGAACGGGAGCATGAGCGAGAATCCGGATCGCCGGCCGCGCATCGCCGCTTCGGATTCCGCCCACGCGCGTTCGATGGCGGGGTCGTGGCTGTCGATGAGCTGCTCGAAGCTGATCCAGTCGCCGATCCATTCGGTCGGGTCAAAAGTGGTCATGATGCCTCCTTGCTCAAGTTGTCGTCCAGGTCGATGATCCGGTCGCACCATAGTGCGGCGAGTTCCTCGTCGTGCGTGACGACGAGTACGGCCTTGCCCCGGTCGGCCAATCCCCGCAGCAGCGCGCCGACCTGCATCATGTGTGCCCGGTCGAGTCCGCTGGTCGGCTCGTCGAGCACGATGAGTTCCTTGCCGCACATGATCGCCGACGCGATCGCCAGCCGCTGTTTCTGTCCGCCCGACAGGCTCATCGGATGTCGGTCCGCGAACGGCAGCAGATCAAGCGATTCCAGCACCCGGTCGGCTTGCTCACCGAGCGTTGCAGCGGGACGGTATGACGGAGGGGATGCAGTCGCGTTCGGTTGACTGGTGTGCTGGCCGACCGGTTGATTAGTCGACAGATTGTTCGGCAGATCGACCGGCTGGCGGATCGCATCATCCGCGTCGCCGAGGCCGAGCAGCAGTTCCTCACGCGCGCTGTCGGCGAAGAGCTGATAGTTGACGTCCTGCATGACAAGGAATCCGGCGCGAGTGAGCGCGGCCGGTCGCGCCGGAGCGTCATGCAGCAGTACCCGTCCGGAGAGCGGTTTCTGCAAGCCGCACAGCGTGCGTACGAGCGTGCTTTTGCCGGCTCCGTTGCGCCCCATCAGTCCGACGATCTCACCGCCGCATAGCGCAAGATCAGCGATATCGCGACGAAACGCACGACGATAGCCGACGACGAGATCGTGCGTAGCAATGATGGGGACGTTGCTGACGAGAGGATCGACCGATGATGCGACCGACGCGTCAGCAGGCTCGCCCGACTGCGTCGCGCTGGATTGCGGACCATCGCCTGGCGCATCGCCGGTCACCCCGATTTTCGCCCGCAACGCCGCGCGGTACGGCGCGAGGTCGAGTGCGCGCAATCCCCATGATTCGAGCCGTTCCACCGGGAGCGCCTCGAACTCGGCGGCCGTGTATTCGCCCGCCACCGAGCCGTGCTCGAACCGCACATACCGGTCGACGAGGTCGGCGCACCACGCAAGCCGGTGCTCGGCGATCACGACCGTCACGCCGTCGCGTTTGAGCGCGGCGACCATGTCGTGCAGGTCGCGCATCGCGGCCGCGTCGAGGTTGCTGGTCGGCTCGTCCATCACGATGATCCGCGGGTGCAGCATGGTCGCCGCGGCGACCGCGAGCCGCTGTTTTTCGCCGCCGGACAGCTTGAAGACACTGCGGCCGAGCAGATGCTCGATGCCGAACCGATGCGCGACCTCGGCGACTCACGCACGGATCTCGGCGGACGGCATGCCAACGTTCTCGCAGGGGAACGCAAGTTCGCTGGTCGTGTCGGCGTTGAAATACTGCGTTTTCGGGTTCTGGAAGACGCTGCCGACGAGCGGCACGAGCGTTTCGATCGGCACGGGAGCGGTAACGTTTGCAGCGTTTGCACCGCCCGTCGTGTCACCGGCGCCGCCCAGACCGCAGATGGTCTGCGTCCCGGTCAACGGACCGTGGAAGAAGTTCGGGATAAGACCGTTGATGAGCCGCGTGACGGTGGTTTTGCCGCAGCCGGACTGCCCGCACAGCATGACGGTTTCGCCGGGACGAATGGCGAGATCGACGTGGGAGAGGGCGAGATCGGCGGGAACCGTCGCGTTGACTGGTGAGGGGACTTCGGCGGCCGGATTGGCAGCCGCAGCGCCGGTATCGTCGTGCGCGTATTGGAACGACGTGTCGACGATCGCGATGATGGGCGCGGATGCGGCGCGGAATAAGATTTCTCCGCTCGCTTCGCTCGGTCGAAATGACACAGTAGGTGATTCGCTCACAGCACGCCTCCGATCGCGAGCGCCAGCGGCACGGTGCACACGGCCATGAACGTCCAGTCGAACCAGCGCATGCGGATGACGGTCATGCAGGTGTGCTCGCCGGCGACGCCGAGTCCTTTGGTGAGCGCGGCCACGGACAGGTCGCGCGACACGAACGTCGCGTTCATGAGCAGCGGCACGATGATGAACTCCAACGACTGCACCGGGTGGCGCATCAGCGCGAACCGTCCGGCCGCGATGCCGCGCAGGGCCATCGCATTGCGGATCTGTCGGTAGTCGTACGCGATGGTCGGGAAGAACCGGATGACAACCACGCATGGAATGACGATCGCCTCGGGCACGCGCATGCGCCGCATCGCGCATACGAATTCGCTGATCGAGGTCGTAGTGAACGTGTACGCGCCGGTGATCAGGCACGGCATCATCATGCGGATGCCGACCGACAGCAGTCCGGCGACGTGGCCGGTCGTCACTGCGAACGATGTCGCACCGCCATCGTTTGCACTGCCGTTCATCATGCCGATCAGCGATCCTCCGGAACCGCCGCCCGTGCCGTCCAACGTCACCGTATCCGACCACAGTCCCAGCGCGAGCAGCGCGAAGTACAGCACGGCCAAGCGCAGCCCGTTGCGCCACCGTCCGGCCACGAACAGCGGCAGCAGGAACAGCGCGACCATGATCGCCTCGCCGCGCGTGTCCACGTGGAAGAACAGCAGCAGGTTCGCGAGCAGCAACAGGTACAGTTTCGTGCGCGGGTCGAGCCGCACGCCGGAACGGCCGGCGGAGGGAAAGGTCATCAGGCGATGCCGGCCTTGACGAAGTGCTTCTTCAGGATGCGCTGGCCGAACCAGCCGCCGATCAGGCCGCACACGAGGATCGCGGCCATCGCCACGAAGAACGAGCCGACGCTGATCTGCGAGAACAGGTCGTTGATGTATGCCACGCTTTTGCCGCGCGCCTCAAGCGAGGCGACGTACGCGTCCTTCATGAACCACAGCGGCAGGATCGGGCCGGTCAGGCCGTAGCAGAACACAACATAGCCGATGAGGATGGTGACGCGGTTCTTGTAGTTGCCGATGCGGGCGATGAGGTCACCGGCGAGCGGGAAGACGACGCTGGCGACGAACGAGAGCGCGAAGTGGCCGGAAACGAAGAGGAACAGGCCGATCACGACGCCCATGACGGTGATGCCGCCGAACTTGCCGACACGCGCGACCGAGAGCATGAACACCGGGCCACAGATAAGCGCGGCGACGGCGGGCAGGAAGATCGTGCCGGCGCCGGCGATGAGGGTGGAGACGAGCGTGGCGACGCACACGCACACGAAGTAGAGGGCGGTGAAGATGCCGATCGAGATGAGGTCGGGAACGGCGAGACGGCCGGACTTGACGGCCGGCGCGGGCTGGATGGGCTGGGTGGTCGATGAGTTGGGCTGGGTCATGCGATCTCCGATACGAGGCATACGGTCGTGGCGTCCGATATCAGCGGAACGTGCGGGATGAACAAACTCCACCCAATCTATCGGGCTTCCGCGCGCAACACAATACCCCCGTTCTTCGTCGGCGCCGCCTCCTCTCGCCCTCCCGCACTCGCGCGGCGGCAAACAGCCGCGAAGCACCGCGAGAGCGGGCTCCAATCGAAGTCCGAACATCACGCAGAAATCCCATGCCGGCGCGCAGCAGCCCGGCCGCACCGGGCCCCGCCCCCGCCCCTTACGCACGCCCGGCCTTGGACGGGTCGAGGCTCATGGTCTGGAATCGGTTCGCCATGAACTCGTCGCCGAAATGCCGCGCGAAGAAGTCCGAGACCGGCGAGTCGACCGCGATGCCGGCCATCCGCGAATACCACGCGTCCAACGCCATCAGGGTCATCGTCGCGTCGACCACCATGAACACGAGGCACACGAGCGTCAACGTGTACCGCCATCCCCACGGGATGCGCTGGATTAGCGCGAGCAGCCGAGGCAGGATCAGCTTGACCCACGCCAGTCCGAGCAGCCCCCAGAAGAACATGTACTTGCCCGACGTGCGCCCGTCGATCGATAGCCACTGGCCGGTATAGTCCCACGCGGTGATGCCGAACGCGACCTCCATGAACCAGCTCGTCAGGTATTCGAACGTGCCGCCGATCACCGCGCTCGCGCAGAAGATCAACAGCCAGTTGGCGCGCCACAGACGGTTGAGCAGCACAGTCAGCAGCACCGCGCCGCAGCCGTAGATCGGCGAGAACGGGCCCCACAACAGGCCCGCGCGATCCTGCCATTCGCCGCCGTACAGTGCGAAGTGGTAGATCGTCTCGATCGCGAGGCCGAACACGCAGCCGACCATGAACAGCCAGAAGATGTTGAAGAAGTCGAGCGAGATGTAGCCTTTGCCGCTCAGGTCGCGTCCGGGCATGCCTTGGGCCAGCGCACGTTCATATTCCGAACGCCTGTCCATGTGCCACAGCGCGGTTTTGAGGCGGCGTTCCTCACGCAGCGCCGGGTCGACGCTGACGGACAGCACGATCAGGATGACGAGCTGGATGATCGGCAGGAGAAGCGGCAGCCGCAGACCGTCGAGCGCGACCGTGAACAGACCTTCGGCGATGGTGAGCGGGATGAGGGCTTCGATCCAGCGTGCCGCGTGCTTGCGCCGGTTGCGTAGCAGCAGAATGCTGAAGATCATGAGGATGACGGTGGTGACGGAGTTCGTGCCGGCCGACAGCCAGCTGAGGATGGCGGTGAGGTCGGGCTGGGTGACAATGACCTGTCCGGCGGCGAGCGCACGGATGACGCGGATGACGGAGAGCACGATGGCCGGGATGGTGGTGATGCCGTAGACGACGAGCACGATGCCGTAGATGCGGGCGACGAGCGGGAGACGTTCGTCGTCGATGTCGACGACGCCGTCGCCGTTGACATCGCCGGGGATCGAGGTACCGACGGCTGGAGACGGATTCGGCTTCTCCGCTGACGTCAGCCCCACGGATGCCGGCTCAGGTTCCGATGGCTCAGGTTCCGGCGCAACCTCTCCGGGAATGCCGATGACCGGCCCAATATCCATGGATTCAAACTGTTCGGGCGCCTCCGCCGTCGCGGCACCCTCGATCCGCGCGGTTTCCTCGTTCTGGTCTGCTGCTTCACTCATGCCGTCCACGCTATCAGCGCCGCCCAACCGACGACCGTCATCCACGGGAGGGATTACACTACGTGTTGCGTAGCGCTACGCTATACGTAGCGTTACACAACGAGCACTCGCCGACCCCGGAAGGACGATAAAGGACGATATGAGCAATGTGCTGAAGATCCTGCGCCGCGACGCCCTGCGTCTGCTGCGTGTGCCGACCGCATGGGTCATCATCGTCGGCATCACCGTGATTCCCGCGCTCTACGCCTGGTTCAACATCGTCGGCTTCTGGGATCCGTACAGCAACACCAAGGGCGTGCAGGTCGCCGTCGCCAACAACGACGAAGGCACCAGCAACGCGCTGCTCGGCGATCTCAACCTCGGCGACCAACTCGTCGACCAACTCAAGGCGAACCACGACCTCGGCTGGCGGTTCGTGAGCAAATCCGAGGCAATCGCACAGGTGGAATCCGGCGAAAGCTACGCTGCGATCGTCATTCCGGAAACATTCAGCGAGGATATGGCCGGGGTGATCACGGACGGCAAGAACCGCCCGGCGCTCGAGTATTACGTGAACGAAAAGGCGAACGCGGTCGCGCCGAAGATCACCGACACCGGTGCGTCCACGGTCGACACGCAGGTCAACAACGCGTTCGTCTCGACCGCCAGCAAGGTCATCTCCGACGTGGTGAACAAGGCCGGAGACACGCTGTCGGCCCAAGCCGACGACGCCACGGCAAGCACCGTCGCGCAGCTCACCTCCGCACAGGCCAAGATCGCCAAGGCACGCACGTCGATCGACGATCTCAAGCAAGCCTTCTCGCAGATTCCCGACAAGACCAAGGAATCACGCGAACAGATCGCACAGATCACACTGGCCGCAGCGAACGCCGGCACCCTGCTCGACACCGCGTCACAGGCCATCGCCACCGCGCGCGACACGACGACCGCGTTCGCCAACAGTTCCTTCACCGCACTCGACCAAGGTTCGAATCTGCTCTCGCAGGCAAGCGCGAGCGCAAACCTTGGCATCGCGACGATCACCGGCGGCATGACCGGCGCGAACGCGGCGATCGGAGATGCGCTCACCGTCGCCAAGCAGGCGAACGAGACGACCAGCGACCTCATAGCACGACTGCGGCAATTGCCGGACTCATCCACGGCCGCAAACCTTATCAGCGAACTGCAGACGCGCAACGACAAGCTCGGCGATTCGATCAGCCGACTACAGACCCTCAACTCCGACACCAGCTCGCTCATCGACGACACCCGCAACGCCGCCGACACAATGAACACGGCCACGCAGTCCACACTGGACGCCACCGGCAAGGCGCGCTCCACGATCTCCGCCGACGCGCTGCCGAAGCTCAACGACGGGCTGACCACGTTGTCACAGACGACGGGCACCCTGTCCGCAATGACCGGCAGCCAAAGCACGCTCATCGCGCAGACCAAGGCCGTGCTCGACCAACTCGATCAGGCCGCGAACAACACGACCGAGGCGCTCACGCAAACCGACGCGGGCCTGTCCAGAATCGAGTCGAAACTCGCCTCCACTGCCACCGATCTGACAGCGTTAGCATCGACCGACATGCTCGGCCAGCTCCTCGGCTCCGACGGCAAGCTTAACGTTTCCGCGATCTCCGCATTCATGCTCTCCCCCACCGTGCTCACCACGAAAACCGTGTATCCGGTGGCCACGTACGGCTCCGGCATGGCGCCGCTGTTCACGAACATGGCGCTGTGGGTGGGCGCGTTCGCGCTCATGGTGATCGTCAGGCTCGAGGTCGACGACGAGGGACTCGACGAGGAGCCGACCGCGAGCGAGCGCTATCTCGCGCGCTTCCTGCTGCTCGCGGTGCCGGCCGCCGCGCAGGGGTTCGTCACCACCGCCGGCGACCTGATCCTCGGCGTGCAGACCGTGAACGCGCCGCTGTTCCTGCTCACCGGCGTCGTCACATCGCTCGCGTACCTGAGCTTGATCTACATGCTTTCGACCACGCTCATGCATGTGGGCAAGGGCCTGTGCGTGGCGCTCATCATCGTGCAGATCCCGGGCGCGTCTGGCCTGTATCCGATCGAGATGATGCCGGACTTCTACCGCAGGCTGTATCCGTTCTTCCCGTTCACGTATTCGATCGGCGCGTTCCGTGAGACGATCGGCGGGCTCTACGACGGCCATTGGACGCGCGACATCGCGATGCTGGCCGTGTTCGCGGCCGTCTCGTTCGCGGTCGGGCTGGCGGTGCGGCCGTGGCTGACGAATCTGAACCGTCTGTTCGCACGCCAGCTCGCGGACAGTGACATGTTCGTCGGCGAGGAGGTGCAGCTGCCCGACCGGCCGTTCAGCATGGCGCAGGCGATCCGCATGCTTGCGGACAAGGACGTGTACCGGGCGGGCGTCGAACGGCGTGCGGCCTCGTTCATGGCACGGTATCCGCGGCTCAAGCGCGGGGCGCTCGTGGCCGGTCTGGCCGTGCCCGCCGTGCTTGCGGTTACGTTCTCGTTCGTGGCCGGGGCGAACGACTCGAGCGCGATCGGCGTGAAACTCGCCGCGTTGGCGACGTGGATCGTGTGGATCCTGCTCATCATCGGGTTCCTCATGGCGATCGAGCTCGTGCGCGACAGCCTCGAGCGCCAGACCCGTCTCGGCACGCTGAGCGACGAGGCAATCCGCGCGGTGCTGTACCGAGGCAAACGTTCGCACGGCACGCATGCGCAGCAGCGCACCATCCAGCCCACCACGCACACGGAAGGCAGGCACGCGAAGTGAACGCGATCATCAAGCTGTTCGTCGGCGATCTCAAACGCATCACCGGCAACGTCGTCTCGATCATCATCGTGATCGGCCTGGTCACCATTCCCGGCCTGTTCTCGTGGTTCAACATCGCCGCGAGCTGGGATCCGTTCTCGAACACCGGCAACCTGAAATTCGCGGTCGCCAGCGTGGACGAGGGCTACCAGTCCGACCTCATCCCGGTCAAGATCACGGTCGGCGACTCGGTCGTCAACGCCCTACGCGCGAACAGTCAGCTCGACTGGACGTTCACGAGCGAAAGCGATGCGATCGATGGCACGAAATCCGGCGAATACTACGCGGCCGTCATCATTCCGAAGGACTTCTCCGAGAAAATGATGACGTTCTTCACGGCCGACACCGTGCATCACGCGAAGCTCACGTACTACACGAACGAGAAGATCAACGCGCTCGCGCCGAAAGTGACCGGTCAGGGCGCGGACCAGGTCGCCGCGCAGGTCAACGAGATGTTCGCGCAGACGATCACGAGCACGGCGCTGTCGATCGCGTCCGGGCTGCTCGACCAGCTCGACGACCCGCAGGCCACGCAAACGCTCGGCACGTTCAACGCGAAGGTCGGCGACGTCGCGAGCGCCTTGGACGACACGGCCGCGACGCTGACCATGTACGGCACGCTCACCGATTCGGCCGCCTCGCTGATGGCGAGTTCGATCGACCTGATCGACACCGCGTCGGGTTCGGCGCAGGACGCCAAGTCGCAGCTCGACTCGGCGAAGTCGGGCGCGGCGACGGTGTCCGACGCGCTGTCGTCGGCGACGAGCGCGATGGCGGACGCGCTGAAAACCAGCGCGGACAGTTTCGACGCGGTATCGGCCAACATCGATGAGGTGTATGCGAGCGCCGGCAAGTCGAGCGCGGATCTGGCGCAGTCGCTGCGCGCGCAGGCCGGGAACGTCGACAGCCAACGTGCGCAATACCAGTCGATCCGTGACACGGTCGCCGCGCTCGATCCGGCCACGACGATCGGTTCGGGCACGCAGGCCGCGCTGCTGGATGGGCTGGATCAGGTGATCGCACGGCAGACCACACTGCGCGATGCGTTGAATGACGCGGCCGGCGACCTGGAGACGAAGAACGCGGACGCGACGGACAAACGGCAGAAGGTCAAGGATCTCGCCGCGCAGGCAAAGTCGAGCGTCACGTCGGTTACGTCGGACTTCAGCGATTCGCTCACGCCGCAGATCGACTCGCTGTCGGCATCGGTCAACGATCTGACGCAAACGTTGTCGTCCGGCTCGTCATCGCTGTCCGCAACGATCGACGATCTGCACGGCACAGCCGATACAGCCAACGCCAAGCTCACGGACGTCAAGTCCACGCTCAACGAGACCGCCACGACGCTCACGTCCGCAAGCGCGAAGCTGAGCGACTTCAGCGAGAAGATGAAGGATGCGCTCAACAGCGGCGACATGGCGCAGGTCAAGGAGCTGCTCGGTTCGGACACGGACTCGCTGGCGGCCACGTTGGCCGCGCCGGTGCAGTTGAAGCGCAAGGCGCTGTTCCCGGTCGCGAACTTCGGCAGCTCGCTCGCGCCGCTGTACACGTTCCTGCCGCTGTGGGTCGGCTCGCTGCTCATGGCGGTGACGCTGAAAACGTCGGTGTCGCGGCGCGTGCGCGACGAATTGGAGGCCGCGATCGGGCGTCCGGCGCGACCGCATGAGCTGTATCTGGGCCATTACGGCGTGTTCGCGACGATCGCGCTGCTGCAGAGCACGGTCTCGTGCGGCGGCACGCTGCTGTTCATGCGCATCCAGGCCGTGCACCCGTGGCTGTTCATGCTCGACGGCTGGGTGAGCTCGCTCGTGTACTCGTTCTTCGCGTATACGATGGTGGTGAGTTTTGGCAACGTTGGCAAGGCGATCGGCGTGCTGTACCTGGTGGTGCAGATCTGCGGATCGGGCGCGGCGTACCCGTTGCAGATCCTGCCCGATTTCGTCTCGGCGTTAAGTCCGTGGCTGCCGATCACGCATTCGGTGACGATGGTGCGCGCGGCGATCGCCGGCATCTATGCGAACGATTACTGGATCGCGCTGGGACATTTGCTGCTCTTCGTGCCGCCGCTGCTGCTGCTCGGACTGCTGCTGCGCAAGCCTCTGGTCGGCTTCAACAAGTGGTATGTGGCGCAGGTCGAGAGCACGAAGCTGCTGTGATGCGTGTTCCGTGCCACCGCTCCCGTCATATCATGAACGTAACGAGGAAGGAATCATGACCGACTCATCAACGACTTCCGTTCCGCCGCGCGCCGCACGCACGCGTGAGGCCACGGACCGTAAGATCGCACAGGCGACGCTCGACATCCTCATCTCGGACGGCATCGGCGCGATGACCATCGAGGAGGTGTCGCGACGGTCCGGAGTGGCGAAGACCACGATCTATCGGCGATACCGCAACACGGACGACCTGTTGCGCCACCTGCAGATCGAGGCGGTGAGCTTGCCGGAGTTCGGGCATTTGGAGGCCACACGCGAGGGATTGCGGATCCTGCTGGAGCGTGTCGCGGCCAGTTTCAACGACGAGATCGGCCTGAAGGCGGTGGGCGTGGTGCTCTCGACCAGCAATCAGGCGGTGCATGGGCTGGCGAGGCAGATCATCGATCCGGCGCAGCAGCGGTTCGCGCAGTTCATCGCGCGCGGCGTGGAGGCCGGGGCGTTCCGTACGGATGTGGACGCGCATTTTCTGTTCGGCACCACACTCGGCTCGATGCTCGCCGCCAAGGCCCTTGCCCCGGACACGGCCGCCGACTGGCCCGAGCGCATGACCGCCCTCCTGTGGCCCGCCCTAGCCCGCGCCTAACGCAATACGACGCCGCTTCTCATACCCCATTCGCGATAGCGCTGGCGGAGCCCCGGCTCCCTCGGCTGAGGGACATTGCCGTTAAGCAAACAGCAGAGCTGTTTGTAGGCAATGTGCGAGCCGACAGGCGAGCCGGCAAACAGTCAGCCGTAGGCTGTCCGTAATTGCAGGACGCTGTCAGCCGTAGGCTGACTGAGGGAGCGTCGCGGCACGCCAGTGCCGCCAACAACACAGCATCGCGCAACGCGCGATTCCAATACCACACGCATCATCCGCTACGATCAACCCATGAGGGACTACAACCTAGCCAACACGCCACTCGCCAAACAACTCCGCCGCACCATGACCCCGTGGGAACGCAAGCTATGGCACCGGTTCCTCAAAACCCACACCCTACGCTGGCAACGCCAGAAACCCATCGGCGAACGCATCGCCGACTTCTACTGCACGAAGGCGCGGCTCGTGGTCGAGCTGGACGGCGGCGGACACTACACGACGGAACAGCAGGCCGAGGATCTGCAACGGACCCGGGAGATGGAAGCGACGGTGCCGGGGTTGTTGGTGGTCCGGTTCGCGAACAATCAGGTGGATCGCATGTTCGACGCGGTATGCGGGGAGATTGACCGGGTGGCGATGGGGCGGGTTGCTGAAGGGTGACCAATGGTTTTCGTATTGGGATCGCGCGTTGCGCGATGCTGTGTTTACTGGCGGCCGTTGGCCGCGACGCTCCCTCAGTCACGCTACGCGTGACAGCTCCCTCAGCCGAGGGAGCCGAGGCTCCGCCAGCAGCATACGCGGTCGCGGGTATGCGGAGATGACAGGCAAGCGATACCGATGTGGCGACGCGGACGCTACTGGATGGAGGCTTCTTGGCGGGCTACCTCGAGGGCGGCGTTGAAGGCGTCGGTGGTCCAGCTGGCGCCGGCGACCGTGTCGACCTTCAAGTCCTTGAGCGGCTTGCCGTCGACCACGCCGTTGATCGCCTCCGCGAAGTCGGTCTGATGCTTCTTCGAGATGCTCGTAAACGGGTGCCCGACGATCTCGACCTTTTCGACGTTCTGATCCTTGACGGTCACATGCACGTCGATCGTGTCCTCGCCGATCGGGCCGTACTGGCCGTTGACCGAATACGTGCCGTCCGCGTAGTTGCCGGTGTCCTTCTTGTCGGACTTCGTGCCGGTGTCGCGGCTGCCCGCGCCCGTCGAAGACGACGAGCCAGACGACGAGGAACCATCGCCCGAGTTCGACTGCTGCTCCTGCGACTGCTCGGTCTCGCCCGAATTGCCGGAATACTCGTCGTTCATCGGCGTGGCCTTCGGCTCGCCGCATCCGGCCAACATCGCGCCGGCCACCACCAGTCCGGCCGCCGCAACAACCGCGGACTTCTTCAACGTGTTCGTATCGCTCATATCACTCCACAGTAGTTGATCTCATGGCCCTCACTGTCATTTCGACCGAGCGCCAGCGAGCGGAGAAATCTCTACCATCCAGCGAGGTATTAAGATTTCTCGATTCGGCTTCGCCTCGCCCGAAATGACAAGAAGGAAGCGTCCAGATCGCAGGAACTATTCGCTCACTCTTCCCCGCCGGTTTTCGCGGCCTTGGTCGGGTCCGCGAATCCGATCGCGGTCTCGCCGGTCTGCGCGCCCTCGACGGCCGCGCCGGTGGACGCCGGATGCCCGCCCGCGGCCTCGTACGCCTTCCGTGCGGCCTCGTCGTTCCACTTCTCGCCCACGAGCACGCCGTGGTTGAGCATGATCTCGCGCTCCGCGCAGCTCGCCACCAAAGCATCATGGGTCACCACGATGATCGTCGTGCCCTGCTCGTGCAGCTGACGGAACAGGTCGAGCACGATCTTCTCGTTCTTCTCGTCGAGGTTGCCGGTCGGCTCGTCGGCGAGGATCAGCTTCGGATCGTTGATGAGCGCACGCGCGATGCACACGCGCTGCTGCTCGCCGCCGGACAGCTGGCTCGGCAGGTGGTGCGCGCGCTCCTTCAGTCCCACGCGGTCCAGCGCCTCGAGCGCCTGCTTCTCGTCCACGACCGAATGGTAGTACTGCGCGACCATCACGTTCTCCACGGCCGTCAGGTGCGGCACGAGGTAGAACTTTTGGAACACGAGGCCGATGAGGTTCTTGCGCACGTCCGCGAGCTGGCCGGCGTTGAGGTCCTCGAGTTTGCGCCCTTCGAGTTTGACGGAACCTTTGCTCGGCGTGTCCATGCAGCCGATCATGTTCATCAGCGTGGTCTTGCCGGAGCCGGACGAGCCGACGATCGCCAGCCACTGCCCGGCCGGCACGGTCAGGCTCAGGTCGTCCACGGCGTGCAGGTCGCCGTAGATCTTCGAGATATGGTCGAGTTCAAGCAGCATATCCATGATGTTTCCTTACTCACTCGGTGTCATTTCGAGCAGAGCGCAGCGGAGCCGAGAAATCTTGCGGAGCGGTTGTCGTGTAAGAGATTTCTCCACTCGCTTCGCTCGGTCGAAATGACATGATGACGATTATTCCTCGCGCAGTACGACGGCCGGGTCGATGCGCGTGGCGCGGTGGACGGGCGGGATGGAGGCGACGACCGCGACGATCGCCGCGAGCAGTACGGACGCGACGCCGAGCCACCAGTTGAAGCCGATCGAACGTTCGAACACGGCCACGCACAGCCATTGCGCGAGCCCGTAGCCGATCGCGGTGCCGACAAGGCCGCCGATGAGGCCGTACATGGCCGATTCGACGTAGAATTCGATGCCGATCGCCGACGAGCTGGCGCCGAGCGCCTTGCGCAGGCCGATCTCGTTACGGCGCTGCGAGACGATCGAGCTGATCGTGGTGCCGACGCCGACGAGCGTGAGCACGAGCACGACGAGCGAGACGATCCAGAACAACGTTTGCAGCATGGTGATGATGCGCGTGTCGGATGCGGTGATCTTGGTGACCTGCTGCGCCTTGACGTGCATGGACGTCATGTCGTTGATGCTTTGGACCAGCGCGTTGAGATCGTTCGCACCGGCGGAGTATTCGATGACGTCGACGCCGCGCGTGACGCCGGTGAGCTTGTTGACGTCGGCGTTGGTGGCGTAGATGATCGAGTCCTCGCTGCCGCCGGTGTCGACGATGCCGGCGACGCGGAATTCGGTGCCGGACGTGTCCATGATGTCGCTGGAGACGCGGCCGTCCTGGGTGGGCTGGCCGGAGGACTGCGTGCTGGTCGTTCCGTTGGTGCTGGAGGTGGAGCCCGTGTTCCCTCCCTCAGTCTCGCTGCGCGAGCCAGCCTGCCCAGCAACTGCGGAGCCTTCGGCCGTTTCACTGGAGCGACTGTCGTCGCTCTCTCGCCTAGAAACGCCGCCGGCGTTTCCTTCACGGCTCGACCCATCTGAGGGAGCCGAGGTGGTGGAGGAGTTGTCGGAGGCGCGGTAGGCGATGGTGATGCGCGAGCCGACCTTGAGGCCGATCGCGTCGGCGATGTCTCGGCCGACGAGCACCTTGCCGTCGGACGGCCACGAGCCGTCGACCACCCAGTGATGGTTGAGGTTCTTCACCTGCGCGGCGTCCACGCCGGCCATCACGTATGGCGCGGCGTTCACGCGAACGTTCTCATACCGGTAGGTCGCATGCTTCTCGGAGCCCTTCGCCGCAACCATCTCGGTGGTGTGCTCGACCATCGCCTCGTCGATGCCGGCCTTGTCGGCCGACGCGGTGGACGAGGTCGGCGTGACGATCAGGTTCGCGCCGTACGCGCGCATCTCCTCGTTCATCTGCTGCGGCACGGCGATGCAGATCATCGCCAGGCAGAACAGCGTGGCCGCGCCGACCAGCGACGCGACGACCGCCATCATCGCACGCGAGCGCCGCCGGAACACGGCGCTGAGCAGCATGCGGAAGAACATCCCGGTATTCGTCATCTCACCACTCCTTTCCTCGTCATATCAATGCGTAACCTTGTCATTTCGACCGAGGCGACAGCCGAACGGAGCAATCTGATCATGTCGAAAAACGACCGTATACGAGGCATCGTCACACGCGTCGAAAAGAAGAGATTTCTCGACTTCGCTGCGCTGCGCTCGAAATGACACTGTGAAGAAAACTCACCGGCCATGCAGCACCTCCGCGGGGCGCAGGCTCAGGATCGAGCGGATCGACGACGCGGACGCGATGAGCACGGTGATCGCGAGCAGCACGAACACTAGCACGAACACCATCGGCCGCATCGTGATGCCCGAGCCGAACACCACGTGCCCGATCAGCTGCGCCACGCCCGAACCGAGCCCCGCGCCAACGATCGCACCGAGCAATGCGATCGCCGCCGTCTCGGCCATCATCAGACGCGACACCGCGCCGTCCGTCGCGCCGATCGCCTTGAGCAGCGCCAGCTCGGCCGACCGCTCCCCGATCGAGGCGACCATCAGGTTCGCCACGGCCACGGCCGCCGCGATCAGGCTCAGCACGGTCATCAGAATCATCACGGCCTGCGTCTTCTGCAGCACGTTGCCCTGCAGCGCGGCGACCTGCCGCACCTGCTTGGCGACCGCGTCCGGGATCACCTCTTCGATCTGGTACGCGATCGAACTCGGGTACGCGGTGCAGTACCACGTCTCCCAGTCGTCCTGGCTGAGCGCGGCCGGGTTCTGCGCGGCCTTGCGCGCGAGGTCGTTCTCCGGCGTGGTCAGCGCCTTCACCTCGATCTTGTCGGCCGCATCGGGCAGGTCCGCGAGCACCTGCGCGACCGAACTCGACAAGTACAGCGAACCGTTCTCGTCGTCGCCGGAATCGTACACGCCGACGATTTTGATCGCCTGCTCGTTGTGCTTGCCGGATGCCGTGGTCTTCTTAAGCGTCACGGTATCGCCCACGCCCACGCCGAGCTGTTGCGCGAGCGTCGCACCGATCATGCCCTGATCGGTGTCGTCCTTCGGCCACGCACCTTCGATCTTCCACCACGAACGCATGCCCTCGACGCCGACCACGGTCGTCTCGCCGGACGCAAGCTTGAGCTCCTTGTTGAACCAGGTGCCGACGAGCGGCGCGTTCATGCCGTCGACCTCGGCATGCACGTTGAGCTGCGGCGCGAAGTTGGTGATGTTGAACGCCCAGAAGATCGTCTTGATCTTGGCTGCGTCCGATTCCTTGAGGAACGCGGTCGGGTCGGCCTGGGCGGCCGCGCCCGTAAGCCCTGTTGTGTTGTACAGGTCGGAGACGACCGCATCGGCCTTCGGCTGGACGACGATGTTCGAGCCGTACGTCGACAGTTCGGCGTTAAGCTTGTCGCCGACGTCGAAGACGACGCCCAGCATCGAGACGCTGACCGTGGCCGACAGGCACACGGTGAGCGCGATGAGCAGCCGCCTGCGCAGCTGGCGCGTGAACGACCGCGCGATCATTCGCAGAAAGAACAACGTGTTCCTCCTTTTCCGGGTTCTCGGCCCCCTCGGCTGAGGGGGCTGTCGCGGCGTAGCCGTGACTGGGGGAGCGTCAGAAGCTATGCGCTCGAAAAGCTTTGATTACCTTCAGGGGAGCTGATTGAGGGACAGCCAAGTGCTTATGCGTTCAATCCCCTGACACTCCCCCAGTCAGCTTCGCTGACAGCCCCCTCAGCCGAGGGGGCCAAGAGGTTGTGGTCTCACTGGAAGTGGGCGCTCAGGGCGTCCAGATCCGCAGTCTGAATGGTGATCTTGCCGTTGCCGGTCTTGTACGGGAACGGCACCGGGTTGCATCCGCCGCGGAAGCCGATGGTCGCCAGGTTGATCGCGACCTCGCACTTCTTGCAGATGATCTTGCCGTCCTTCTCGTAGTATCCGGCGTCGCCGCAGTTCTCGCATGCGTCGAGGCCGATGCCGTATGCGCCGCCGTTCTTCTTGATGATGATGAACCGCATCACCGTGCCGTCCTTCGCCTTGTATTCGAAGCGGTGCAGGTGGCCGTCCTCGACCTGGCTGAACGGGATCGTCGCGACGCCGTCCTTCAACGAGTACGCCTCCGGCGGCGAAAGCGTGACCTCCTGCTGGGTCGCGGCCACGCCGACCGTGAGCGTCAACGTCACGCCGATCATCGCGACGACGCTCCACACGGCCGCCGCGACCGCACGACGACGGAACGCCTTGTGCTTGCGCACGGTCGCCTCGTTCGGACCGGTCATCGGCATGCGGAATCCGGCGACGATCGACGCGACGGCCGGGATCAGGAACGTGAACGCCTGTGCCATGATCATGCCGCGGTTGTTGTTGATCGACCACGCAAGCAACACGAACTCGGTGTGGTTCATCGGGAATCCGCGCGCCTGCAGGATCTGCGCGAGGCCAGTCAGATGCTGCACGAACAGGATCGCCATCGTCAGCACGACGGCGGCCGTGAACGCGGGCCGCACCGCGGTCGATCGCATCGTGCGGAAGATCGCGGCGACGATGATCGACATCGCCAGTCCCAGCGCAAAGCCGAGCGCGCGCAGCAGCATCGCCGACGTGAAGATCGGGTCGCCCGGCTCGACCCAGATCGTCAGCTGCAGGATGACGTCGGGCAGCGCGTAGAACAGCGTGAGCGCGATGTCGATCGCGGCGACCGCGTTCGCGACGTGCATCCAGATCGCGTGCCGTTGCCAGTTCGTCGTGATGCGGCGGGCGAGGATGACGGTCGCCAGCGCGAGCAAGTCGACGACGACCGCGACGCACAGCACCGGATAGTTGACGAACGTGCGCTGGTTGATGACGGCCGACGCGCGCAGGGCCGCGAACACGATCGCGGCAACGAGGCCGACGCCGACACCCCACAGGCGCCAATGCGTGCTGATCGGCTTGTCGCGCCCCTCGCCGACCGTGAGCATCACGCTCAGGCACATCACGAGCAATGCGGGGGCTAGCGTCCCCGGCATCACCGTCACGAATTGTTCAAGCATTCGCGTCCTTTCATCGTTTCGTCAGCATCCTAAAAACAGCAAAAGCTCCCCTCGTGCGGAAGGGAGCGTTGTGCTATGCAGTCATGATGGAATTGCCCACGTTAGCCGCGGTTGTCATCACCACTGACGCGGCGTGTAATCCCAGTTGTCGAAAGTGACTTCGATCGGCTCGGTCCAGAAGCGGCCCTTGACGCCGGTCTCCGGGTCGACGTGCAGCATCCAGCCCTTGGCGGCCGGGGATTCGATCGAGAGCTTGAGCTGGTAGGTGCCGGCCTTGTCGAGCTTGACGTTGGCGCCGTAGTGCGGGCCGTCGGAGGCGTTCATCTGCATGAAGGTACCGGAGGTGGCCTTGCCGCCCTCGACCTCCTTGCCGGTGGACTTGTCGATGATCGTGTAGTTCACGGTCAGATCCGGCACGAAATTGCCCTTGCCGTAGCCGAGCTCGGTGCCCTTCTCGTTGGCGTGGATGTCGGCCTCGAGGTGGAAGGAGGCGTCCGCGGCCTTGAGGCCGGAGGAAGCCGGTTCCATGTCGATCGGCTGGAAGTACACGGCGCCGACGGTCAGCGGGCCGTTGTCCTGATCCTGCTCCTCGGCGGTGCCGGACGGGCCGACCGGGACTTCCTCGAAGCCGGCGCCGGCGTCGGAGGAGGTGTCATCGGACTTGGTGTCGTCCGACTTGGTGGTGTCGGAGGTGGAGGTGTTCGACTTGGCGTTGTCGTTCGACGCGGTGGTCGAGCCGCAGGCGGCCAGCGAGAAGGCCATCGAACCGGCGAGCAGCACACCGAGGACGGCGGCGAGTTTCTTGTTCTTCATATTTCTCTTCCTTTGTCTAGGTTGAAATTTTTGGGAAAATCTATTACTTGGCTGCGGCAGCAGTCTCGACCGGTCCGGAACCGCCCGCGGCAAGCTCGGCCTTGGCCTTGCGCTGCTTGACGAAGCCGACCACGAACAGCGCGATCACCGCGATAGCCGCGATCACCTGCGCCACAATGCACTCGACGTACGGGTAGAAGCCGAGCCAGTCGTTCGTCGGCACGCCCTGCAGGTAGTTGGCCGGCAGCGCGTCGCCTTCGATCAGCGCGTGCACGCCGCCGCCCGCGAAGACGACCACGAGCACCGACATCAGGATCGATGTGACGAGGAAGAACGGGCCGATCGGAATCTTCACCGACGTGAACCGGATGACGAAGAAGATGATCACGAGCACCACTGCCGCGGCGATGCCGCCCGTCCACATGCCCTTCGTATCCTGGCTCATCGAGTAGATCGACTGGTAGAAGATCACCGTTTCGGCGCCCTCGCGGAACACGGCGAGGAAGCTCAGCATCGCAAGCGACATCACCGTGCCGAACGCGACGTGATCGCCGGACTCGACCTGCGCGGACACCGACTTGACGGCCGCCTCAGTCTTGGTGCGAATGTACCGGTTCCATGCCTCCACGCTCGACTTGTTGAGCATCCAGTTGCTGGTCCACAGCAGCATGCCCATGGCGATGAGCGCGCACACGCCCTCCATGATCTCCTGGATCGGGCCGGAGCCGCCGAACGCGAGCACGAAGATCACCGCGACCAGGCCGGCGCCCGCAAGGCCGGCGAGCACGCCGAGATAGATCCACTTGGTGAAGCGCTTGTTGCCGGACTTGACGAGGTACGCCACCACGGCCGCAACCACGAGCAGCGCCTCAAGACCCTCGCGGATGAGGATCAGGAACGCCTGGCCGACCGCGCTGGTGATGAACTTCGTGAAGCCACCCTCCTTGTCGGCCGCACCGCCGTCGAGGATGCCCGCATCCTTGACCAGCATGGCCTTGAGGTCGTCGATGAGCTGCTTGGTGCTCTTGAGGTCCGCGCCGGTGTTCATTGACTTGCGGCACATCTTGAACTGGTATTCGACCTCGGAGACGCGGTTGCCGCTGATCGCGTTCATCACGTTCTTCTCGAAGCCGAGCTTCTCGTAGTACTGGTAGTACGCGTTGTTCACGAGCGTCGCGCCTTTGGCCGCGTCGCCCGCCGCGTACGCCTTGTACGCGTTGTCGAGGATCGGGGTCATCTCGTTGGCCACGTCGGTCCACGAACGGTTGCCCTTGCCCGGGTTCTTCTTCTTTTTGGCGTCGAGTTCCTTGCGTTCCTTGGCGATCTGCGCCTGTAGGTCCTCGGCGTACTTCTTCGGGTTGGAAACACCGGTGTTGGCGTCGAGCTGCTGCGCCGTCGCGTTCAGGTCGTTCACCAGATCGGCGATCTTGGTCTTGAGCTGTTCGTCGTTGCCGGACGTGTACGAGAGGTTCTGGATGTCCTGGAACGCCTGCTGCTGTGCGGCCTGCTTATCGGAGCTGACCGAGTCGCGCACGACGGCGGTGAAGTTGGACGCGATGTAGATCGTGTTGTACGCGGCCATGAACTTGGACGTCGAACCGGCCGTGTTGCCGGACGTGTATTCCTTGAGGCCGTCCTGCAGCTGGTCGTCGATCGCCTTGGCGACAGCGGCCCAGGTCTGGTAGTCGACGGTGCCGTCGGCGGCGGCCGCGGTCTGCGTGACCGGCAGGATCGCGGACGTCGCGCCGCCGGAGACCGGGGCGACGGCGAGGCTCAGCATGGTCACGAACGCGGCGATGAACGCGATCGCGGCGGCCGTGGCCTTGGCGATCGTGTGCGTTGCCGTGCGCGCGACAAAACCACCGTCCACGGCGCTCGTGGCGGCGGTCATCATGGCACGATTCGACATTGCGAAGCTTCCTCTCATATGCGCATATGGGCGTTTCGCCCACCGCGCAATAAAGTACGAGGAAACTTCCAGAAAAAACAGTCTTGATTTTTTGGACGGTTTGCGGTAGTCGCACGATTATGGCGGAATATCAACGGCGAATATGTCAGAATTCATCCGGCATCGTCTCACCATCCGATATTCCGCCGCAAGCGTCCCCTCGCAACACGCCGATCACGGCACCGGTGCTTATGCCTGCCGCGCGAGGCTCCGACGGCTCGTTCTGACGGTTGAGAGACCTGTTTCACGCCTCAAGCACGGCGAGCACCTTCTTCTCGTCGTAGAACGCGAAGATCAGCCCGCCCAGGCCGCACAGCACCGCCGCGCACACGGCGGCCGCGCGATAGCCGAAGCCGCTTCCCGCGCCGATCGTGCTCAGGCCGGTGAACAGCAGCATCGACAGGCTCTGCCCCATCTTCATCGCGAACGTACGCGCCGCATAGAACATGCCCTGCCTGTCCTCACCGGTCGTCTTGGAACTCGCGCCCGCGATGTTCGCCACCACGGCCTGCGGCAGGATGCCGAAGATCGCCATCGGGATCGCGCACGCCACCGACAGCACCACGCCCTGCGCCATCGCCGGGATCGTGCTGAGCACGCCCGAGCCGAGCAGCGACGCGAACACGTACGCGCATGTGAAGATCACGAATCCGACCAGCATCAGCCGCTTCTTGCCGATGCGGCCTGCAAACATATTCACCGGCAGGTAGAACAGCACCGAAACGCCGGTCATGAGCACGAAGTAGATCGTCGTGCTCGTTTCCGGCAGCTTGAGCAGACTCGTCACGAAGAACGGCAGACCAGTCTGGAACATCGTGATCGCAATCCAATACACGATGTCGGAGCTGACGAACTTCACGAACTCGCGGTCGCGGAACGTCTCCTTGAGCGAGGTGAGCGTGTCCTCGCTGGTCGGCTTCGAATCCACATACTCGCGCTCGTCGATCGTGAGCGCAGGCACGAGCATGCATACGAATGCAATCGCGGCGAGGATCGTGAACGTCACGCGTATCGCGTTCACGCGGCCAAGCCCGGGCACGAACGCGCCCCAGATGACCGGCGCGACGTACGCGACGGCGGTGCCGGCGATGAACGTGAACGAGATGGTCGTGGAGATGTTGAGCTGCTGCTTCGAGTCATGACCGAGCTCGGCGATGAGCGCGTTGTACGGCGTGCAATAGAACGTGAGCGCGATGTAGTAGCCGATGACGGTGACGAACAGGAACGCGGCGTTCGCCCAACTGGTCGTGTTGACCGGGCTCCAGAAGACGAGGACCGTGACGACGGCGAGCGGGAGCGCGGCGAACTGCAGGAACGGGATGCGCCGGCCGCGCGGGGATTTGCTGCGGTCCGACAGGCTCGCGACGGCCGGGTCGACGAACGCGTCGAAGAAGCGCGCGAACGCGGTGATGCCGCCGACGACGGTGACGATCCCGAGGATGACGAGACCCTGCGGCACGAAGACGGTCTGGCCCTGCGCGATGGTTTCGGCATCGGGCTGGTAGAAGTACACAAGCCAGTTGGAGATGATGCCGCTCAGGAGCGCCCAGCCGAACTGGCCGGTCGCGAACGCCCAGACCTTGGCGGTTGGCAGATCCTTGACGGCCGGTTTGACCGATGTAGCCAGATTCGTCGGTACGACCGGCGTCGGCGCGGAATCAGGTGCGATGCAGGACGAGGCCGGTTCGGTGGCCGCAATGGTCGATGCGGCATCCGTTTTTCGGCCGTTGATGCCCTGCGTGTGCGTCTTCGTGCTCATCCTTGAACCTCCATCCACTTTGACACTATGTCAAGGATACCTCATGTCAGCAGGATGACCCGTCCGATCCGCTGTGGCCGGCACGATCGTTCACGAAAAGGCGGGGAAGAACTGATTTCGTTCACAAGGACAGGATGATCCAAGACTTCACCCACAGGAAAGTGGGTAAATCCGGACTCCATCCGGCCCGAAAAACCAAAAGTGGGTAGATCTCTACCCTTTGGACCACCGAATCGGCAGTTACTAGTACAGATTTACCCACCTATGGATTCTTGGGTCCGGATCTACCCACTTTTGGGTTGGCGGAGTCCGGATCCACCCACCTACGGATTGTCGTGTCCAGATCCACCCACTTACGTGAGCAACGGGGGATGAATCCGACGACTGCCAAGACCCGTTTACATTCCCCGGCCCACCTAGCGCAAACCGGCGGCCTCCCGAAAGGGAAACCGCCGGTTTGCGCTAGCTATTCAACGGAGGCGTTCAGCGCTGGTGACGACCGCGGTTGCGGCGTCCGCCTATCTTGAGCGCCAGACCCATGACGGCCAGCATCAGGGCCACGAGAGCCGCCACATTGGACGCGGCACCGGTCTTCGACAGACTCGTCTTCTTGTCGTCGGAGGCCTGCTTGCCGGACTGACCGGAAGCCTGGTTCTGATCCGCAGTACCGGACTGGCCGTTCTGACCGGACTGACCGGACTGACCGGACTGGTTGCCGGAGCCGTCGGCAGTGCCGGAGCCGCCGTTCTGACCGTTGTCGCCAGGCTTGGCCGGCTGTTCAGGCGTCGGCTTGTCGTTCGGTTCGGAGGGCTGCTCGGGCTTGCCGGGCTCGGCCGGGTTCTCCGGCTGTTCCGGTTCTCCGGGCTTGCTCGGGTTCTCCGGTTCGGTCGGCTTGTCACCCGGTTCGGAAGGCTGTTCCGGCGTCGGTTCGCCCGGCTTGCTCGGATTCTCGGGCTCACCCGGCTTGCTCGGCTTGCCCGGGTTCTCCGGTTCCGGCGTCGGCTTGACCGGCTCGGCCGTCACGGTGATGGTGCGCACCGCCGTGGTGACGTTGCCGTAGGAATCGGACACGGTGTAGGTCAGCGTGTAGCTGCCGGCCTTGGTCGTGTCGACCGTACCGTCGACCGTGATGTTCGCGGTGACGTCGCCGTCGACGTTGTCCTTGGCGGACACGCCAGCCAGCGGGTCGAACTCGTCTCCGACCTTGATGGACCGGTCATCGATGCCGGAGAGCACCGGTGCCTCGGTGTCGTTGACCACGGTGACCGTGACCGAAACCGGCAGTCCTTCGACCGTACCGTTCAGCACGGCGACGAAGCCGATCTGCGCCTTCGGCCAGTCGACGAACTGTTCGGCGTCCCATGCGATCGTCTTGCCAGCCTCCTCGGAGCCGTCGTCGTAGACCACGGTGGCGGTCGTCGGCAGTTCGGGCGCGTGGCCTGCGTACACGGTCAGATCAGCCAGCGGCTTGACCGATTCGGCGGTCTTCGGCACGGTGATCTCGATGGTCTTGGTGGCCACGAGCTTCTCCTTGCCGGGCTCGAGGTTCACCGGGTTGGCCTGGTAGACCTTGAGCGTGATGGTCGCCTTGCCGCCGCGCAGTGCCTTGACGGTTGCCGTCCGACCTTCGCCGGCCTCGACCGCGGCCACCTTCTTGTCGGAGGTGGACCATGCGATGCGCACGTGCGTCGCGTTGGCCGGAGCCACGGAAGCGGCGACAGACAACGTCTCGCCCTTCTTCACGGTGACCTTGCCGCCCTTGACGCCCTCACCGGAGATCGCGGTCTTGGACTCGTCCACGTCCACGGTCTTCTCGACGATGGTCACCTTGCGCGTCGCGGTGGCCGTGTTGCCGGCCGCGTCGGTCGCGGTGTAGGTGAGCGTGAACTCGGTGCCGACCTCAGCCGCGGTATCGACCGTATCGCCGGACACTGCGACCTCGACCTTGCCGTCGACGTTGTCCTTGGCGCTCACGCCGGCCAGCGGGTCGAACTTGGCGCCCTGCACGACGTACACGTCGTCCGCACCGGAGATGACCGGCTTGGCGGCATCCTTCCACTGCGCGTACAGCGTCAGGTCGCCGCTCACCGGAGCGTCGAATCCGTACACGTCCGAACCGTCCTTGTCGGTCGTCCAGCCGACGAACGCGAAGCCGTCGCGAGTCGGATCGGCCGGCTTGGCGACGCGAGACGCACCGTCATCGGCAACGGACTGCGATGCGACCGCCGAGCCGCCGTTCGCATCGAACGCGACGGTCCAGTAGCGCTCGGCGACGGTCAGCGAGAACGTGGTCGTGACGGCCGGGTTCGCCTTGAACGTCACGGTGACGGTCTTGCCGCCGACCGTGTCGAGCGTGGTGTCGGAGAGCGTGTATTCGTCGGACTTCAGCACGCGGCTCGTGCCGTCGTCGAGCGTGGCCGTGACGGTCAGGCTCGACGGGTCGAACGCGTCGCCCTTGGTGTACTCGGTCTTGCTGGCCTTGGCCGCGATGGCCGTGACGGTCGCCGGCACGGTGACCTCGATCGACGCGGACTTGCCGGAGCCGTCGGCCGCGGTCGCGGTGATGGTCGCCTTGCCGCCGCGCACAGCGGTGATGACACCGTTCGCCACGGTGGCCACGGCGGTGTCGTTCGACTTCCACGTCACGGACTTGTTGGTCGCGTCGTCCGGGGAGACGGCGGCGGATGCCGTCAGCGTCTCGCCCTTCTTCACGGTGGCCTTGCCGTCCTTGACGCCGTCGCCGGAGATGGTCACCGCGGTGACCGGCACCGGCTTGAGCGTCCACTGCGCGTACAGCGTGGTGTCACCCGTCGGCACGTACGGCCAACTGACCGGGTTCTCTCCGGCCTTGTCGGTCGTCCAGCCGGCGAAGGTGTACTTCGCGCGGGTCGGGTCGGCCGGCTTGGCGAGCGCCACGCCTTCGTGCACAAGCGCGGAGGACGCGGTGCCTGTGGCAAGAGCGCCGCCGTTCGCGTCGAACGAAACGGTGAACTTCTTGGCCTTCTTGACGGTGACGACGACCTTGATCGGGAAGCTGCCGATCGCGGTCACGCCGTCGACGGTGAAGGTCTTGGACTCCACGCCGTCCGGCCAGTCATCGCTGTCGGCCCAGTCCTTGAGCGCGACGTCGTCCCATTGGATGGCGGAATCCTTGGTGGAACCGTCGTTGTAGTGGATCGTCACGGTCTGCGGCAGCTTGGGCTCGATGCCTTCCAGCGTCTCGGCGGTCAGGTTCTCGGTCGGCGCCTGCGGCACCGCCTGTCCCTTGACCACGTTGATCGTGATCTTCGCGGTCTTGGAGAAGCCGGCGATCGCGGTGGTTTCCAGCTCGATCTTGCCGACCGTCTTGACGGCCTCGTCGGTGAGCGGGGTCAGGTTCCAGTCGACCGGCACCAGCTTGGTGGAGCCGTCGGAGTACCTGGCCGTGGCCACCTGCGGCAAGCCGTCGCTGACCTCCTGGCGTGTCTTGGTGCCGACCTCGATCGTCTGTTCCATCGGCGCGAAGTCGACAAACGACACGCTTTCGGTCTGCGCCACGTTGATGTAGTAGACGAGCTGCCTGTCGGTGCCCTTGAGCGTGGCGGTGGCCGTGTAGCTGCCGGGCTTGGAGTAGTCGACCTTCGAGTCGTCCCACTTCGCGACTTCGACGCCGTTCTGGCTGCCGTCGGTCATGTACACGGTGGCGTACTGCGGCGCGTCGAGCTTGCCGGAGCCGGCGAGCACCGTCGTGGTGACGTACTGCACCGTGCTGACCTGCGGTTCCTGCTGGGCCGCGATGACCTCGACTTCGGTGGTCACGGTGCCGCCGTTGTTGGCGACGCGCGCGTCCATCGAGCGGGCGGAGAACAGGCTGGCCGTGGCGACGCCGCCGGAGACGGCATCGATGTGGCCGGTTGCGGTGAACTTGCCGGGCTTCCTGTAGTTCTTCGGCGGGATCGGATCCCACGTGACAGGCACGTTGACGATCAGACCGTCGGAGGTCTTGACCGGCAGGGAGCGCAGCAGCTGCGGCGGCACGCCGACCTCGGTCTTCGTGCCGTTCTGCACGGAGGTGATGACCTGCTTGACGCCGTTGACGCGCACGGTGACGCGCACGTCCATGAGCTTGGTCGTGGCGTAGCTGCCGTTATCGTACCGGCTGACGAACAGGCTGCCGTTCACGTAGAACGTCGAGCCGGCGGTCTGGTAGTCGTCTTCGGAGAAGCCGCTGGTATCCCAGTCGACGTCGATCGGACGGGTCTGGCCGTCGGACATCGGCACGTTGACGGAGTACGGCAGGTTCGGCGCCACGCCGGGCACGGTGGTGACGACCGGGATCTGCGGCTGCTTGGCGACGGAGGCGACGGTCACGGTGGCCTTGGCCTTCTTCTTGCTGCCGGCGATCGTGCCTTCGACGGTGAACGTGCCGTCCTTGGCGTAGGACTTCGGATCGATCGGATTCCACGTCACGGCCGCGTACGCCTGGTTGTCGGCCAACGCGGAGCCCATGCCGCTGCCGGCCGATCCGCCGGCGGCGAAGAGCGTGAGCATACGACGCAGCAGGCTCTTCGGGTAGTTCACGACGACGCTCTCCGGCAGGCTCGGTGCCACGCCGGGTACGGTCCACGTTTCGGTCGGCTCCACGGACTCGACGTCGGAGACGACGTTCACCTTCACCGAGATCTTGTGGCTGGTGCCGCCGCCGTTGTAGTCGGCCGCGGTGCCGTTGACCGTGAACGAGCCGGCCTTGGCGTACTGCTCGGGCTTGACCTCGTTCCATGCAAACGCGGCGTATCCCGTCTCACCGTTGGTGTAGGTTACCTGGCCGCCGGACGGCAGCGCCGGGGCGGTGCCGGCGATGGTGGTGACGGCCTTGAGCGCCCCGACCGACTTGATGTCGACCACGTTGATCGTGGCGCTGACCTCGATGGCGGATGCGACGCCGCTGGTCTTGCCCTTGACGGTGAACGAGCCGATCTTGTCGAGCAGGGTCTTGTCGTAGGAATCCCACGTCACGTCCACCGAGACGACGTCGCCGGTCGACGTGTACGCCTGCAGCTGCGACGGCAGGTACAGGTTGCTGTGGGAGCCGACGACCGTGTTCACCTCGTACGGCTGCTGGCCGCGCACCCAGCTGTCGAACCCGCTGACGATCACGTGGATGTAGACCACGAGGCTCTTGCCGAGGAACTTGCCGGCGACGTTGAACTCGCCGACCGTGTTGTACTTGGCGGAATCCACCGTGTCCCAAATGATGCTGTCGTTGTAGCCGAACGAGTAGGTGTCGCCGTTGGTGAGCGTGATCTTCGCGTCGTAGACGTCGAGCGACGGCACCGAGCCGACCACTGTCTTGACGGTCTTGATCACCGGATCGGCCGCGTCATAGACGCCGACGTGCGCGACGATCGGGAATTCGGAGCCGCGGATGTAGCCCTTGACGTCGAACGAACCGGTCTTGGCGTACGATGCCGGGTCCGGGGTCTCCCACTGGGCGGCCACGGTTTCATGGCTGCCGTCCCATAGCGTGGTATCCACCGAGTACGGCAGGTTCGGTGCGAAGCCGGTCAGCGTGGAGACGGAGACTTCCTTCGTCTTCTGGCTGTCCTGGACCGTCACCGCCACGGTGATGGGCTTGCCGAAGCGGACCACATTGCCGGTTACCGTGAACGTGCCGGGCTTGGCGTACTGCTCGGGGTCGATCGGCTGCCAGTTGATATCGTAGGTGCCTTTGCCGCCATCACTGAAGTTCACGGTGGCGTGGCCCGGCAACTCGGGCTGGACGCCGGTCACCGTGGTGACGGGTGCCAGCGGATCCACGGACTTGAACGACGCGACGGTCACGTGCAGGGTGACGACGAGATCCGAATTCGAGATCTTGCCCTTGACGTCGAACTCGTTGTCCTTCGCATACTGTTCGGGATCGATCGGATCCCATGCGATGTCGGACTCGTTCAGCCAGGTGGTGGAACCATCGGTCAGTTCGGCGGAGATGGACAGGCTCGGCGCTTCGCCGGCGATCGTCCATTCCGTGTACTCGGTGCGCTTGAGACCGGCGACCGTGGCGGTCACCTTGACCGGCAGATCGGTGCCGTCGACCTTGCCGTTGACGACGAACGAACCGAGGGTGTCCCACTTCGACTCGTCGTAGGAATCCCACGTCACGTCGCGATAACCGGTGCGACCATCGGCATAGGTGACGTACACGCTGCCCGGCAGGCTGGCCCTGCGGCCGACCAGCGTCGACACCGAGACGTCGTCCACGCTCGCCACCGCAACCACACGCACCGTGGCGACCGAGAAGATGTCGGTGCTTTCGACATCGCCCTTGACCTCGAACGAGGTCTGGTTCTGATACTGCGACGGATCGATGCGCTCCCACGTGACGTTGCGCCACAGCGAGGAGCCGTCCGTCAGTTCGGTGGAGACGCCGTCAGGCATGACCGGCGCATGGCCTGGAACCGTGTAGATGACCGGGTTCTCGACGGAGCGGATGGCCCACGCCTGCACCTTGGCCTTCACCGCGATGCCGGTCTTGTTGCCGTTCTCGTCCGTCACATAACCCGTCACCTCGAACGAGCCCTGATGGTCGTACTGCGAGGCCGGGATCTCGTCCCACTGCACGCCGTAGGACTGCACGGAGCCGTCGTCAAGCGTGATGTTGACCGAATACGGCATGTCGGGCGCCACATTGACGGCCGTGGTGACGAACACGCTTTCGAGCGCCTTGAAGTCGCGTACGGTGACTTCGGCCTTCGCCTTGAGATCAGTCTCGTCCACGGTGCCTTCCACGGTGAACGAACCGGTCTTGGCGTACTGGGCCGCGTCGACCGCCGCCCAAGTCACGTGAAGGTTCGCCTTCGTGCCGTCGGACAGCTTCGCCACCACGATGTACGGCAGCGACGGGGCCATCGTCTTGATCGTATCGACCTTCGCCGTCTCGAACGAATCGACCTTGACCACGTGGATCGTGGCCTTCGCCTTGAGATCAAGTCCCGAAACGTTGCCTTCAACCGTATAGTCGCCGGGCTTGTCGTACGGCTTGACCGTACCCCAGTCGACGTATTCGGTCGTCTTGCCGCCGCCGGAAAGGTTCACGGTGACTCGGCTCGGCAGCGAGGTCACGTCACGGTTGACGTATGCGTCGGCCGTCACCGGTTCTACGGACACGGCGTCGCGCACGTGCACGGTCGCGGTCACGGTGAGCTCGGACCTCTCGAACGTGCCGGTGACCTTGACGTCCTGCCCGGACTTGGTCTTCGACCAGTCGGTCTCGTCACGCTGCCACTGCACGTTCTCGTCGGAGGTCTCGCCGTTGGCCAGCGTGAACGTCACCGAATACGGCAGCTCCGGGGCGGTTCCCGGCATCACGTACGTTTCCGGCTGTTCGATGCTCTTGACCGCGACGAAGTGAATGACCGCCTTCGCCTTGAGGTCGGTGCCGTCGACCGTGCCTTCCACCGTCACGTCGCCGGCCTTGGACGAATCGAACTCGTCCCAGACGACCGGCACGGAGGATGTGTCGCCGTTATCGTAGGTGACTACCGTCGAATCGCCCAGATACGGAGCGATGCCGGCCGGCTGGTTGTAGAAGTTCTGCTCTTCGATCGACTTGATGCCCCGCACGTTGACGGTGGCGGTCACGCCGACGGTGCTGTTGCGGAACACGCCCTTGACGGTGACGACGTCGCCGGCCTTGGTCTTCGACCAGTCGATGCCGGACTGGTCCCAGTCGACTTCGGCGCCGGTGTTCACACCGTTGACGAGATCATATGACACGTAGCCGTAGTTGTCGGCCAGTTTCGGGTCCTTGCCCGCGGACGTGGTAAGCGTGGGGTTCTCGATGGACTTGATCGCAATGAAGGTCACGGTGGCCTTCGCCTTGATGTCCGTGCCGTCGACCGTGCCTTCCACCGTCACGGTGCCGGCCTTGGACGAGTCGACCTTGTCCCAGGTCACCGGCATGGAATCGGTGGGGGCGTCGTCGCCTTCGCCGTATCGGACGGTCACGTAGCCCGGCAGGTCGGGCTGGAACCCGACCGGCACGTTCGCGAGTTCGACCGGCTCGACCGAGGTGGCGCCGGCCACCGTGACGGTGGCCGTGACCTTGAGATCGGTCTCGCTCAACGTGCCGGTGAAGGTGTACGTGCCGACCGTGTCGTAGTCGACACCGGAGTCATCCCATGTCGGGTACAGGTACGCGGTGGTGCCGTCAGACAGATGCGCGGTCACGGTGCCCAGATACGGGGTGACGCCGACGCGCGTGGTTTCCTTCACCGGATCGATCGAGGTGACGGCGACCACGTGGACGGGCAGCTTGAACTTGACGCCGTTGGCGGTGCCGGAGATCTCATAGTCGCCGGCCTTGTCGTACTGCTTGTTATACGCGCCGTCCTCCCACTGGATGTCGGAGGTCGTGCCTTCGCTGCCGTCCGAATACTTGATGTCGAGCTGGTACGGCAGGTCCACGGTGCGGTCGACGTAGGCGACGACCTTCTTGGCTTCGACCGAGGCGACGCCGAGCACCTTGACGGTGGCTTCGACCGTCTTCTCGGAGCCGTCGAACGTGCCTGTGACGGTCTTGACGTCGCCGGCCTTGGTGGCCGACCAGTCGATCTTGTTGGTGTCCCAGTTCGGATACTTGTTGACGACGGAACCGTTGTCGAGCGTTATGTCCACGCCGCTGAGGGACGGATACTGGCCCGGGCTGACGGTGGCGGAGACCTTGCCGATGCTCTTGATACCGACGAAGTGGATGATCGCCTTCGCCTTGATATCTGTGCCCTCGAGCGTGCCCTCGACCGTCACGTCGCCGGCCTTGGACGAGTCGATCTTCTCCGGCCAGGTGACCTGCCGGTAGGCGGTGTCGCCGTTCGAATAGGTGACCGTCACGCCATACGGCAGGTCCGGAGCGAATCCGACCGGCTGGTCGTACGCTTCGGAATCCTCAACGGTGACGATCGTCGGCTCGCTCGCATCACTGTCGTCCTGCGTCGATTCGTCCGTCGCGGGAGCGGCCATCTTGTCGGACTGCGTCTTGTCGGCATCCGCCGTCGCGGCATCGGTCTTCACTGCCGGCTCGGCCAGCTTGACCGTGGCCGTGGCCTTCTTGTCGGTGCCGTCGACCGTGCCGGTGAACGTGTAGTCGCCGGCTTCCAGCTTGGCGAGATCGGAGCCGGACTGGTATCCGTTGCCGGACCATGCCACCTTCGCGTCCGTCTTGCTGCCGTCGCCGTAGTGTACGGTCACCGTGTCGGGCAGGGTGACCGGATCACCCTTCGTCGCGCGGATGATGCCCGGATCGTCGACCGATGTGATCGTCTTCTTCGATGCCGTGGTTCCGTCCGCCGATGCGGTGTCCTTGGTTGATGATTGCTGATCTTGCTGGGGCTGATCCGACGATCCGTTCTGGCTGTTCTGATCGTTCGGCGTCGCCGACTGGCTGGTCGACGTGCCGGATGTTGTCGGATCATCGGCGAGTGCGCCCGGCGCGACGATGCCGCCGCCGAGCAGTGTCGCGACCGCGGCCAATGTGGCCACTGCGTTGCGAACGCTTCCCGCACCCTTCTTCGGGTTTTCTTCTCCCATGAGCTGTCCTTCTCGTTATGGGCATTTCAATACACATCGGCGTGCCACAGCTTCGGCCCCCACAGCCTCCGCATGCCATAGCAGACCGATATATACCGATCCACTTTCTGGATTACCCCCTACTGACGACAAAATCCAGCATCTTTGCAGGATTCGTCTAAGGTATGGACGACACGCCCTGCACAACGCACTCAGCCCCGGGCGCCCCCTCCCGGGCTTACGCCCGTCTTAACCGCCCAAACCGGCCGTATGCCCGGGAAGCAACAAACCCACAGGATAGCTCCCGGGCTTACAGCCGTTCCCACGACTCAAACCGGCCGTATGCCCGGGAAGGACAGAGGACACGGGGCAGCTCCCGGGCTTACGCCCGTTTCCATGACTCGAACCGACCGTATGCCCGGGAAGCAACGGCGTCAACCATGCCCCGAGACATACGTCAACTATCCGCTGAAACTAGACGACCGGGAAGGCGAGCCCACGGGATGATTCCCGGGCATACGCCCGTTTTCGGACGCCAAACAGGCCGTATGCCCGGGAAAGACAGAGGACACGGGGCAGCTCCCGGGCTTACGCCCGTTTCCATGACTCGAACCGGCCGTATGCCCGGGAAAGACACCGGGAACTACCGGGGAGACACCGGGAGCCACCGGGAAACTGGGGGCTGAGCGGGCAACCTCCCGGGCTTACGCCCGGTTCGGGGTATGAAACCGGCCGTATCCGGACAAAAAAGCGAAAGGTGGGTAAATCTCTACTCCTTAGTCTGCCGAATCGGCAGTTACTGGTTGAGATTTACCCACCTATGGATTGTCGTGTCCGGATCTACCCACTTTTACGAACGAAACGGACGACGGATCCGGACCACTGTGACAGGCCCGGCCGGCTATCCGGCGAAATCCGTCACAAGAATCACACGATCTTCGGCATCGGGGTGGTGAGCGACGTGGTCAGATTCACGTGCACCAGACCGGCGCCCGCGTGTACTTCGACCTTCTTCAGGGTCACCGTGCGCTCGCCCTCCGGCAGACGGTCGTTGTCGGTCATCGTGGCCGGGGACTTGACCGCGACCAGCGCCAGATCGGCCAGCGACAGGCCCGCGGACTCGCACAGCGCCACGGCCGCGTCACGCGAGGAGACGAAGCCGTCCTTGAGCAGCACGCGGTCGGCCGGCACACCGTACGCATGCTCGGCAACCCACTTCACGTTCTCGATCACGGACATGCCCTTGTGGCTGTGCGGGCGGGCCGGCATCGAGCCGTTCGTCAGCACGTCAACGAACGCATCCAACTGCGAAGCCAGACCCTCGCCGCCGTCGCGGTACAGGTTGCCGATGATCGGATCGCGGAACTCCAGCTTCTTGGCGGTTTCGCGAAGCTCCGGAATCTGATCGTCCTCGCCCTCCCACAGGTTGATGAGCGGGAACGCCGGAATATCAAGGCCTTCAAGGCGGTTCACGTGGAACGGATAACGCCACGCCAGCTCCGGATCGTCACGCCACGTCGAAGCGCGGGTCACGACGATCGCGGCGGACGGCCACTGCGCGCCGAACTCGCGGCACGCGATGTCGAGCCACTTCTGCGCGCCCGCGTCGGTACCGTAGCCGGCCTCGACGATGACGACGTCGTGCAGCGCGCACGCCATCTCCACCGAGATCAGCGTCGGGATGCCGATCGACACGTTCGCGAACGGGCCGCCGTGCACGTACACCGGCGAGCCGTTGACGGTCTCGGTCAGGGCCGGCTTGACCGCGTCGGCCAGCATGTTCGTGATGCGCCACAGGTCGATGAACTCGCCGAAGGTGACGGCCTTGCCGTCCTTGGTGCCGGCGATCATGCGGGACACGCGCTCGCCGATCTCGTCCATCGAACGCGACAGCACGACGATCTGCATGAGCTCGGAGGTCGGCGTGAGCACGACCTTCTCGGCCACGTTGTTCTTGCCCGCGTCCACGGTGATCGAACGCAGGGAGCGCGACGGCACTTCGGAGACGCGCGGCACGAGCACGTCGTCGAGCTTGCCCTCGTCGATCGCCTTCTCGGCGAAGGAGACGAGCAGGTTCTGGGCGGCCGCGATGGCGGCCATCTCGCCGCACAGACCCCAGTCGATGAGCTCCGGGTGGGTCAGCGACGCCTTGCCGCCGCCGGACGCGCCGCCCTTCGAGCCGGCCGCGGTGATGCCCATGCTCGGCTGGCGCAGCACGGCGGTCGCGTCGATGCCACGCGCACGCAGCGCGTCGATGAGCGCGATCGTGGTGGTGGTCTTACCTTCGCCGCGAGACGCCTTGAGCGGCGTGTCGGCGGTGACAAGCACGACCTTGCCGTGCTTGCGCGGCGCGTCAGGGTTGGACTTGAGGTAATCCATGTAGCCGAACGCGTCGATCTTCTTGACCAGGCCGTACTGGCTGGTGAAATCCTCGATGGAGGTCATATACGGGAATCCTTTCTTTCCTCGCGCCCGGGATCGACAGATGAAACGACCGAGGCGCGGCCGAGCGGAGAAATCTTCCTTTCACAGGATAACGTCTGTGAACGATTTCTCGACTCGGCTGCGCCTCGCTTGAAATGACTAAGGGTGGGGAAAAGGATTGCACCTCGCTTGAATGACAGCGGGAGAAGAGACATGACAACCATTATCGTCAGTTTGCTTCTGACACTCCCCCAGTCAGCTACGCTGACAGCCATCTGCAATTACGGACGGCCTTCGCCCGCTGTTTTTTAGGTTCGCTGTCGCTCACCCTCGCCTAAAAACGCCTCCGGCGTTTTCTTCACGGCTCGGCCTAGCCGAGGGGGCCAAGTAAAACGAACACCTTAGAAATCGGACAGGTGGAAGCCGTTCTTCATCTTCATGCTGGTGTTGTACAGCACGGTGTCGAGCAGCTTGTCCGTCTCGGTCTTGAGCCGGTCGGCCAGCCGCTGGTTGGCGGCGGTCAGCGTCTCGCGCACGGCCTCGTTCGCGCGCAGCGCGTCCACGATCTCGTCCGGTTCCATCGGCTGCACGTCGAGATCGGCGCCGGCATCGAACTCGTCCAGCTCGCCGTCGAATCCATCCGTCTCATCAGCGTCATCCGCGTCCGCAACGTCTTCGGCAGCGGCCTCGGCCACGGCCTCCGCGACCGTCGGCCACACGTCTTCCATCGCGTTGACCTCCGCATCGGTCTGCGCGACCAGCTGGTGTCCGAGCGCGCCGGTCTTCTCCTGGTAACGCGCCACGGCCGGCTCGTTGTCGGAGAACTGCGCGTCGCACAGCGCGGCGATCACACGGTTCGCCCAGTAGTAGTTCTCGGTTGTCACGCGCGTGGTCGTGTCCTCCAGGTACGCCGGCGTCGCGTCGACGTTCGTGTAGAACGGCATGAGCGTGTTGAACGGGTTGGAACCGTAGGCGATCCACTGGATCGCGCGGCTGACCTGCGGGCGGTACGGGCGGATCTGCATGACCGACAGCTGGCTCTGGCGGTTGATGCCGATCGGGCGGTACATGTGCTTGGTGCGTTCGTCGCCGCGTTTGCCGTACGGATCGAATTCGGTGCCCTGATAGTGGTCGGAGAGCACATACTTGATGTCTTCGATCGTCACCTTGCGTTCGGGCTGGCGCGCCCACGGAATATCGTTCGATTCCGGCGTGTGATCGGCGTCCGGGCCTTCCCAGACCTCGTCGTACGGGTTGAGGAAGCGCTGCATCGACCATGCGCGCGGCGTGTTGTAGACGTGGTCCATGTCGGAGTGCGAGCCGAACGCGTCGCGCGGGTTGAACGGCGACGTCGATTCGACCGACAGGTCCAGATGGTTGTCTTCGATGAACTCGGCGAGATCGGCCGAGCACATGTGATTCTCCTGCTCGCCGAGCGCGTCTTCGAGATCGAACTCGTCGATGCCGAGCTGGTTCGGCATGGTCACGTACGCCTCGTCCGGCACGCGCTTGGCGATCCAGTGATGGCCGCCGACCGTCTCCAGCCACCAGATCTCGTTCACGTCGGAGAACGCGACGCCGTTCATCTCGTAGGTGCCGAACCGTTCGAGCAGCGAGCCGAGACGCTCGACGCCTTCGCGGGCGGTCTTGATGTACGGCAGGACGAGCGTGACGAAGTCCTCCTCGCCGATGCCGCCGAGCACTTCCGGTTCGTAGTCGTCGCTGTCCGGATCGCCCTTGGCCGGCTGGTACTCGACGAACGGGTCGGCGCCGAGCACGCGCTCGTTCGTGGTGAGGGTTTCGGTGGCGCTCATCGCGACGTTCGCCTCGTTGATGCCGGCCTCGCCCCAGATGCCTTCCTTGAGGTCGGCGTTCGGCGCGGCCGTGTAGCGCAGCGGGGTCTCCTCGCTCAGGTCGATGGTCAGGTGGGAGATGACGCTGTGGTAGACGCTCGGCTGTTCCTCGGGCTTGATGACGACGAAACGCTTCGGGTTGAACTCGCCGTTGGAGCTGTCCTCGTTGCGGGCGATGATCGTGGAACCGTCGTAGCTGGCGTCCTTGCCGACCAGAATCGTGGTGCAGGGCATGTTGCTTCCTTTCTGATGACTGCTGTGACTTTCTCTATGAGAGCCGTATGGCTTCCTATTTCTGGTGAATCACGCTTTTCCGGTAACGAAGATACCGCCCTGGTCCGGGGTTTCGCCGCAGTTTCTCAGTGCGTGAAGCAGCTCGTTCATCCAGAATCCTTGGTTGAGGCCGGGCAACGGCTCCTTGGTGCCCCACACGTGCAGGTAGTAGTCGTGGTCCTTGTCCGGCGGCTGCGGGCCGTTGTAGCGCATCGTGATAGCCGGATCATTGTCGCGGCCCACGAACTTGCTGGCCGACGAATTGCGGCCCTGCACGGCCTCCGGGATCATCGCGGGAAGCTGGCGCGAGAAGTCCGGCGGGATCTGCAGCGCATGCGAATCGTTGAAGTCATACATGAGCGCGTCGATCGGCAGGTTCGCGACCGTCCAGTGGATCCATTCGAAGCCGCACACCGGAATCGAATCGGGATCGGTGAACGTCCAGTGCAGGTAGCGCACGGATGGGTCGATCTGGTCGATGTAGAACGGGAAGGAGATGACGGGCACGCCGCCATTGCGATATTCGGGCGCGGCGGCTTTCGCGAAGTCGTCGGGCACCACCGTGAAATCAGCGGAAATCTTCATGGCTTCAGTGTATCGCGGGTACGTTCGGGCACGATCCCAACGACCGAGATACAAGCGCAAAAAGATCGACACGTCACAGAAAAGGTTGTATTCGCACTATCTACTTAAGATCACGTAATTTCGAAAACTTCTTTTCCAGTAATTTCCTGGAATCATCTAATCTTTGAGCTACAAAATAACGGTACATCTGCAGTTGAAACGACGTCCCGATCTCATCTCCTCGGTCACGCCATACGTCCGCAGCCTCCCAAGAAGAGCCTTTGTCATAGCTAATATAACCGACTACATCATTAAATTTATCACAGCATTGATGAAATAGCTTCGGCGGAATTCTTAATGGATCAACTCTGGCACCAATATCAATAAGCATCCTCAACCAAGCAGCATATTTGGGGAAATCCCATATTATAGTTGGCTTATCGTATGCCATTGCTATAACGCGATCGAAGAAACTCAAAAAGTCAGACCAAAGAAAACCATACTCACTTCCAAGTTCTTTCATGAAATCCAATACTCTGTGTCGAAATGTTTCATTTTTAATAAAACTCAGCACATATTTATCATCAGATGAATTAAACATGTTCCGCTTATTTTCTATTTCCCGCTCCAGCTGCTCCCGTTCCCGATCCACAGCATCACACACTGTCATCAGCTCGTCCAGTAATGAAGTAAGACTATTCGTGTCGATCACATAGATCTCGCTGTCCCCATAATGTTTGATATATGGTTTCTCTGACGCGTTATCACTGTCAGTGTAGTTCACCTGCACCACCGGATATGAGTATTCCGGGGTATCGTTCTTGTAAACCGAGTCACACCAATCCATAGCGGATGTGATATTGGAATCGCCGATACCGTAGCCCAACATCAAGACGAGATGCTCCTTGATCAGAAAGGGCATTCTCGCCTGCCAATAATTGCCGGCACGGAAGAATCTCGTGTAATCGTCCTGCGTGATAACAATCGAAGATGGATCCATCGCACTGCCATGGATGTGGCAGACGGGCGTAAGATTAGCCACATTCACAAAAGCATCATGAGTCAACAGCGGCAATGCTTTTCCCTGCAACAGCGTCTCGACGACTGAATCGTAATTCGTTGTTACGATCCAGTCGAAATTCAACTTCTCGAAATATTCCTCATATCGTCCGCCTTTTTCCTTCGATGGATCGGGATATCCAGCGATCTGTTCTGCAACCACCTGTTTCAGCACTTGAATGCTTTGAGTCTCACTGATATCGTTATGGGATTTAGCATACAGATGGCATAGCTCCGTGGCGATACCCGGATAGTCGAGATGCTGCATAGCATCGGTACCAAACAGCTTTTCCTGGTCGATCTCTCCGCGTTCCATGACTGTAGCGCAACGTTGCAATAGTTGACGCCAATTCAAGGTCTTGTCCTTGCCAAGCACATCTATCGACAATCCTGCGCCGGCGAAAAGCCCAAGCAATCCTTGACGAGAAGCCTTTGCAATGAGGCGCAACAAATCTTTACGCGTAATATCGTCTTCATACCGATAAGCCACAGCAAACCTCTTCTATGTAGCCGATACGCATCCCACACGGGAGCATCAGAACCGCTTACGACGTAGAATCTTCAGATAATTTTTCCGAAAGTCGCGTCGGTTTCTGAACATTTTGAGATCCGTAGCGGTTTCTTCTCCCGAATCGAATTTCAAAGCCGTAAGCTCGATGGTGCACATCAGATCAGCGGTTTGTTCAAGTCGATAGTCCTTCGGCTGGGCATCCTTATATACGACCGCTTCCTTGGACAGGGCATAATCGATAGCAGCTTTCAGCGCATTCGATACGACCTGTTGCCCGTTATCGTAATACACCTTGATCGTTTTATAGGACTGCAACTCATCCAGATGAGAGAGGAGGAAGTCAGCAAGATCACGCTTGAGCTGGGCTTCAAACCTGCTTTTGCGCCCGTCAAACACGCTTTTGTGATGAGCGAATGTCACATAACGAAACGGCAAGTTACGTACAAGGTTGAAAAACGCAACGAAGAGGCGCTTTCGATCCGACAGATCCACATGCTCATAGTCATCGTGCCCGTTGAACAACGGTCCAGCATGAAAGGGGATATCGGGCAATCTCGAGTCAGCCAAATGCCGTTCATAACTGGCAATATGCTCCACAATAGGCTCCGACTGAACATGGAAGACCAGTGTGATGAGATAATATTCCGACCGTTTGCCCCATTCACCGGACTCGTCCACAAAGATGCTCAGTTCGCTCATCGGACTCCTGACGAGTGGACGGAATGAAAAAAGGCTGCCGGGGGAATACCCCCGGCGACTTGGAGCCTTCCTCTTGCGAGAGAAAGCGAATATTATTATGCCAAAAACAAGACCAATACGCAAACGGTGCATGTCGGGAAACACTTGCCAAATACGTATTATCGAACGTCTCTCTACACGAATGTGATCATCGCGCGCAGACAGACACGGCCTCGGGAGTATCATCCCTACGGAATCAGGGCGCAGAAGAGGGCCTCGAACAGGAGGGTGGGGTTGCCGTTGCCGGCGAGACGGCGGCGGGCCGTGGCGATGTCGTCCAACCGCCGCACCGCACCGGCCCGGCTCAGCCGCGCCGACAGTTCCGCAATCGCCTCGCGGTTCTCCAGATTGATGATCCCGACCGCGTCCTCCGCGTTGTTCTGCATCACGGCAACATCGCGGTACACGCTGGCGATCGAATTGAGCGCACGGTCGAGCACGTCGCGACTGCGACGGGTCGCCTGCCGCTTCAGTTCGTCCTTTTTGGCGATCTGGTTGTACGCGCCGCGCAGGTTGAGCGGGATGCGATCCTTCTCCCCCAGACCGTTGACGCGACGGAAATCAGCTTCGGCGCGCGCCGCCTGCGCTTCCACATCCGCTTCGGCCTGACCTTTCGCGTTGTCGATCAGATCGCCGGCGAGCAACACCGCGTCCGATGCGCGGTGCAGGCCGATCACGCCGACGATCAGTTCGTCGCGGTCGGTCATCACGCGCTCGTTCGTAGCGTACAGCCGGGCCACGCCGATATGGCCTTCCGCGAGCCGGGCTGCGCGGGCGGCCACGTGCTCGGTAAAGCGCCGGTCGTCGGGCAGGGACGGGTTCACCGTGTTCATGAGGAACGCGGCGACGGCCTTGTTCGTGGGCACAGCAAGGTTCACGATGCGGGTGCGCGACCGGATCGTGGGCAGCACGTCCTGTGCGCTCGGGGCGCACAACAGCCAGATCGTATGTTCGGCCGGCTCCTCGATCTCCTTGAGCAGCACGTTCGTGGTGCGCTCGAGCATACGGTCGACGTCTTCGATGATGATGATCCGCCACGGCGCGGTGCCGGGCATCTGCTCGCTGACGCCGATCAGGTCGCGCACCTCGTCGATGCCGATGGTGACCTTGTTCGTGGCGAGCACGGTGACGTCAGGGTGCGTGCCGGCGAGGACTTCACGCGTGGTTTTGGTTGGCTCGTCGTTCAGACCGTGATCGGGGCTTTCGAGCGCGGCGGCGAACGCCTTGGCCACGTTCGAGCGGCCGGAGCCGGGAGGGCCGCAGATCAGCCATGACTGCGCGATGGCCTTCGGGTCGCCGGTGGAGATGGCCTTGAGCTGTTCCACGACCGGTTTCTGGCCGACGATCGAATCCCATACGCTCATCGCACACCGCCCGTCATCGTGTCATGTCGAGAGGCATTGCCGTCCTCATTGTTATTGCGGTCGGAGCGCAACTCCGTTCCCTCGTCATTTCGAGCGGAGCACAGCGAAGCCGAGAAATCTTCTTCTCCCCCGGCGATCACCTCGTCAATATCCTCATGAATCTGCGCCCACACGTCTTCGATCGATTTGCTTGCGTCGATCACGCGGAACCGGCCCGGCTCGGCGGCAGCCAAGTCGAGGAACGCCTGACGGGTGCGGGTCTGGAAGCCGTCGCCCGCGGATTCCATACGGTCGGCCGCGTGTTGCAGACGCGCGTGCGAGAGCGCCGGATCCATGTCGAGCAGATACGTGCGAACCGGCAGCAGGTTGTTCGTGGCCCACAGGCTGAGATTGCGGATCTCGTCGGCGGTCAATTCGCGGCCGCCCGCCTGATAGGCGAGCGACGAGTCGAGATACCGGTCGGTGATGACGACCGCCCCGCGTTCGAGTGCCGGACGGATCACCTCGGCCACATGCTGGGCGCGGTCGGCCGCGAACAACAGCGCCTCAGCGCGGGCGGCGATATCGGCCGCACCCTCCACGCCGTGCAGCAGCATGCGGCGGATCGCCTGGCCCAGCGGTGTGCCTCCCGGCTCGCGGGTGACCACCGCTTCGCGACCCTGCGCCTCAAGGTATGCACGCAACCGCTCGACCTGCGTGGTTTTGCCCACGCCGTCGACGCCCTCAAACGAAACAAACACTCCGGTCATGCGGCCTCGGCGGTCTTCTTGGCGGCGGACTTGCGCGTGGTCGTCTTCTTCGCGGAAGAAGCCGCCTTGGTCTTGGATGCAGCGGTCTTCTTGGCCGTCGACTTGGTCGCGGTCTTCTTCGCGGCAGTGCCCGACTTCGCCGCCGTCTTGCGCGTGCGCTTTTTGGCCGGGCCGGCCGCGCGCTTTTCGGCGAGCAGGCGGAACGCCTCGGCCGGTTCGATCGACTCGGGCGTGTACTGCTTGGGCACCGTGCGGTTGGTTTCACCGTCGGTGATGTACGCGCCGTAGAAGCCGTCCTTGATGGTCACCGGCTTGCCGGTCTCCGGATCCGGGCCGAGCTCGCGCAGCGGCGGCTTGGCCGCGCCGCGTCCACGGCCGCGACCGTACTTCGGCTGGGAGAACAGTTCCTTCGCCTTGTCGATGTCGACCGTGAAGATCTCGTCCTCCGAGGCGAGCGAACGCGTCTCACTCTTGCCGTCCACCGCCGTCTTGGTCAGGTACGGACCGTAGCGGCCGTTGTTCGCTTCGACCTTGACCTCGGAGATCTCGCCGGTTTCGGCGTTCGTTTCCTCATACGAACCCACGAGTCGCGGCAGGCTAAGCAGCCGAAGCGCGTCCTCAAGGGTGAGCGATTCGGGGCTCATCGTCTTGAACAGCGACGCCATCTTGGGCTTCGGCGCGGCCGCGGCCTTCTTGGTGGTCTTCTTGGCCTTGGTCTTGGTCTCCGCCTCGGTCGAGCCAGCCGAGGCGACCTCACCTGCACCCGTCGTCTCGGCAGCCGCAGCCTCCGCCGGCACGAGCGCCACATACGGCCCGAACCGCCCGTTGCGCACCTCGACCGTGCCGCCGCTCACCGGGTCCACACCGAGCACGCGCGGCCCGCCCGAATTGTGCTCGATCAGGTCATGCCCGACCTCGACGGTCAGCTCGTCCGGCGCCAGCGTCTCCGGCAGCGACGCGCGCTTCGGGTTGCCTTCCGCATCCAGATGCTCCATATCCTCCAGATACGGGCCGTACCGGCCGACGCGCACATGCAGCCCGTCGCCGATGTCGATCGTGTTGATCGCGCGCGCATCGATCTCGCCGAGCTGCGCGACCTGCTGCTGCAGGCCCGCGTGCGCCTCGTCGGCGTTCGCGGCCGCGCCCTCGCCCGACCCGAAGTAAAACCGCGTCAGCCAGTCACGCCCGGTTTCACGCCCGTGCGCGATCTGGTCAAGTCCGTTCTCCATGTCGGCCGTGAACTCGTAGTCCACGTACTTCGGGAACTTCGTCTCGAGCAGTTTGATGACCGAGAACGCAAGCCACGACGGGATCAGCGCCCGGCCGCGCTCGTACACGTATCCGCGGTCGATGATCGTCGAGATGATGCTCGCGTACGTCGACGGACGGCCGATCTCCTTGGCCTCCAAGGTCTTCACGAGCGACGCCTCGGTGTAACGTGCCGGCGGCTGCGTCTCGTGGCCGTCCGCGCTCACGTCATCCGCGCTCACCTGCTGGCCGACGCTCATCGGAGGCAGCGACGCGTTCTCCTCACTGTTCTTCGCAGCCTTACCATCGTTCGCATCGGCCTTCGCGCCGGCCGCGCCGGCACCAGAGCCAGCCGCCTTGCGTCCCTCCCCAGTCGCCTTCATGAAGCCGAAGAACTCGATCACCGTGCCCGACGCCTGGAACACGGCCTCGCCGTATGCCGCGCCCGCCGACGCACTCAGCCGCACGGTCGCGGTCGATCCGGTCGCATCGGCCATCTGCGATGCCAATGTGCGCTGCCAGATCAGCGTATACAGTTTCAGCTGGTCTGGCGGCACAAGGCTTGCCAGTTCGGCCGGGTCACGGAATCGCGCGCCGGCCGGGCGGATGCACTCGTGCGCCTCCTGCGCGCCGGCGGTTTTGGTCGCGTACTGCTTGGGCGCGTCCGACAGGAACGCCTTGCCGAAGTGGTATTCGACGGCGTTGCGTGCGGCCGCGATCGCCTCCTGCGAGAGCGTGACCGAATCGGTACGCATGTACGTGATGTAGCCGTTCTCGTACAGGCCCTGCGCGGCGCGCATGGTCTGGCGCGAGCTCATGCCAAGCCGGTTGCCAGCGGTCTGCTGCAGCGTCGACGTGGTGAACGGCGGCTGCGGACGACGGCGGTACGGCTTGGATTCGGTGGACAGCACCGTGAACGCGGCGGATTTGAGCGTTTCCGCGACGGCGTTCGCGGATGATTCGTCGAGTTGGAGGACGTTGCCGGCGAATCCGTCCGGCGTGAGCTTGCCGTCAGCGCCGAAGTCCTTGGAGACGGCGAGCCGCTTGCCGCCGAGCGAGACCATGCGCGCGTCGAACTGCACGTCCTGGCCTTCGGCGTCGGGGGCGACGAGTTCGGCGGTCACATCCCAGTAGGGCGCGCGAACGAACGCCATGCGCTCGCGTTCGCGCTCGACGATCAGTCGAGTGGCGACGGACTGCACGCGGCCGGCGGACAGGCCCGGCCCGACCTTGCGCCACAGTACCGGCGAGAGCTCGTAGCCGTAGAGTCGGTCGAGGATGCGGCGCGTCTCCTGCGCATCGACCATCGCGCCGTCCACGTCGCGCGTGTTGGTCAGCGACGCCTTGATCGCCTCGGGCGTGATCTCGTGGAACACCATGCGCTTGACCGGCACCTTAGGCTTGAGCGTCTGCACGAGATGCCACGCGATCGCCTCGCCTTCGCGATCCTCATCGGTCGCGAGGTAAAGCTCATCGGCGTTCTTCAGCGCGGATTTGAGATCGGCGACAGTTTTCTTCTTGTCGCCGTCGACGATGTAATACGGCTTGAACCCGTCCTGGACGTCCACGCCGAACTTGCCGAACTTCTCCTTGTCGGCGGCGGGCACCTGGCTGGGCTGGGCGAGATCGCGGATGTGGCCCACCGATGCCTTGACGGTGTACCCTTCGCCGAGATACCCGCCGATCTTCTTGGCCTTGGTGGGAGACTCCACGATGACGAGCTTGCTGCCGGTTGCCATGACTGCTCCTTACATACTTGCCTTACGGAACGTCATATTAACCATGACGTGCGGCCAAAGGCCAAACCCGTCGTGTGGCGGCTACGGCCGCGCTACTGCTGCGGCGGGGCGGGCGGTGCGCCGATCAGACCGAGCCGGCTCAGCGGGGCGGCGGTCAGCTGACGCATCGCGAGCACGAGGCCGACGGTCAGCAACGTCACCCCGTTCACGCCCACGATCGTCGACAGATACGCGCCCGAAGCGGACCATGCCGCACTCAGCGCGAGTCCCGGCAGCACCTGCCAGATAACGTATGCAGCGTATGCGATGCCGAGCAGTCCGGCCGTGATCATCACCGTGCCGACGATCTGGATGCTCGCCGACGAGACGCGACTGCCCGGCTCGTCCATCGCGGTTTTCGCCGTGAACGCGAGCACGATCAACGTCCATCCGCCAACCAGCAGCACCGACATCGCCGCGTCGGTCGGCCGATGCCAGCCGCCGGCGATCACCGAAAGCCCAATCACCGCAGTGAATCCGGCCGATATCACCGCGCACACCGCTCGCCATACGCGCGGCACGACGATCAACAGCAGCACCGACGAGGCCGCCGCGAGGATCGTGTGACCGGACGGCGCGGAGTTCGCGTGCGGCGTCTGCGTATCGATCAGATACGGCCGCGGCAGCAGTTCCTTGAGGAACGTCGACGCGTAGCACAGCGCGACGATCGCGACGAATTGGGCCAGCAACAGCCAACGTTTGCGTGCGATCGTCACGACGACCGCGATCGCGCCGAACAGCAGCGACAGCAGCACCGTGAGATTGAGGATCACCGTGCCTACGTTCCAGTCGATGAACGGGCTCAGCGTCGCCGCGAGCCAGCCGGGCAGCGCGTCCGCGAATCCGGTGACCACGATCTCGTCGTACGATTGGCCGGTTTCGGTGCACACGCCGAGCCACCACACGCCGAACGCGGCGGCGATGAGCAGCAGTCCGAACACGACGCATAGCACGCGGCTCGACGTGCGCGGACGTGCGAGCAGTGGGTCGGGCTCGGACAGGGCGCGCTCGACATCGGACGATGCGGCGTACGGATCGTCGGCGAGCGGTTCGATGCCGGGGATGACGACGGACGGGCCACTCCTGCTGACCGCGGGCGCACCCGACGACGGGCCGCCCGCCGCGTCACGGGACGGTTCGGATGATGGTTCCGGAAGCCGCAACGGCACGAATGACGTGGGAGGGGATGCGAGGGGCTGCTGTTCGTCGGTCATATCCACGATTCTACGATGGCCTCCGATGATCACCCGGGCTTACGGCCTCTACGGACCCCCAAACCGGCCGTATGCCCGGGAACCAAGCCCGAAATCTCGCCCCCACCCGGGCATACGGCCATTGTAAAGGTCAGAACCGGCCGTAAGCCCGGGAAGGAAGGCTGCTGCCGGGAAGGCATGCCCCCGTTCCCGGGCATACGTTCCCGGGCATACGGCCGTTTCAGACGCAGCAGCAGGCCGTATGCCCGGGAGAATGCGGGTATGCTCGAGAAGGGAGATCATGAGCTCGGAAAGGGAGATCATAAGCCCACACCCCTCCCGGGCATACGGCCTCTACACACCTTCGAACCGGCAGTAAGCCCGGGAGGGGAGGCTGCTGTCTGGGATAACATGGCCCGTTCCCGGGCTTACGGCCGTTACACGCCTCAGAACCGGCCGTACGCCCGGGGAGATGCGGACCCACGCCACGAATGCCGGGTTATAGCTCCGATGCCCCGAATGCCGGAAAGTATGGAAAAACCTCCACGCACCCGTCAGAGGCCACTTACCCTTGCTGCATTCCTGCCCTGGGGGAGTTGGGTGACATAGCGCCGCGTGGAGGCTGTTAAACAGTGTACAGCATCCACGGACATACCCGGCGCGCCGCGCCTTGCCGAGCGCCCGCTGAATTTGTGAGAGTTCGGCGCAAAATCATGCCGGGAACCATGCGAATCGGTTCAAAACGCCCGGTTGTTCATGGGCAGTGGCTACGGTGGTGCCCATGGTTTCACAGTCACGACGTACTTCCGGCGGCTCCCATCGGGCAGGCAGCGCCCCCCGAACGGTGAGCAGCGGCACGACCAGAAAACCAGCCGCACGACGCCATACCGGCGGCTCGCATCGCGCCGTCAACCCCAAGGGGCACGGTCGCAACCGGCGCAACCGGCGCAATAACCGGCACCCGATCCTCAAATGGATCCTCATCGTCATCGGCGCACTGTTCGGCCTCGGCATCCTGACCGGCGTCGGCGCGTTCGCATACCTGTACATCACCACCGAAATCCCGCAGGCCGACAAGATCGCGCTCGCGCAGAAGACGACCGTCTACTACGTCGACGGCACTACCGAGATCGGCTCGTTCGCCGAGCAGAACCGCGAGATCATCGAGTGCAACGACCTGCCCGACTACGTCGGCAACGCGATCGTCGCGTCCGAGGACCGCACGTTCTACACGAACAAGGGCATCGATCTGAAGGGCATGGGCCGCGCGCTGCTCAACAACGTCACCAAGGGCACGCGCCAGGGCGGTTCGACGATCACGCAGCAGTACGCGGAACGCTACTATCTAGGCGAAACGACTTCGTATGTCGGCAAGGCGCGCGAGGCGATCCTCGCGCTCAAGCTCGCGCAGGCGCAGGACAAGAGCGAGATCCTGTGCAACTACATGAACACGATCTATCTCGGCCGCGGCGCGTACGGCATCCAGGCGGCCGCGCAGGCGTACTTCGGCAAGGACGCGAAAGACCTGACGCTGCAGGAGTCCGCGATGATCGCCGGCATCATCCCCGCCCCGTCCACATGGGATCCGGCCGTGAATGCGACGATGGCCACGCAGCGCATGAAGCGCGTGCTCAACATCATGCAGGAGGACGGTTACATCACCGCTGTCGAACACAGCAAGGCGAATTCGCTGCCCGAGACGATCGAGTACGTGCAGAACAACGCGTTCAGCGGTTACAACGGCTACCTGCTGACCACCGTGGAGAACGAGCTGATCAATTCGGGCACGTTCACCAAAGACGACATCGAGACGGGCGGATACAAGATCATCACCACGATCGACAAGACCATGCAGGACGCGATCCAGACCGTGGGCGACACACGGCCGGACGGCATGCCCGAGACAATCCAGGTGGGAGGCATCGCGGTCGATCCGCGCGACGGCACGGTCAAGGCCATGTACGCCGGTTCGGACTATCTGACCAACCAGTACAACAACGCCACGCAGGCGAACTTCCAGCCAGGCTCGACGATGAAACCGTTCGCATTGCTGGGCGCCGCGCAGGAGGGCGTGAACTTCAGCACACTGTTCAACGGTAATTCCGGCCAGCGTTTCGCCGGACTGGAGAACGAGGTGAACAACGCGCTCAACATGAACTGGGGCTACATCAACCTCTACCAGGCCACGGCGAATTCCGTGAACACGGTGTTCATGAACGTCAACGAGCATCTCACCCCGCAGCGCACGGCCGAGATCGCGCATCAGGCCGGCATCGAGAGCGACATCGACGAGACCTCGCCGTACAACGTGCTCGGCATCAACGCGACGACCGTATGGGATCTGGCGCAGGGCCATTCCACGATCGCCGCGAACGGCGTGAAGAACACGCTGCACATCGTTTCGGACGTCACCGACTACCAGGGCAAGGAGATGTACAAGGCGACGGTCGCGAACGAGAAGGTCTTCGATGCGAACGATTGCGCGCTCGTGCAGAAGGCGATGCAGGGCACGACGACGACGGGTACCGCGGCAGGCACCGCGGCGGCGCTCGGCCGGGCCGTGGCCGGCAAGTCGGGCACCGCGAACGACGAGACTGCGGCCTCATTCGTTGGCTACGTGCCGCAACTGCTCAGCGTGTGGGCGATCTGGAATCCGGACGGGAACGGTTCACCGCAGGTCGTGCCGGAGTTCGCCGGCTACGGCGTCTCCTCGACCGGATACCCGGCGCACCTGTTCACCGAGTTCATGAGTCAGGCGCTCAACGGCATGTCCGTCGAGCAGTTCCCGACCGCGACCGACGACGGCAAGATTGGCGGCCCGGACGGCACGTGGGGTCTGGGCGCGACCTACTACCAGCAACAGCAGGACACGGCCAAGCAGAAGGCCGAACAGGAGGCGGAAGACAAGAAGAAGGCCGAGCAGGAGGCGCAGCAGTCGCAGTCCGGCACAAGTTCGAGCGGTGACGGTTCGAGCGGTTCGTCAGGCGACGGTTCCGGCGACGATTCGAGCGGCAGTTCCAGCGGTTCCAACGGTTCGGCCGACAGCAGCGGTTCGACCGGTAACTCCGGCGATGGCGGCTCGACCTCGAGCGACACTTCAGGCAGCAGCGGTTCGGGCTCGAACTCCGGCAGTACTGGTTCGAACTCCGGCAACTCCGGCAGTGGATCGAGCAGCGGCACCGCGACCGGCTCCAGCTCAAGTTCGAGCAACGGTTCGAGCAACACCGATTCCAACAACACCGGCCAGTAGACGGCAAGGTTCAGGGGCGGCATTCGCATCGTGCGGATGCCGCCCCTTTTCGATGACCGCTACGCGAGCAGGCTCAACAGGGCCTCTAGGAACCAACCGTGGTGTTTTAGACTCCGGGCTTACGGCCGGTTCCACCCCTCAAACCGGCCGTATGCCCGGATGACGGCGCACCGCTCCCGGGCTTACGGCTGGTTCCGAGCACCTCAACGGCCGTAAGCCCGGGAAGCGGGCCAGCGTAACAGACGCAGCCCCGCAACACATGCGAAGGGCCTTCCTGCATATGATTGCAGGAAGGCCCTTCGTCGTATTCAGTACCGACGGATGTCAGCGTTCCGATGAACAGTCCGGTGGACGGTTCGTAGCCGGAGCAACATCAGTTGCGACGCGCCGGACACGGCACGCCGACCGTACGTCAGCGTTCGCTGCGGTTCACCGCGGAGATGATCGCCTTGAGCGAGCTGGTGATGATCGACGAGTCGATGCCGACACCCCAGATGATCTGGCTCTCCGCGTCCTCACCGACCTGCGCCTCGACATACGAGGCGGCCATCGCGTCGGTGCCGACGGACATCGTGTGCTCGACGTAATCCATCACCGACACCTCGATGCCGAGGTTCGAGATCGCGTTGATGAACGCGGCGATCGGGCCGTTGCCGATGCCACTCAGCTCACGCACGACCGGCTCGGAGGCGTTCGCCGCACCCGCGCCACGGTCGAGCAGCTTCGCCTTGAGCACGGTGTCCGAACCGTCCTCACCGGAGGAGACCGACACCTTGAGCAGCTTCAGACGACCCCACTGCTCGAGGCTTTCGTCGCGGGTGTCGCCCACGACCGCGCCGGCCGCCGTCGCGCCCGACTCCTCGACCGGCAGGTACTCGTCCTTAAACAGACGCCAGATGTCCTCGTCCTTGACTTCCTTCTTCGTGTCGTCCGCGTACTTCTGCACGATCTTGTCGAACTCCACCTGCAGACGCTTCGGCAGGTCGAGGTTGTGGTTCGTCTTGAGCAGGTACGCCATGCCGCCCTTGCCGGACTGCGAGTTGACGCGGATAATCGCCTCGTACGTGCGGCCGATGTCCTTCGGGTCGATCGGCAGGTACGGCACGAGCCACACGAAACTGTCGAGGTCGGCGCCGGCACGGTCTGCGGCCATCTGACGCGCCTCGAGGCCCTTCTTGATCGCGTCCTGGTGCGAACCGGAGAACGCGGTGAACACAAAGTTGCCCGCGTACGGATGACGTTCGGAGATCTTGATCTGGTTGCAGTACTCGACCGTCTTGCGAATCTCCGGCACGTTCGAATAATCGATCTGCGGGTCGATGCCCTGCGTGAGCAGGTTCAGGCCGAGCGTGACGAGATCGACGTTGCCGGTGCGCTCGCCGTTGCCGAGCAGGCAGCCTTCGACGCGGTCCGCGCCGGCCAGCAGCGCGAGTTCGGTGGCGGCCACGCCCATGCCCTCGTCGTTGTGCGGGTGAAGCGACAGCACGATCGAGTCGCGGTCGTTCAAGTTGTTGGAGACGTATTCGACCTCGTCCGCGAAGACGTTCGGCGTGGTCATCTCCACGGTCGCCGGCAGGTTGATGATCATCTTGTGGTCCGGCGTCGGTTTGATGACGTCAATGACCGCGTTGCACACCTCGACCGCGTACTCCGGCTCAGTGCCGGTGAACGACTCCGGGCTGTACTCGTAGTACAGGTCGATGCCTTTGGCCTCGGATTCGAGGCTCTTGCACAGTTCGGCGGCGTCGGTGGCGAGCTGCTTGATCTCGGCCTTGTTCTTGCGGAACACGACCTCGCGCTGCAGCACGGACACGGAGTTGTAGAAGTGCACGACCGCGCGCTTGGCGCCGCGCAGCGCCTCGTAGGTGCGGCGGATGAGGTGTTCGCGGCACTGGGTGAGCACGACGATGGTCACGTCGTCCGGGATCAGCTCGCGTTCGATGAGCATGCGGATGAAGTCAAAATCGGTTTCGGACGCGGACGGGAAGCCGACCTCGATCTCCTTGAAGCCCATGGAGACGAGCAGGTTCCAGAAGCGCAGCTTGCGTTCGGAGTCCATCGGGTTGACGAGCGCCTGGTTGCCGTCGCGCAGGTCGACCGAGCACCAGCGCGGGGCACGCTCGAGGCGCTTGCCCGGCCACGTGCGCTGCGGATAGTCGAACGGCACCTGCTTGTCGTAGGCGGCGTACTTGTTGTACGGCATCTTGCTCGGCTTCTGCGGGTCGCCGATGAATCGTGCCGGAGGCAGCAGCGGGTCGTTGTTCCCTCCGTTGGACGCTGCGGCGACTGCCGCGAGATCAAACACTGACGATTGATCCTGACCCATCACTCCTCCTTTTCTTGGATTTGCGCCGGTGGTTCAGCCCGGCCGTATCGTTTACGTGTACGTAACATGTACAACCTTTCATCATACCGGTCTTACCCCCGCAAATCGCCGTCATTCCGGCATTTGGCGACGGCGGGTGCATAGTCGCCGCGCAACCGCCGTCCGACCGTCGGCAGTCACGCACCCGACGATCACCTGTCAATCGGAACGTTCGGCAAACGCACGGTTGCGCAAACGTGATGCTCCCGCGCAGATCGCGGCGTTCGCATGGCTTTCGCGGACGCCGCACGGTTAGATGGGGTGCATGACACACCGCACAGCGCACACCGAGCTCAAGTTCCGCGAAGACGGCACGTTCCGCGTGCTGCAGATGGCCGACATCCAGGACGGCCCGAACGTCCATCCCGACACGATCCGCATGATCGAGGCCGCGATCAAGGCCGCCGATCCCGATCTCGTCGTCTTCACCGGCGATCAGATCCGCGGCTACGATCCGGCGTACATCGACACGTTCCTGCGCCGGCGTGGTGAGAATCCGGGCGCGAAGGTGCGGCTCGTCACCGAGGTCGAGGCGAAGCTCAAGGGCATCCACCGGCGCATCGCCGCCCGCCGCAACCCCGACGTGCCGCCGGTCGAGGACGTCGTCACGCTCGACGATCTGCTCGACGACACCCGGCAGAAGGTGCGCGACACGTTCAGCGCGTTCCTCGGGCCGGTCGTGCGCGCCGGCGTGCCGTTCGCCGCGACCTACGGCAACCACGACTTCCAGTGCGGTATCCTCGCCGACGAGCAGGACGACATCTACCGCGAGTATCCGGGCTGCCTGAACCCGGCCGATTCGCTGGAGCCGGGCACGTTCGCGCTGCCGGTCGCAGCGTCGGACGGCTCGGGCCGCGTCGCGATGGGCGTGACGATGATCAACTCGGGCGACTACGCGGGCAAGCCGGAGGAGAACGACGCGCAGTATCCGCGCTACGTCGCCAATTCGCGCGGTCTTGATCTCGCCGATTCCGACGGCTACGGCACACCGAGCGACGAGGCGGTCGCATGGCTGGGCGACGTGCAGCGTGACTTTGCGACACGCAACGGCGACGGCAAGCCGGTGCCGACGATCGCGTTCCAGCACATCCCGCCGCAGGAGTTCTACGACTGCCTGACCGAGGTGAGCCCGTGGACGCCGAACGCGGTGGAGGGCGCGCGCAATTTCGCCGGGCACTGCTACGTGCTCAACCATGAGATCTGCCGGCCGGGTTCGCGACTCGGCGAGGCGATCGGCTGCGCGGACGAGAACGTGGGCGAGGTCGATGCAATGCGTGACGCGGGCGGCTATTTCGCGCTGTTCTGCGGACACGACCACAAGAATTCGTTCGTCGGCCATGTCGACGGGATCGACCTCGGCTACGCGCCGACCTGCGGATTCGAATGCTACGGGCCGAAGTCGCGCTACCGCGGCATTCGCCTGTTCGAGTTTCGCGAAGACAATCCGCGCAACTACGTGACGCGCATGCTCACGTGGGGCGAACTGGTCGGCCGGTATTCGAGCAACGAGGTGCGCGTGTTCTTCGAGGACCATTGCATCACCGACGCGATCGGCCTGCGCAACGAGCTGCGCCGCCCGCAGGTGTTCGCCGGCGTCGCCTTCGGCACGACCGCCGCGTTCGCCGCCGTCGTGCGCGCCGCCCTCAAACAGGCGAAACGCTGACGGCGACGGATTGATAGGATCGTGCTGCCGCGTCGGTTATACGTAACCGCACGGTGGCACGTCATGTCATGGTACGATAGTAGTTGTCAGATGTCTGATAACTCAGCGCAGAGCCGTTACCAACCGACCGACACACGTCCGCAGGACGGACGGCACTTCGCCGCAGCCAGCACCGGACACCCCACCCTGACACAGCCGGGCCCTTTGCCGGCCCGAAGCGTATCGCGATAGGAGCAAAACCTAGTCGTGCGTTGTGTTTGCGCCTATTGTGGTTCATAAGACCGTCAGGGGAACGGTGGTATTGCATGCAACAACGTCGTACCCGTAAGGGAAAACAAGACAAGGAGCGTATCATGAGCAACCCATCCGGTCCGGCCGCACTTGAGACGCCGAACCAGAACGGGAACCGAACCCAGCCATCAGGCGACGAAATCCTAGGCGAGTACACCCAGCAGGAACTAGCGATGCTGGCCCGTCTGTCACTGCAAAGTACGCCCACCGTCTCCGCACGCAGCCGTTGCGACGAGACAATGGACGCCATCAAATCCTATATTCTGCATGAGCATCTGCAGCCCGGTGACGTGCTGCCGACCGAGGCGCAGCTGTGCGACACGATCGGCGCCTCCCGATCCTCGGTGCGCGAGGCCGTGCGCAAGCTCGAGGCGCTGAACATCGTCAAGGTGGAACATGGCAAGGGCACGTTCGTCGGGTCGCTGTCTCTGGATCCGATGGTGGAGACACTCGCCTTCCGTTCGATGGTATCCGTGGGCAAGAACTTCGCCGATCTGCAGGACGTGGTGCAGCTGCGCCGGTTCCTGGATCTCGGCTGCGCCGACGAGGTGGTGGCCTCGCTGGCGAACAGCGAGCAACCCCATCTCATGAAGCTCGCCGATTCCATGACCGCCACCGCGAAGGACGGCAAAACCTTCCTCGCGCTGGACATCGACTTCCACATGGGCATTCTCGATTCGATCGGCAACACCATCGTCAAGCAGATGGTCCGGTCCCTCTGGCTGGTCCACATGGCGGTGCTCCCCCAGCTCGGACTGCCGGTGTCCAGCGAACTCGACCGCACCGCCTCGGCCCATCGCCGCATGCTCGACGCCGCACTGGCGGGCGATGTCGACGCGTATCGTCAGGCCGTCGTCGACCACTACGAGCCCATCGAATCCATCCTTCGGCAGCGCATCGAAGACGGCGACGAGTAGGTCCTCATCCCTCCTCCCCTCTCCCCATTCTGTGCGGGATGCACATCCAACAAGGCGGGGTCGGTTCCGGGAACATTCCGGAATCGACCCCGCCTTTATGGTGAAAGGAGCAAAGGAAAGGAAGAGAAAACGAATGTCGAGCGCCAGCCAAACCGGCGCCCAGACTCAGGCGCTCATAACGGTCATAGCGGTCAGGCGATCACGGTGGAGGCGCTCACCTCCTCGGCCGTGCGTACCGGCTCCAGGCCGCATTCGCGCAGCACGCCGGCCACAGCCTCCACGTTCGCGCCCGTCAACGCACGAACCGGATTGGGCATCTGGTTGGTCTCGAAGATGCCGAGCAGGGCCAGCGCGGTCTTGAACGCGCCTACACCGGCGCCGAATCCGGAGACGCCGGAAGTGACGTTCACGATGTTCATCAGCGCGGCGAGCTTGTCCTGCTCGGCGCGCACGGTGGCCCAGTCTCCGGCCTCGTAGGCCCGCCACATGCGCACGTAGCCGGTGCATTCCACGTTGCCCAGGCCCGGCACGCTGCCGTCGGCGCCGGCCATGTACGCACCGTCCACCACGACCTCCTGGCCGGTGAGCAGCGCCAGCGGATGGCCGGCCTTGCGGTTGGCGTCGCACAGGAAGCGGAAGGAGACATCGTCGTTGGACGAGTCCTTGACGCCGGTGAGCACGCCGTCAAGACCGAGACGGATGAGCAGGTCGCCGGGCAGCTTGACGTGCACGCACACGGGGATGTCGTAGGCGAACAGCGGCAGGTCCACTGCCTCGTGGATCAGGCGGAAGTGGTTCTCGATCTCGGGCAGACCGCCGAGCGCGTAGAACGGTGCAGTGGCGACGATGGCGTCAGCGCCGAGTTCGGCGGCCACCTTAGCGTGCTCGATGACGCGCTCGGTCTCGGTGTCGATACAGCCGACCAGTACCGGCACGCGGCCGGCGGTGAATTCGATGGCGGCCTCGATGATCTCGCGGCGGCGGGCGTCGGTGCTGAAGGCCACCTCGCCGGAGGAGCCGAGGAAGAACAGGCCGTTGACGCCCGCGTCGATCAAGCGGTCGATGGAGCGTTTGAAACTGGCGCGGTCGAGCTGGCGGTCGGCGGTCAGCGGGGTCACGACCGGGGGGATCACGCCGCGGAAAGTGGTGTTCATGATGATGTTCCTTATGTCTGTGTCGTATGTGTCTGTGTTTGGTGTCTGTGTTTGGTTCGTCGATGAAGGATGTTGGATGGATCGGTGATTTGGAGACGATTGGTTCGCCGGACCGGCAGGATTCCGCCGATCCGGCAGCCGCGCCGGCAGCGATCATCTGCGATCGCACCGACGCGAGGCGACCTCGCCGAACGATCAGATGCACTCCTCCGGCGTCGGATGCAGCAGCGAGGGCGCCGCACCCAACAGCAGTTTCGTGTAGTCGTCCTGCGGGTTGTTCAGCACGTCCCGGGCCTCGCCGTGCTCGACGATGGTGCCGTGGTTCATCACGACGATCTCGTCGGAGACATAGCGGACCGTCTGAATATCGTGACTGATGAACACCATCGACAGACCGAGCGACTTCTTCAGATCAGACAGCAGGTTGAGGATCTGCGCGCGGACGGACACGTCCAGCGCGGAAGTCGGCTCGTCGGCGATGATCGCATCCGGGTTGAGCGAGAGCGCACGGGCGATGGCCACGCGCTGTCGCTGGCCGCCGGAGAGCTGGCCCGGCAGCGCGTTGAGCGCGGACTTCGGCAGGCCGACCATGTCGATGAGTTCGTAGGCGCGCTTGCGGCGGGCCGCGGCGTCGCCGAGCTTGTGCACCACGAGCGGGTCCATGAGCTGGTCCTGCACGCTCATGCGGGCGTTGAGCGCGGTGGCCGGGTCCTGGAAGACCACGGAGACCACGCGGCCGATGTCCATGCGCTCCTTGGCGGTGCGCTTGGTCACGTCCTGCCCTTTGAAGAACACGTGGCCGCCGGTGACGGACTGCAGACCGCACATCACGTTGGCCGTGGTGGATTTGCCGCAGCCGGACTCGCCCACGATGCCGATCGTGCGGCCGGGCATGAGCTTGAGGTTCACCTTGTTGACCGCCGTCACCTTTTTGGGGTGGAACAGCGTGCCGGCTCGCGTGGTGAACACGACTTCGGCGTTCCTCAGCTCGATGATCGGGACTACGTTGCTGTTGGTTGTGCTGCTCATCGCTGTACTCCCTTCAGGGCTTGCGCGGCCTCCTGGGCGGCCACTTCCGGAGTGGGTGCGAACCAGTCGTAGGTGAATGCGGGCGCGGGCGCGGGTTCGGGATCATCGGGCAGACAGGCCACCATGTGCTGGGTGCCGGGCACGCGCTTCATGACCGGGTGGATGTCGAGTCCGCGGTCCGGATGCGAGGAGCGCGGCGCGAACCGGTCGCCCTTGGGGAAGTCGGCCGGCGACGGCACGGTGCCGGGCACTTGGTGAAGTCGGCCCTGGCCGGCCTCGATGGAGGTGACGGAACCGAGCAGACCGCGCGTGTACTCGTGGCGGGGATCGGTGAGGATCTCCTTGGTGGACGCCTGTTCGACGACCTGACCGGCGTACATGACGGTCACCGAGTGGGCGACCTTGGCCACGAGCGCCAGATCATGGCTGACGAAGATCATCGCGAAGCCGAGCTTCTCGCGCAGCTCGTTGAGCAGGTCGATGACCTGCTTCTGCACAGTCACGTCGAGCGCGGTGGTCGGCTCGTCGGCGATGATGAGCTTCGGGTCGCGGGTCAGGGCCATTGCGATGAGCACACGCTGGCGCTGACCGCCGGACAGCTCGTGCGGATAGGATTCCAACGTGCGCTTCGGATCGAGGCCCACCAGTTCGAGCAGCTCCTCGGCGGTGCGGGTGCCGCCGCGCTTGGTCAGCTGCTTCATCTGCGCCTTGATGAGCATGGACGGGTTGAGGCTGGAGAGCGCGTCCTGATAGATCATGGCGATCTCGTGGCCGCGCAGGGCGTTATGCTCCTTGGGGCTCATGCCCACGAGATTCTTGCCGTCGAACAGGATCTCGCCGCTGATCTCGGCGCGCGGGTCGAGCAGTCCCATGATGGCCAGCGAGGTGATGGACTTGCCGCAGCCGGACTCGCCCACCAGGCCCATCGTCTGTCCGGCACGCACGGCGAAGGACAGATGGTCGACCACGTTCACGTCGCCGTGGCGCGGGAACTTGATGCACAAGTCGCGCACCTCGATGACCGGCTTGGCGTGGGAGAGCGGGATGAAGCGGTCCTTGCGCCTGAGTTCGGCCTCGCGCAGCTGTTCGAGGCGCTGATCGAGGCTTTCCTTCTGGGCGGCGTAGGCGGCCACCGGGTCCACGAGCAGACGGTCCTCCTTGCGGCTGAGCTCCTTGCCCTCCTCGCTCTGCTGGATGGGCGCGGTGGGCGCGGCCACCATCGCGTCGGTGATGCCTTCGGACAGGATGTTCAGGCACAACACGGTGACCATGATCGCCAGGCCCGGGAACATGGCCTGCCACCAGTAGCCATACAGCACGCCAGCCTTGGCGGAGGACAGGATGTTGCCCCAGGTCGGGGTCGGTTCGGGAATGCCCGCGTTGATGAACGACAGGGACGCCTCGAACACGATCGCGTCGGCCACGGACAGCGTGGTGAACACCATGACGGGGGCCGCGATGTTGCGCGTGACGTGCTTGAAGAGAATCCACGGAGCGCGGGCGCCGGAGACGATCACCGCACGCACGTAGTCCTTGCCATACTCGCTGATGATGTTGGCTCGCACGATGCGGGCCACCTGCGGCACGTACAGCACGCCGATGGAGATGATGATGCCGATCATCGACTGACCGAGGATGGAGACGAACACCGCAGCGAGCGCGATGGTCGGCACGGACATGACCACGTCGATCAGTCGCATGATGATCTCGGACACCCAAGTGCGCGAGACCGCAGCCACGGCGCCGATGATGGAACCGACGACGAGCGCGAACGCGATGGAGCTCAGGCCGATGACCAGCGAGTACCGCGCGCCGTAGATGACGCGGGAGAAAACGTCGCGGCCGAGGTTGTCGGTGCCGAACCAGTGGTCGGCGGTAGGTGCCTGATAGCTGAGGGTAATCTCGGTCGGGTTGTGCGGGGTCACGACGGACGCGAAGATCGCGGCCAGCGCGAGCACCGCGATGACGATGACGGAGATGCGCGTGCCGATGCTCATGCTCGACCAGCGCTTGACCCTGACCTTGGTATTGGGCTTGCTGAATTCGCGGGTTGCGTTGTTGCTTCCAAACATCGTCACACCGTCCTGATTCGCGGGTTGATGAGGACATAGAGCAGGTCGACGATCACGTTGACCACCATGAAGGCCAGCGCCACGACCAGCGCCACACCCTGCACGAGGGTCGGCTGGTTGTTGTTGATGCCGTCGAACATCGCGGTGCCCATACCGGGCAGGGCGAAGATGACCTCGATGACGATGGCGCCGCCCATGAGGTAGCCGATCTTCATGCCGAGCATGGTGACCGGGGTGATCAGGGCGTTGCGGAACACGTTGCGGGCCACGACCACGCCCTTGGGCACACCGGCGCCGATGGCGGTGCGCACGTAATCCTTATCGAGCTCCTCGACCATGGACGTACGGATGATGCGGGTGAGCGAGCCGGCCACGGGCAGGCCGAGCGCGAAGCTGGGCATGGCCATGCGGGCCAGGTATCCGGTCGGGTCTTGGGGGAAGGCGGGCAGGTCGCCGGCGCCGGGCAGCCAGGACATCTTGATCTGCAGCACGTAGATGAGGAGCACGCCGAGCCAGAAGGACGGGGTCGCAATGGCGATGATGGAGACCACGCGGATGGCCTGATCAACCCAGGTGTCGCGGTACAGGGCGGCCAGCACGCCGAAGATGACGGCGAAGACGATGGCGATGAGCAGGCCAATGAAGGTCAGCTGGAGGGTGATGGGGAACGCGGTGGCGATGCGGCCGCTCACCGGGTCCTTGTTGACGCCGTAGACGCCGAGATCGCCGCGCAGCAATCCGCCGAGGTAAGAGAAGAACTGCTCCCACCAGGGGCGGTCGAAGCCCATTTCGTGCCGGTAGGCGGCGAGCGCCTGCGGGGTGGCGTTCTCGCCGAGGGCGGCGACGGCCGGATCGTATTGGGAGAAGGACATCAGGAAGTAGACCAGCAGGGTCACTCCGAATGCCATGAACGGCAGGGCGATCAGTCGTCTGCCGAGGAGGCGTAGCAGGTTGTTCAATGGGACTCCCTTGTCGGATTGTTCAAGACAGGTGATTCAGGATGGCTCGGGATGGCATGGCCCGATGAATGGCATGGCCCTCCCGTCTCGCGGACGTTCATATGGCCCGCGGGACGGGAGGGCCTGTTATGGCTACGAGGTCTGCCGGGCGACGCTGCCGGTTACTTGTTCAGCTCGGCGTTCACCAAGTTGATGCCGGTGGAGCCGATCGCGTCGACGCTCTTGAACACGCCCTTCTTGAAGGCAGTGGTCGTCTGGCGGTGGAACAGCGGGTAAAGCGGGACTTCTTCGCTGAGCAGGTCGAAGCACTGGTTCCAGTAGTCCTGACGCTCGTCGTCGCTGGTGGCGTCCAGGGCCTTGTCCATCAGCTCGTGGAGCGTGGTGTAGCCTTCGGAGCCGTTCCAGAAGGTGCGGGTCTTGGTCCAGGCGTTGTCGCCGTACCACCAGTTCATCAGCAGGTCGGGGTCGTTGCCGAACACGGACGGGTCGCCGGGTGCGAGCACCATCGAGAAGTCGGCGCCTTCCTTGTCGGTGATGTTCGGGTAGAGGGCGGAGGATGCCATCGACTGGATGTCCACGTTCATGCCGATCTCGGCCAGATCGTTCTTGATCTGCGGGGCCAGCTGGGTGATCCAGGAGTGGTCGGTGGTGTAAAGGGTGAACTTGAGCTCACCGGTGACGCCGGCCTTCTTGAGCAGTTCCTTGGCCTTCTCCACGTTCTTGGTGTAGACGTTGCTGGCCTTGTGGTAGTTCGAGAAGTTCTCGGGCAGGAAGCTGGTGGCCGCGGAGGCCTGGCCGGACATCTGGTTGTCGATGAGCTTCTGGGTGTCGATCGCGTAGAAGACGGCCTGACGGACCTCCTTCTTGTCGAACGGAGCCTTCTTGGTGTTGAACATGAGGAACGGCAGGTTGAAGCCCTGCACGGTCTCCAGTTCGGAGCCGGAGGATTCGAGGGTCTTGAAGGCGTTGGCGGGCACCATTTCCATCACGTCCACCTTGCCGGCCTGCATGGCAGTGACGCGTGCGGTGTCGTCCACGGACACGTTCCACACCATGTGCGCGGTCTGGGCGGGGTGGCCGCCATTGTACTGGTCGTTCTTGTCGAACTTGACCTGCTGGTCGGTGATCTCCGTGTACTTCCACGGGCCGGAGCCGACCGGCTGCGCTTTGAGATCCTCGTCGCTCATTGAGGAGGGGACGATCTGGATGAGGGCGAGGCGCTGCTTGAACATCGGGAACGCGCGGGTGAGCTTGAAGGTCACCTCGGTGTCGGACTTGGCCTCGACGGAGTCGATGAAGTCGAGCATGGAGATGTACAGGCTGCCTTCGGCGGTGGTGCGCTTGTAGGAGGAGACCACGTCGTCCGCGGTGACCGCGGTGCCGTCGGAGAACTTGGCTCCGTCGCGCAGCGTGACCACGTATTCGGTGTCGGACACCTGCTCCGGTTCACCGGCGGCGAGCGCATTGAACACGGAATAGTCCGTGTAGTTGAGCGCGTACAGCGGTTCGGTCACGTGCCAGTTGCCGGCCATGGCGAGTGCGCTGGATGTGGTGGATGGCGAAAAATCACGGGTTGCATATGCGACCTGTGCCGTGATGGTGTCGGCTACGGCCGTGCCGCCGCTCGCTGTGCCTTTGGCGGCGTCGTTGCTGCCGCCGCATCCGGCGAGCAACATGAGGCCCGCGACGGTCGCCGCCACTGCAGCCTTGAATGTTCCGGTCTTCCTGATCATTGGTTCTCCTCGTCGTTGAGTACATGTAGGACCATCGTTCGAAACGAGACGGTGCCTTTCTGAAAATAGAGATGGGTGATGTTTCCCGATGGTGGATGATGCTTGCTGATGGTTGGTGATTGATTGATGATTCGGTTCTCGCCAGACCGATCGCTCGGTTGGGGGTCCACGAGAGCCGATAGCGTCGTCGTCGAACTGACTTAATGATAAGACGTCTGATGTCTGATTTCAAGTCGGGAGTGTTGCCGGTGCGGCAGATGCGGAACCGGCTCCTCGCTCGACCGTCGCAGTCACCGTTTTTCCTTGATATTCTGCGGTTTTCCAGCCTTACAGTTGCGCCACGAACCAGCTCGTGATGCTGGTGGGATGCGTGATCGCGGTGCCCACCACGGCGGCCCACGCGCCGGCGGCCATCACTTGATGCAGCTGTGCGGGCGTGTGGATGCGTCCCTCGCACAGCACGGGCACGTCGGGGAACGTCTCGATCATCTGGCCAAGCAGTTCGAAATCAGGGCCGTCGGTCTTCGGACGGTCGCCCGTGTAGCCGGACAGCGTGGTGGAGATGATGTCGGTGCCGGCTTCGACCGCGCGTTCGGCGTCGGCGAAGCTGCCGCAATCGGCCATCACGAGCACGCCTTCATCATGCAGGACGCGCACGGTGTCCGCGTAGGTCAGTCCGTCCGGCCGTGGGCGACCGGTTGCGTCGATGGCGACGATGTCCGCACCGGCGGCCGCGCAGCAGCGTGCATGACGCAACGTCGGCGTGATGTACACACCCTCCTCGCCGTCCTTCCAGATGCCGATCACCGGCACGCTCACCTGCCCTTTGATGGCGGCGATGTCCGCCAATCCTTGGCAGCGGATGCCCACGGCGCCGCCTTCGACGGCCGCCATCGCCATCTGCGCCATCGTCTCCGGATGACGCAGCGGCTCGCCCGGATACGCCTGGCAGCTCACCACGAGTCCGCCTTTGATTCGTTCGATCGTCTGATGCATGTTCGTTGCTCCTTTGCGTTTGTCAGGTATTGTCATGCGATTCGCACATCTGCGCCGTCATACGCACATGCCGATCCGCAGCGGCGGCCGCGCCGATAAGCGGCGCATCGCCACCGAGCTCGCCTTCGGCGAGCGGAGTGGGTTTGACCAGCGCGAGCGCCGATTCCGCGAATCCGGCGCGCAGGGCGTCCCACCAGATCGACCCGGCCTTGACCACCGAGCCGGACACCACGATCACGTCCGGGTCGATGAGGTTGCCCATACCGCCGATGCATTCGCCAAGCGCGCGGGCGCTGTCGGACAGCACCTCGCCGGCCAGTCGCTCGCCGGCTGCGGCACGCGACGCTACTTCCGCGCCATCGGCGACCGGTCCGAGAGCGCCGTCATCAGCCACGCCGCGCATCTCCTCGCAACGCCGGTTGTACAGGTCCTTGAGTCCCGTGCCGGACGCCACCGGTTCGATATGCCCGTCGCGGGTGCCGCACGAACACAGGAATCCTCGGCCCAGCGCACTGGGCACATGTCCAGCGTGGCCGGCCACGCCGTGCGCGCCGGTAAACAACTCGCCGTCTACCACGATGGCGCCACCGATGCCGGTGCCCACGCCGATCGACAGCACCACGGACTTGCCGCGACCGGCACCGTAACTGGCCTCGCCGAGTCCATGCGCGCCCACGTCGCCGATCATGCGCACCGGTAGATCGGTGACTTGCGCGAAGGCATCGTATATGCGCTGGCCGCGCCAGCCGGGCAGGATGTCGGTGGCGGCAACGATCACGCCGGTCTCGCTGTCCGGCACGCCGGCCGCCGCGATGCCGATGCCCGCAACCGTTAATCCTTCGGCTGCGGCACGTTCCAGCTGGCGTACGGCGAGCGCCACGATACGCCGCTTGAGATCGTCGCCGCCGCGCGCGGCTTCGGTCGGGATCTCGCAGCGACCCGTCACCACGGGCACCCCGTCGGCCGCGGCCGGCAGAGTCACGAATCCCGAGGCGACTTTGGTGCCGCCGATGTCGAATGTCAGATACGTGGACTTAACGGCCCCGCTCATGAGGTCGCCGCCTTGTCGGCAGCCTCATGGATACGCGCCAGATAGCCGAGTCGCTCCTCGATGGTCGCATCCTTGGGGACGCACACTTTGGCGCCCAAGTAATCGATCGGCGTCTCCTGCTCGCACGCGGCCCGCACGGTCGCCGCGATCGCCGCGGCGTCCATCAGCGAGGTCGGCTCGTCCGGGTTCATGGGCAGGTGGCCGTCGATCCAACCGTATCCGTATTGGGTTTCCTCCGGCCCCGCTCCGGAGAACATGAGGCCCGCAAGCACGCCGGCCTGTGCGGCCTTGCTCACATGGTCGACCGCGGTGGCGGCGGCGCGGCCTTCCACCACGGAACGACCCCAGTTCACGGTCAGTCCGATGCCGGTCTGGAGGCACAGGTCGATCTCGTCCTCGATGGGCAGGAATCCTTTTTCCGGCTTCTGGCCTTCGATATATCGGTCGCAGTGCTCGATCACCAGGTCGGCTCCGGACCAGTCCCACTGCACCAGTTCCTCCAGCGAGGCGGCCATGGCGTCGCGGCTGGCCTGCGCGGTGGGCGCCGAATGAATTTCCACGAATCGGATATCCTGAGCGCCGCGCCGTTGCATGAAGTCGGCAAGCGCGCGGCATACCTGTTCCATAAAGTCGAGCGCGGCCCGGCGTCCGTCGTGGTTCGGGCTGGCGAGGCCGAAGTTCGGGTCCTGCCATACGTGCTGCATGGTGCCGGGAATGACGGTGACCGTGTTGCCATGCCAGTGCGCGGGCAGGACGCCGGCCAGCCACGTGTGATCCGCGGGCTGCGCGAGGTCGCCGGGGAAGGGCAGTTCGGTTCCGGATATCCACGATTGTTGCCCAAGCAGGTTGTAGTAGTCCTCCTGGGCTTTTCGCCCCTGAGGCAGCGACGCGTAAGCGCCGACGACGAATAACGGCATGCTGGTTTCCTCCTTGAAAAGCTGGTGCCAAGACATACCTATCGTACTATCATCAGACGTCTGATGTCTAATCTCCGGAGCGTCCGACAACAACGCTCCCATCTGAGCAGGCTATCTGAACAGGCTCACGCCGCGACGTGACATGCAGTACGCGTTGCCCAGCCACGTATGCCGCGAATTCGGCCACACCGCACCCAGCCGCGGCGCGTTCTGGCTCATCCAGATACTCGGCACACGGCCGTCCGCACTGCGCGAGCCGAGCAGGTTGAACCCGTTCTTCTCGAGTAGCCATTCCGGGTGCTGCGTCGCGATCGCGAGTCCCTCCTCAAGCGTGAGCGGCGTGCGTTCGTCGGAGTCGATGAGCTTGCGCGCCACATCCGGCTCGCGGTTGATGTAGCAGGTGCCGGTGTGCGGCTCGACGACGAGGTAGAACGGGCCTTCCGGCGGCTCGAAGCCGTCCTGCAGCAGGAAGCTGGCGATGTCGCGCGGCGGCATCGTCGTGAAGCCAGCCATGCGGTTGATGCTGGTTCGCGCGATCAGCGACTCGGGCGAGACGAGTTCACGCGTCGGGATCAGCAGGATGTCCGTGCCGAGACGGTACCGCGGGTCGTCGGCGTCCGGATCGCACTGCTCGAGCGCGGCGATCAGGGGCTGTGCGAGCGCGCGGAACGCGGCGGCGGAGATGTCCGCCACGTCCGGGTACCCCAACGCCACCAAACGGTCCAACTGCTTGCGTGCTTCATCCGATGCGATCGACATATCCTCCAGCCTACCAGCGGCCCGACCGACCGCGGACCGGCCAGCATATGGGAACGCGCGGGCCGTTATGCGCCGCGGTTCGTACAATGGTCGGCAACTCGCAGTCCGTTTATCCGCACAAACATAGGGGTTGGTATGTCCGAAAAACTCAAGGTCGGCATCCTCGGCGCGACCGGCATGGTCGGCCAGCGTTTCGTCACGCTGCTCGAGAATCACCCGTGGTTCGAGGTGACGACGCTCGCCGCGTCCGCTCATTCGGCCGGCAAGACGTACGAGGAGGCGGTCGGCGACCGTTGGAAGATCGAGACGCCGATGCCCGAGTATGCGCGGCACATGACCGTGGTCGATGGCGACGATGCAGAGTCGGTCGCGGCCGGCGTGGACTTCATGTTCTCGGCGGTGAACATGCCGAAAGACCAGATCCGCGCGATCGAGGAACGGTACGCGAAGACCGAGACGCCGGTCGTCTCCAACAACAGCGCGCACCGCTGGACGCCGGACGTGCCGATGGTCGTGCCGGAGATCAACCCGGAGCATTTCGCGGTGATCGAACACCAGCGCAAGCGCCTGGGCACCACGCGCGGCTTCATCGCGGTCAAGCCGAACTGCTCGATCCAGGCGTACACGCCGGCGCTGGCCGCGTGGAAGGAGTTCGAGCCGCGCGAGGTGGTCGTGAGCACGTATCAGGCGATTTCCGGCGCGGGCAAGACGTTCAAGGACTGGCCCGAGATGGTGGGCAACATCATCCCGTTCATCTCCGGCGAGGAGGCGAAGAGCGAGAAGGAGCCGCTGAAGGTGTTCGGCCACGTCGACCCCGAGAAGGGCGAGATCGTGCCGTTCGACGGCCCGCTGCGCATCACGTCGCAGTGCATCCGTGTGCCCGTGCTCAACGGCCACACCGCGACCGTGTTCCTCAACTTCGGCAAGAAGGCCACGAAGGATGAGCTGATCGACCGGCTCGTCAACTACACGTCGAAGGCGGCCGAGCTCGGTCTGCCGCACGCGCCGAAGCACTTCATCCAGTACCTGACCGAGGACGACCGCCCGCAGGTCAAGCTCGATGTGGATTACGAGGGCGGCATGGGCGTGTCGATCGGCCGTCTGCGTGAGGATTCGATCTTCGACTGGAAGTTCGTGGGACTCGCGCACAACACGCTGCGCGGTGCGGCCGGCGGCGCGCTCGAATGCGCCGAGATGCTCAAGGCCCTCGGCTACATCACCAAGAAGTAAGCCGTACGCTCGCAACGCGTCTCTCATCCCCGTTCGGAACAGCCGTTTCCGGACGGGGATTTTCATATGTCTTCATCGTCATCCGTTCTTATCTTCCGTCAATACGCCATATTCTTCATACAAGAAACCTTTCCAGTTCTTTAGAATTTTTCTTCTATAGAAGAAGAATTCTAAAAAAATTGATATAATCTCTATCATGAAAGAAAGCAGGCCGCTGATTGATCGTCCCCGATACCTCGATCGCATCATGCCGTTCATCGGCGCCGACGATGTCATCAAGGTGCTAGTCGGGCTGCGGCGCAGCGGCAAATCGGATATGCTGCGGCTCATCCAACAGCGACTCATCTCCGAAGGCCGCACTCCCGACCAATTCATCTCCCTGAACTTCGAAGACTATTCCCTCACCAAATATCATGACCCGGACGCGCTGTACCCGTATCTCATGAGCCGCATCAACGCCGTCGACGGCACGCCCTACGTCTTTCTCGACGAAGTGCAGGAAGTACGCGGTTTCGAAAAGGTCGTCAATTCGCTGCGTGCCACGACAAAGGCGGACGTGACCATCACCGGATCGAATTCCACGCTGCTGTCTGGCGAACTGGCCACCTATCTTGGCGGACGCTATGTGCAGTTCGAGATTTTCCCATTCGGCTATGCGGAATTCCGCGACGCCCGGCAGCGTATTCACGGAGACGACTCCTTCAATGCGTTCCTCATGGAAGGCGGCATGCCTTTCGTCGCCGCCGGCAGCTGGGATGAGGAAAGCCGCCGCACATACCTGACGGACATCTACCGTTCCGTTGTGCTGCGCGATGTGGTTCGACGCCATCGCATCCGAGACGTGGCGTTATTGGAACGCATCGTCATGTTCGCCATGCAGAACACCGGCAACGTGTTGTCCGCGAATGCCATCGCCGCATATCTTAAGGCGGAGCGCATCGACGCCGGCACACAGACCGTCATCAATTATCTGGAGTACTGCCGCGAGGCGTTTCTGCTGGAACGTATGAACCGCACCGATCTGGTCGGCAAGCAGGTGCTGAAAACCCTGCAGAAGTACTATGTGGCCGATCATGGATTACGCAATGCGATTATCGGCGACGGCACCGCGCAGATACAGGGCGTACTGGAGAACATGGTTGCGGTGGAAGGGCTGCGCAGGGGGTACACGGTTTCCGTGGGCACGGTCAACGGCAAGGAAGTCGATTTCGTATTCGACAAGGGTTCTCAACGCCGATACGTGCAGGTGACGTATCTTATCGACAGCGACAAGACCGCTGAACGTGAGTTTGGCGTATTCACAGACGTTCCGGACAATTACCCCAAGACCGTAGTGTCGATGGATCCCATCCTGCGCCCGCGAGACGGCATCGAGCATCGGCGAATCGATGAATTCCTTCTCGCCGAGGATTGGTGATGAGGGCTCGCCGCCCTATCTCGAAGCGTCCGGCTGCCGTTAGGAGTCAGCTCTTTTGGAGGAAAACGGACGCTCAATGCGGCGTCAGCGTCCGTTTTCGACTAGGAGATCGCCGCCAGTGGAAGGAACCGGACGCTGCCGGGCAACAAAGAGGGCGTTTGTTCATAGGAAGCCACCGCTCCTATGAACAAACGCCCGCAAGCAGTACGCCGGTATCGCCGAATTCAGCCGGCAAACGATCCGGCGCCGCCGAACCCGCAGCCGACTGCCGAAATCAGCGGCCGGTGCCGCCGTAGACGACGGCTTCGATCTGGTCGGAATCCAGACCGTAGGCGGTGTGCAGCGCACGCACCGCGTCGTTGAGCTGCTCGAGCGGCACGAGCGCGGCGATACGGATCTCGGAGGTCGAGATCATGAGCACGTTGATGTTCTTCTCGCTGAGCGCGGTGAAGAACTTCGCCGCGAGACCCGAGTGCGTCTTCATACCGACGCCCACCACGGCCACCTTGCCGACGTTCGTGTCGATATCGAACGAGCGGTATCCCAGCTCCTCATGCTTGTCGAGCAGCACGTCCTCGACCTGCTTGACGGTCGATTCCGGCACGGTGAACGAAATGTCCGCGGTGCCAACCGACGCGCCGGCCTGCACGATCATGTCCACGTTCACACCGGCCGTAGCCAGCTCAGTGAACACCTTCGCAGCCATGCCCGGCTCGTTCGGCACGCCGCGCACGGTGGCGAGCGCTTCGGAACGGTCGTGCGCGATGCCGGAGATGACCGGCGCTTCGGGGCCGAGATCGGGGAACAGGTCGCCCATCGACTTGGCGCCCTCGTTGTTGGCAGTGTTGTTGTCGCTCATGGTTATTGCCTTACTCGTAAAAGTCTGTATCGGTTACGTTTATCTGATGCCGGATGACCGTCAGTCCAGGTTCGGCAGCGTGCGCGGGTCAACGCCGTCCGGCACGACCAGCGTGCCCGGACGGTGCGAGAATGACGAACGCACGTGCAGCGGCATGTTGAATCGCTGCGCGTATTCGACGCAACGCAACGCAAGCACCTTGGACCCGCAGCTGGCCATTTCGAGAATCGCGTCGTATCCGATCACCGGAATGCGCCGCGCGGTCGGCACGATGCGCGGGTCGGCGGTGAAGATGCCGTCCACATCGGTGTAGATCTCGCAGATGTCGGCGCCGAGGGCCACGGCCAGCGCGACGGCGGACGTGTCGGAGCCGCCGCGGCCGAGCGTGGTCGCGTCGCCCTTCGCGTTGATGCCCTGGAAGCCCGCGACGATCGCGACGTCGCCGAGCGAGAGCGCGTTCTTGACACGATCCGGCTTGACGGCCTTGATATGGGCCGCGCCGTAGCGCGCATCGGTGAAGAAGCCGGCCTGCTGACCGGTGAACGAGTGCGCACGGTCGCCCTCGGCGTGGATGGCCATCGCGAGCAGGCTCATGGAGATGCGTTCGCCGGCGGTCATGAGCATATCCATCTCGCGCTCGGGCGGATTGGAGTCGATACTGAGCGCCTGGTCGATCAGATCGTCGGTGGTGTCGCCCATCGCGGAGACGACCACCGCGACCTTATTGCCCTTTTTCTTCGTCTCGACGACGCGCTTGGCCACGCGCTTGATGGAGTCCGTATCGGCGACCGACGAACCGCCGTACTTCTGCACGATGAGAGCCACTGCTGTCCATTCTCTCTATGGGTAAACTTGCCGCCTATTCTACGTAAGCGGCACGATTATAAGGATTGCGCCTCATGCGGAGCGGACAAGCACCCACCATGCGGACGCAGCGCGACGGCGTTCAAGGGGCTTCCGGGTTCGTATTCGGTCACCATGCCGGAATTCAAGGAATCCAACAACGATGCCTTTATGATCGGCAAGGACATTTCCGCTCTCGCCAATGCCGCAGCCGTGGAAGGCCAATACTATGCCTACATGCTCTGGGGTGTTGACGACAACACGCACAATATCATCGGCACTACTTTCAATCCGCTCAATGAGAAGCATAAGGGACAGGAACTGGAGCTTTGGCTCCGTCTCAAATTATCCAAGAACGCGGAGTTTCGGTTTATCCCGATCAATGTCGATGATAAGCGTCTGGTAATCCTGCGCATATGGCCGGCCGCAGGTTATCCCGTGTCGTTTGACGGCGCCGAATACGTTCGGTCCGGCACCTCGACGCAACCGTTGGCAAAGAACTCACAACGCGAACGTCGGTTGTGGGAGGTCACCAAATCGGAATCGTTCGAGGAGCAGATTGCATTGCCTTGGCTGACGGCCGAGGAAGTACTGACCCAGTTGCGTTGGAAAGCGTACTTCACTCAGTCTGCGACTCCGATGCCTTCCAGTCAGGAATCGGTCTTGCGGTATCTGGAAACCGACCACTTGGTGAAGGCATTGGATAGCGGACAGTATGCCATTACCAATCTGGGTGCGTTGCTGTTCGCCGAGGATCTGCAGCAGTACCCCACCGTCAGCCGTAAGGCGCTGCGAGTCATTAAGTATGATGGAGTCCGCAAATCGTCCCCCTCGCGAACTCAAACCTACCCACACGGATATGCCGACATGGATTCCATCGCGGCTTTTCTGCAAGCATGGCTACCGGAAAGCGAGACCATCGGACGAGCCTTACGCGTCACCACATTCGCCTATCCGCCGATCGCAGTACGAGAACTGCTCGGCAACATGCTCATCCATCAGGACCTCACCATACGAGGAGCCGGACCGCTTATCGAGATTTTTGACAATCGTGTGGAATTCTCCAATCCAGGTAACTCCCTGATCAGCATCGAACGTCTCGTCAACGATCCACCGGCTGCGCGCAACCCCAAGCTCGCGGCACTCTCCCGCAGACTGCATATGTGCGAAGAAGCAGGTTCCGGATGGGACAAGATCATCGACGCATGCGAGACCGCACAACTCCCGTCTCCGGAGATACAGCAATCGGATGGCGATAGCCCAAGCATCATGATCAGGCTTTCCCAATACCGTCCGTACACTCAACTCAGTACCAGCGAACGCATGGATTCATGCTATTGGCATGCATGCATACAGTTTGCTGACGGGACCTGTCTGACGAATGCGTCCCTGCGCGCAAGGTTCGGCCTTTCGGATTCGTATTCGTCTCAGATCTCACGGCTGATCCGTGAAGCCGTACACGCAGAATTGATCAAACCAGTTGATCCCGATGCGTCGCGAAAGAAGATGGAATACATACCGGCATGGGCGTAAGCGTCGTACACTGCAGACCAATGGTTTTATTTGACGAGTAACCGTAATTCGGTGGCCTGAAACCACAAAAACGTTGATTTTCCAACGATTTTTTATTTGACAGTTATTTGACGATTTATAGTGCGCATGCGGTCTGACCGCACGGACGACGATCTCTGTACATACGCAAGGAGTCCGGCATTCCGTTGGGGGGGTGCCGGACTCCTATGATTGTTCGGAGCATTACGCGAAGGTGCGGCTCATGCGGTCGGTCGAAGACCTGAAACTGGACGGATACACGGTTATCCAGAATTATTTCGACGCGCTGACTGATTACAACCGCATGTATCGCATGCGCGAAATCGAACGACTGCGATCGGATCTGTACATGGGTGATCTGATTCGCTCGACGTTCACGTTTTTGCGTATCATATTTGACAAATGGTTTGTGCTTTCAATAGACTGAATCGTTAGATAACAAAAAACTGAACGGTTTTTTATGAGGCTTCTGCTGTTTTCGTGGGTTAGGTTGTTGGTGTTGGTAGTTGGATGTTGAGTCCGCCGCATCTGAGCATGACGAGGCTGATGAGGTTGGTGACGTGGTGGAAGCCGTAGGCCATGCGGATG
>NZ_JAFEJR010000049.1:0-1372 GCF_018555335.1 Bifidobacterium sp. SO1 | reverse complement strand
ATGATATGCTGTTATAAACGAAAAAAACGTTCACAATGGAGAAAATGATGAGACTGCTGGCATTCCACCTCAACGGGCTTCGCCTGTACGAAAACGGCGAAGTCTTCTTCAACCTCCACACCGTCGACGCGGTTCGCAGCCCCGGCTTCACCCACCAGCTCGACAAGGCCGCACGCAACATCAGCATCTCCACCGTCATCGGCATCGCCGGCATCAACGCGTCAGGCAAAACCACGCTCCTGCGAATCATCGAACTCGCACTCGGCGCGACCAGTGGGATGCCTTTGGGATCACTGATTTCAGACATCTTCCCCCTGCTGGATATGATGGACAAGACCGTGATCATCCGCGCCGTCTTCGAACACGAGGGAAAATTCCATCTCATCGAAAGCGTCATCACCCCGACAGGCGATCCGCGCACCCCGTTGAAATACGAGCGGGAGACGCTTCGCCTCAACCACGGAAGAATGAGCCGCAATCGGATCGAACAGGCGATCAGCGGAAGGCCCGATGATCATTGGACGGTCGAATCGACCCGAAACGTCGGCAAACCCGGCAAGGACAACGAACTCTCCAATGATGCGCGACGCTACCTGTCCGCCGATCGGAGCATCGCCGGAGCCGTCTCCGACGGGATCGACATCACCTCCGACCTTCTGCCGGCCACGCCGTTGCTTTCCGCGAACCCGGCGACCCCGGTGATCCGCCTGTTCGACGATCGGATCGAACGCCTCTCCTCCGACAACGAAGGCATCCACCTCCGGTTCAAGGGCGAGGCGAAGGATCGGGACATGTCACCCACGTCCCTCGTATCCGTGATCTCGGCGGGAACGCTGCGCGGCGGCGCGCTGCTCACACGGGTTCTCGACACATTGCGCTCCGGCGGATACCTGCTGGTAGACGAACTGGAGAACAGCATCAACAAGCAGATCGTCTTCGCGATCATGGATCTGTTCGCCAGCCCCGCAACCAACCCGCACGGTGCCACACTGATCTTCACCACGCATTATCCCGAACTATTGGATCACTTCACCCGCAAGGATGGCATATGGTTCACCGTCCGACGGGAGAACGGATTCAAAGTCGAGAATCTTGGCGACCATCTCGGACGGATTGACGTGAAGAAAAGCGTGTCGTTCTTCGCCAATCAGGTGAAAGGCACCGCCCCCGCCTACCGGGCGATCCGCGACCTCCATGATTATGCGAGGGAGTACGCGAATGCTCGTTGAACCCGATCAGTTCGTCCTGTTCTGCTGCGAGGGCACGGCGGAACGTTTCATCCTCAGTACGCTCATCGAACGGGACGAACTCATTATCCCCCAATCGCAAATCATCCGAAACCGGACAGACGGCGATTGGGCGGTGAAACGCA
>NZ_JAFEJR010000048.1:0-1400 GCF_018555335.1 Bifidobacterium sp. SO1 | reverse complement strand
GGCGCTTGTGTTGTTTTCGTGGGTGTGGGTTCGTCGTTGAGCCGTTGAGGGAGTAAGAGAAGAGCGCTTCCTGGGTAGGATGTTTTCGACCAAGATAAACAAGCAACCAGCAAGCGCCTGATGAACAGCATATTCAACCAGCTCCTCAACGTCAAAAACATGGTGGTCGAGACCGTGCGGATCGTCGACTCGCCGCTGCGTCCCACGCCCGTGCTCGAGATCCGCGTGCGCCCGCGCAAGGGCATGCTCCGATGCTCCCGCTGCGGCAGACGCCGGCGTGGTTACGACCGGGGCGGTGGTGTGCGTCGTTGGCGGCACCAGGACTTCGGCTGCTGGCGGGTGGAGCTGGTCGCCGTGATGCCGCGCGTGGACTGTCCCGGGTGCGGTGTCGTGGTCGCCCAAGTGTCGTGGGCCGAGCCCGGCAGCCGGTTCACCAGGGATTTCGAGACGGAATGCGCATGGCTGATGACCGTCGCCAGCCAGAAAACGGTCAGCGGGTTCCTGCACATCGCGTGGAGGACCGCGGGCGACATCGCCCACAGGGTCGCCGAACGGCTGAAAGCGGCGGCACCCTCGCCGTTCGACGGCCTCACCGCGATTGGTGTGGACGAGACCAGCTACAGGAAGGGCCACACGTATTTGACCGTGGTCGTCGACCACGAACGGCACCGCGTGATCTGGGCGCACGACGGGTACGGCAAAGACGTGTTCGACCTGTTCTTCAAGGCCCTCACACCCGAACAGCGCGCCTCCATCCGCGTGGTCACCGGCGACGGGGCGCGTTGGATCGACTCGTGCGTCGCCGAGCATTGCCCGAACGCGGAACGCGTATTGGACGGCTTCCACATCGTCTCCTGGATGACCGACGCGCTCGACAAGGTCAGAAAACGCCTCTGGAACCAAGCCAGACACGAACACGACGAGGAAACCACCAGACGCATGCGCGGCGTCAAATACGCCGTCCTGAAGAACCCAGACCAACTCACCGACAAGCAGAACGAGGCGTTCGACGCGTTGAGGAACACGGACCCCAAAGGCCAGCTCTACCGCACCTGGCAGCTCAAGGAACTGTTGCGCACCCTGCTCAAACACCCCCTCGACCAGGCGCGCGGCGAGTTGAACCACTGGGTGTTCTGGGCGTCACACTCGCGTATCCCCGAAATCGTCGAACTCTCCAAAAAGATCCGACGCCGCCGGCCCGACATCCTGCGCACGATCGAACTGGGCTACTCCAACGCCAGGCTCGAGGCGTTCAACAACCGAATCAAGGTCACCATCCGCATGGCCTACGGCTTCCACCACGTCACCAACCTCATCAGCCTCGTCATGCTCAGATGCGGCGGACTCAACATCCAACTACCAACACCAACAACCTAACCCACGAAAACAGCAGAAGCCTC
>NZ_JAFEJR010000047.1:0-1420 GCF_018555335.1 Bifidobacterium sp. SO1 | reverse complement strand
CGGCGTTGAGTTTGCGTCCGCAGCATTCGCAGTGGAATTGGGATTGGGTTGGACGGTTCTTTTCGCTGGTCCAACCGCATGATCCGCATTCCTGTGAAGTGTATGCGGGGTTGACTTGGGTGATGATGATGCCGTGGGTCTGGTTGAGCCGTTGCAGCTTGTAACGGACCGTGGCACGTCCGGCCCGGCTGATGATCCGGTTCATACGTTTGGACAGTCCGCCGTGGCGGAAGTCCAAGTCCTCGATAACGAGTTCTTGAAGCGTGTCGTCGGCGATGATGTTGAGGACACGGTTGGTTTCGTTCTTCACGTATTCGCGGATGCGACGGTTCAGGTTCCGGTATCGTCTGGACTGCTTGTACGGGATGTTGGAGCGGGCGAGTTCCTTGGTGAGGATGGTCAGCTCGTCGTCGCGTTGTTTGAGCCAAGCATACAGTTTCAACCCGTAGAGGCGTCCGTCGCTGGTGGCGAACAGGCTGTTCAACCCCCAGTCCAAGCCGATCGTCTCGCCCGTGTCACGGGGTTTGATGGTGTCTTGGGTGGTCATGACGAGGGCGGTGACGGTTCCGTCCTCGTTGACGCGTACCTGCAGGTGGTTCGCCAATGTTTCTGGATCATTGGGGTGCAGGTGTGGTTCGAGGTCGGAATGCACGACCAATGGCGCATACAGTGTCTGGTTTTTGGTCAGCGTGGATATGCGCGCCCAATAGTAGAAGCTGCTGCCCTTCATGGACGGTTGGATCTGCGCGATCTTACCATCCATGCTCATGGTTCGGCAGTGCATCGGGTTCGGGAACGGGATGCGTTTGCGCAGATGCTTGATGATGCGCCGCGCCATTTTGTGCGCGGGATCATCGCCCGGCTCCCACCATGCGTGACGCAGGTTGATCCTATACAGTTCACGTTTCAGCCTGTCGTCGATCGTGGAACCGGACACGATATGACGGAAATCGATCTCACGCAGTTCGATCCATGAGTCGAGCATGGCCTTCGCCTGACGGGTCACGGAATCCCATTGGCGTTGCGACAGTCCGCCGTCCCATGTCTTCGCGTCGACCCAACGCGGCTTCTTCCCACCGGTGAGGATCGTCCGCTCCAACACGGACAGTGTATGCTTCAGCCCCTGTCGCCAGACGGGGAGCATGCGCTTCAACTCCAGCGTCTTGCCCGCGTTGACGGGGAATCCGACCTTGTACGCGCTGTACACCTTGTCAGGCTTCGACGGCATCATCCACCCCGCTTTCGGCTTGGGTGAGGATGTCCACCATCTTCACGGCTTTTTTTGACCGGCGCTGACCGTACAGGCGGGCGCTGAACGAGTAGATGATCGACACGAGATCCTGAATCAGATCCGTCCGATCATCCGCAGCCTCGTTGATCACGATGATCTTCCGGCCTTGCGCTTCGATGAACAGGCGGA
>NZ_JAFEJR010000046.1:0-1480 GCF_018555335.1 Bifidobacterium sp. SO1 | reverse complement strand
TGAACCGCACCCTGATTGTTGGACTGGAGTAATTCAGATTCGATAATCGGAGGTGCGGTTTTTTATGTCTGGGGACCGTAGACGTCATTATGATGACGAGTTCAGGAAGATCGCGTTGGCGTTGATTCGTCAAGGTGTCGGGAGCAATGCCTTGGCCAGACGGGTTTGCATGCCGCGGCAGACAGCGGAAAAATGGGTGTTGTTATACCGGGTCGGCGGGGAGGCGGCACTCATGGCGGAACGTGGCGGTAACAGAACATACGATTACGAGACAAAGCTCGCCGCGACACGCGATCATGTGGAGTGTGGTCTGACGAAGGTCGAGGTCATGGCGAAGTACGGGATCGCGAGCGTCTCCCTGTTGGAGCGTTGGTGTCGCGAATACCGTGCGGGAGGCCCGGAAGCGTTGCTGCCGAAACCGAAAGGCAGGCCCAAGGGCGCGAAGTCCAAACCGAAACCGGCTCCCACGCGCGAGCAGCTCCTTGAAGAGGAAGTCACGTACCTCAAAGCGAAGGTCGCGTACCTGGAAAAAGTCCGGGCCCTGCTGGCGTCGAAGTCACCAACCGGGACAAATCGGTGATTGTCTCGGCGCTGGCGGGGCTGGGCCATCCGCTCCGGTGCCTGTTGAAGGCGTCGGGGCTCGCGAGGAGCACGTACTATTATCTTCTCTCGCATCCGGCCCATGTCACCCGGCCGGATATAGAGTCGACGGTCGCCGGCATTTTCCGGCGTACGCCCAACGGGTGCGGCCACCGGCAGATCCGCATGTGCCTCGTGCACGAGTTCGGCATGCGCGTGAGTCACAAAAGCGTGCTGAAGGTCATGCGCCGCATGAACCTGGAATGCCGGATACGACGCCCGAACCCGTACCGCAGATACAGTTCCTACAAGGGCGACACGGGCGTCAAGGTGCCGAACCTGTTGGAACGCGACTTCACGGCCGACCGCCCGTGGGCCAAACTAGGCACGGACGTCACCGAGTTCAAGATCACCGGCGGCAAGGCGTATCTGGCACCCATATACGACATGGGCTCCAAGGAGATCATCGCCTGGGATATAAGCCGGCATCCCGACCTCGCCCAGCAGCAACGCCTGCTCGCCATGCTCGAGACCCGCCTGCCAGCGGGCGCCGATCCCATACTCCACTCCGACATGGGCTGGCAGTACCAGCACGACTGGTGGAGAAGCCGACTGACGGAGCTGAACATCCGCCAGTCCATGAGCAGGAAGGGCAACTGCATCGACAACGCCGCGACCGAGCAGGTGTTCGGTCACCTCAAGGACGAGTTCTACACCGGCCGAGAGTTCTCCTCATACGAGGAGTTCAAGGCCGGGCTAGACGCGTACATCATGCATTGGAACACCAAACGAAGGCAGAAACGACTTGAGGGACACACCCCGGAGGAATTCCGGAATATGTCCCTCACAGCCTGATCAGGTACCCTTAATAAACCACGTCCAACTTCCGGGGCGCAGTTCA
>NZ_JAFEJR010000045.1:0-1726 GCF_018555335.1 Bifidobacterium sp. SO1 | reverse complement strand
AGAGGCTTCTAGGCAGAATGGGTGGTGCCTTAAACCTAACCGTTCTAGCGAAGGAGCCTCCGTGGTCAAGGGTAGCAGTGTTAGTGTGTCGATGAGTCAGCAGCATGCGCGTGCGTGGCGTTGCCTGGAGCGCGCGTTCGCCGGTGACGAGGAAATGCTCGCGGTGATGGTGCGTGGCTTGGCGGACGCGTGGCGCGAGTCCGGCGGGGCGGTCGGCGAGGCGTCGGACGCGTTGGATCTCGAATCGCGTGCGGTCGCGCCGTTCACGCGCTTGTCCCTGACCGCGTTGGGCGCGCGTCTGAGCGCGCGCGACGACGAGATCTTCGCCTCGCGTGATCGTTCGTTGAAGGTGATCGGACGCGACGCGAAACGGCTGCTGACGATCGCGGGCACGGTCGAGTTCCGCGTGCGCCGCTACCGGGATACGGACGGCAGGCCCCGGTATCTGCTGTTCGAGGACACGGGGATATGCATGCCGCGCGAGAAGGCGAGCCGGGGTCTGAAGGCGTTCGTCGCGTCGATGGCGTGCGATCAGGCGTATCGTCCCGCGGCCGCGCACGTGGCCGTGTTCTCCCGCGAGACGTTGAGCCCGGCCGCGGTCAAGGACGCGATCGAAACATGCGCCGCGCCGCTCATGGCCCGGGCCGAGGAGGCCAGCAGGCGTTGGCTGGGCGGCGAGATCGTCGGCGAGGAGAAGACCGGGACATTGTTCATGGAGGCCGACGGCGTGTACTGCCATCTGCAGCGCACCCGGGCCATGAAGAAGGCGAACACGCCCAGATGGGCGCAGGTACGCGACGCGAAGGCGTACGAGGGCAAGACGCCCGTCACGGGAGCGGACGGCGGGACGGCGTCCAACCGGTGCCGCAACGTGCTCGTGTACGCGGCCGTCGAGGACGGGATCACGTTCGCGGACCGGCTCGCCGGGCTCGTCAACATGAAATGGGACCTGAGCGACGTGAAACGCGCGTACTGGGGATGCGACGGGGAGAAGGCCTACCGGGACATCGGCGAACTCGTCAAGGCCGACGCGGCGGGAGTCATGGACCGCTGGCACCTGAACGACAAGACCCGCAAACTCGCGCCCGAACCCCTCGTCACGCCGATCCTCAAGGCCATCGACGCGATCCGCCCCGACCTCGCGCTCAAGACCATGGCCGACTGGATGAGCGTCGCAGCGCACGAATGCGCCGGCCGCGAGAACGACCGGTTCGCCGCGACCATGGGCAAACTGACCGAACTGTACAAGTACATCGCGTCCAACCGGACGAGAATCACCGATGCCTCGCTGGGCACGATGGAGGCCACGAACGCGCACGTGGTCTGCGCGCGCACCAAACACACCGGGCTCGCATGGAGCGTGACGGGACTCGACAGCATGGTCCGCTGCCGCTCGAGCCTGGCCGGCACCGGCCGGCTCACCCTCGCGCCCGCGCCATGCGCTCCCGCGGACAAGCGTCCCACGACCCATGTCACGCTCGAACAGACCGAGCAATACCAGCTCAAACCCCCGCTGACCGCCACGCAAGCCAACCGCCTGCACGACGGCAACGGCACGACCGGCAAACAGGCACGCGTCGCCACGGCCGGCAACCGCAAACGAGCCATCCGACGAGGCACGCGCTAACACGCCACGTCCGCTCCCACGCGTAGGTTTTCAAACAACACCACGCATGGTGCGAGCGTCAGCGTCGCCACTCAACCCATCAAACAACCAAACACGGTG
>NZ_JAFEJR010000044.1:0-2204 GCF_018555335.1 Bifidobacterium sp. SO1 | reverse complement strand
ATGCTCTCCTCAACAAGGAGATAGATCTCCCCAACACCGGCAGGTAATCATAACGGGATCGTCATGCACCGAGGTAATCAGGGTGACGATCCCGTTGCTTAAGTCAACCTTGGTCTAACAGAGCCTAACATTATTGTCCAAGAAGACAAAACCAACCGCACCACTAACGCAAAGAAGAACTCCTCAAACCATACAGAACAATGCCGTTCTCATCACGCAGCCGATCAAACAATTCATGCCCGGCCTTCGTCGTCTCAATGCTACGGATCACAGCCTCCGGAGCCGAATAGATATCCAGCTTCTCCTTACCTACCAGATTCGCCCACTGATTCTGAATCACCGTCAGCTCAACCCGATTCCGGTTCGTCAGCTGCACCGACTGGCGTTCAGAACGACGATCACGTACATACCGAGCCGCAAACTCAGCCAAAGAAACAGTCGTTTTGCTCATTGAACATCAGCCTTCTCGCTCTGATTCGCCACTTCCAGCGGCATACAACCCGAATAACCAAGACGACTCTTGCACCAACCATGCAATCCAACCAGAGCGGCAACATAGCCACGCTCCCGCTCATCATACGGTTGGTCAGCAAACACTCCAATCCTGTGTTGAATCTCCGACATCACCATGTGCAACGTCTCATCTTTCTGTGTGACATTAACGGCCAAAACTAAACCTCCTTAACAAGAATCGTTCTCCTGCTCGCATAAACAGCAGACGGGACCACGCTGCAAACAGCAGCGCCAACGAACATTAGAATCAACACCACGCGCAACCAAAGCACAGACGACGACAACAAGGCAAACACAATCCCGCCGATCGCGTAAACAATCGCAACACCAGCCATCCCATAAAACATACGCTTACGGAATCGCTGTTCACGACGCTGCAAAGCCCTCAACGACTTACGACTCAATGTGGAACCAGTCACCCTTACAGGCGGCATCGGAGTGGTGATCGTTGTAGATGGTGAGTAGTCAACCACATGATTAGGGGTTGGTTTTGCTTGCGATAAAGTCGGTGATGTCATCATGAACCTTCAAAACTGTGGACGAATACAGTATAACAAAAAATCACGTCAGAAACAAAAACCCTCAGCTTTGTGCAGTACATCCCCACATGTGTGGGGTCAATCAAGAACAGCACCAAGGTTTTGGACACCAATGAGGGTGCATCCCCACGGGGTGGGGTCGATAGGTCGTCGTATCCGTCGCGACGATCATCCCCGTTGGTGCATCCCCACATATGTGGGGTCGATCATTGGCGTCGGTTGGAGCTTCATGGCGGACGGGGTTCATCCCCACGTGTGTGGGGTCGATCGGGGCGATGATGGGTGCAACGGTGGCATGTAGGGTTCATCCCCACGTGTGTGGGGTCGATCGGGGCGATGATGGGTGCAACGGTGGCATGTAGGGTTCATCCCCACGTGTGTGGGGTCGATACTACCCCAGCGGCGGACTTGCCAGATCCAGGCGGTGCATCCCCACGTGTGTGGGGTCGATGACCCGGACGATTCGGGCGACCTTCATATGAAGGGTTCATCCCCACATGTATGGGGTCGATCCGACACCGATGATCCGGTTGTCCTTCGTGCGTGTGGTTCATCCCCACTGGTGTGGGGTCGGATCACTACCGGGTCGGCGGCGTCAGCACCGACACGGGTTCATCCCCACTGTCGTGGGGTCGATTGACCGCCCTGCTCATATGTTCGAAAACGAAAAGGTTCATCCCCACGTGTGTGGGGTCGATTGGTACGCGTGGTGGCGGCGTGTCAGCGATCTAGGTTCATCCCCACTTGTGTGGGGTCGATCGTTTAGTTTTCAAGCTTTTCATGCCCATCGTGGGGCTGTTTTTGCAAATTGGATACTTCTTGGCTGGTCGGATTGTCCTCCTTGCCGAGAGGCTTGGACATTAACGTCGTTCCGTCTAGCTGTATAGGTGTTCGTTTGCCATGATGATCGAGTATATGTAACTGGCTTTGTGTGTACCAAGCCATCGTTGCACGCCCATCATGGATAGTCCGACCGATCCTTCGCCATAGGCGCTCGCGGACTTTTGCGGATACGTTGCCTACGGAGAGTATGAACTTGTCTAGTGTTTTATTCCGCTAGTCTTGTTCTTGACCCTCGTTTCAACCGTTCTCCCGTTCCTCACGGGATGCTTGGCTGACGTTGGGGAGCCGTACTCCTTACGGCGTGACGGA
>NZ_JAFEJR010000043.1:0-5401 GCF_018555335.1 Bifidobacterium sp. SO1 | reverse complement strand
ACGTGTAAATGCGGCGGCGTGCTACTCTCCCACACCCTGTCGAGTGCAGTACCATCGCCGTGCCAGGCCTTAGCTTCCGGGTTCGGAATGGGACCGGGCGTCTCACCTGGGCCATGACCGCCGCAAATCTTCAATTCTATCGGTCAAGCAGCATGGCTTGCCGGCATTCGTGGTGGTTCGGGGACCGGATAGTGGACGCGTTGATTCGTTTCGTGCGCAGTGCTCAATGTCGTGTCGCATGAGCCAGTCGAGTGATGCGTGTCCAACCATGAATGGTCGGATGAGTGTATTGCCTTTTCCCCGTTAGTACCGGTCGGCTCCACCCCTTGCGGGGCTTCCACGTCCGGCCTATCGACCACGTGTTCTGCATGGGGGGTCTCGCAGGTCAAGCCTGCATGGAATCCTTATCTTGGAGCGGGCTTCCCGCTTAGATGCTTTCAGCGGTTATCCCTTCCGAACGTAGCCAACCGGCCGTGCCACTGGCGTGACAACCGGCATACCAGAGGTTCGTCCACCCAGGTCCTCTCGTACTATGGGCAGGCCTCCTCAAGATTCCAACGAGCGCAGAGGATAGAGACCAAACTGTCTCACGACGTTCTGAACCCAGCTCGCGTGCCGCTTTAATCGGCGAACAGCCGAACCCTTGGGACCTGCTCCAGCCCCAGGATGCGACGAGCCGACATCGAGGTGCCAAACCATCCCGTCGATATGGACTCTTGGGAATGATCAGCCTGTTATCCCCGGGGTACCTTTTATCCGTTGAGCGATGCCGCGCCCGTGCGCCGGCACCGGATCACTATCTCCGACTTTCGTCCCTGCTCGAACCGTCGTTCTCGCAGTCAAGCCCGCTTGTGCGATTACACTCGACACCCGATTGCCAACCGGGCTGAGCGGACCTTTGAGCGCCTCCGTTACTCTTTGGGAGGCAACCGCCCCAGTTAAACTACCCGCCAGGCACTGTCCCAGGCCAGGATGACTGGCCGTGGTTAGACGTCAAACGAGAACAGAGCGGTATTTCACCTTGCGACTCCACGGATGCTGGCGCACCCGCTTCGAAGTCTCCCGCCTATGCTACACAATCCGCGCCTAACGCCAATACCAAGGTATAGTAAAGGTCCCGGGGTCTTTTCGTCCTTCTGCGCTTAACGAGCATCTTTACTCGTACTGCAATTTCGCCGAGCTCCTGGTCGAGACAGTGGGGAAGTCGTTACGCCATTCGTGCAGGTCGGAACTTACCCGACAAGGAATTTCGCTACCTTAGGATGGTTATAGTTACCACCGCCGTTTACCGGGGCTTGAATTCACCGCTTCACCAAAAGGCTGACGGATCCTCTTAACCTTCCGGCACCGGGCAGGCGTCAGAGCGTATACAGCGGCTTGCGCCTTCGCACGCTCCTGTGTTTTTGGTAAACAGTCGCTACCCCCTGGCCTGTGCCACCCCCCAAGGCTCCACGCGCGAGGCGCTTCACCCCAAGGGGTCTCCCTTATACCGAAGGCACGGGAGTGATTTGCCGAGTTCCTTGACCAGGATTCGCTCGATCGCTTCGGTATTCTCTACCTGACCACCAGTGTCGGTTTGGGGTACGGGCGGCAAGAGCCCTAACGCCGAAGCTTTTCTCGGCAGCATGGGATCACCGGATTCGGACTTTCGTCCCCATCATCGCGCCTCACCCTCATGCACCCCGGATTTGCCTGGGATGCGGGCCACACGCTTGACCACGGAAAACCACCTCCGCGGCCGGCTACCCTCCTGCGTCACTCCTGCGTCGACCTACTACCGCTACGGTCCCAACAGTCCACGGATCACCAACCCGAAGGAAGGATCACCACGAACCGGAGGTTAGTACTCACGGCCTCGGTTTTGTCGGTCTCAAGCCGGTACGGGAATATCGACCCGTTCATCCATTCGACTACGCCTGTCGGCCTCGCCTTAGGACCCGACTCACCCGGGGACGACGAGCGTGGCCCCGGAACCCTTGGTCATCCAGCGGACGGGATTCGCACCCGCCTCTCGCTACTCATGTCTGCATTCTCACTCCCCAACAGTCCACGGACGTTTACACCCCCGCTTCGCCCCGTTGGGGACGCTCTCCTACCCAGTACAAAGTACTGCCGCGTCTTCGGTGGCGTGCTTGAGCCCCGCTACATTGTCGGCGCGGAACCACTAGACCAGTGAGCTGTTACGCACTCTTTCAAGGATGGCTGCTTCTGAGCCAACCTCCTGGCTGTCTATGCGACTCCACATCCTTTCCCACTTAGCACGCGCTTGGGGACCTTAGACGACGATCTGGGCTGTTTCCCTTTCGACGACGGAGCTTATCCCCCGCCGACTCACTGCCGGCATACACGCCACGGGTATTCGGAGTTTGGCTGCTGTTGGTACCCAGTACGGGCCCGCAAGCATCCAGTAGCTCTACCCCCCGGACGCAATCAACCGACGCTGCACCTAAATGCATTTCGGAGAGAACCAGCTATCACGGAATTTGATTGGCCTTTCACCCCTAGCCCCAGGTCATCCCCCCGGTTTTCAACCCAGGTGGGTACGGCCCTCCACGCGGTCTTACCCGCGCTTCAGCCTGCCCAGGGCTAGATCATCCCGCTTCGGGTCCAGGACACGCGACTCATACGCCTTTTAAGACTCGCTTTCGCTACGCGTACACCACACGGCTTACGCTCGCCACATGCCACTGACTCGCAGACTCATTTTTCGATAGGCACGCCGTCACCCCGAAAGGCTCCGACGGATCGTAGGCGCACGGTTTCAGGAACTGTTTCACTCCCCTCCCGGGGTGCTTTTCACCTTTCCCTCACGGTACTAGTACGCTATCGGTCGGACAGGAATACTTAGGCTTACCCAACGGTCTGGGCAGATTCACCCGGGATTCCACGAGGCCCGGGCTACTTGGGAACACGATCGGAAGACCCTGGCCCTTCGGCTAAGGGGCTGGCACCCGCTGCGGCCCGGCCTTCAATCCGGTTCGCCTCAGCCAGAGTTTTCTCACTTCCGCCCGGCACGTCGGTACCGGGACACGCGTCCCGCAACACCGGCAGCGCAACCCCCGACGGGTATCACACGCAACCGGTTTGGCCTCATCCGCTTTCGCTCGCCACTACTCACGGAGTATCCTTTCCTGCAGGTACTGAGATGTTTCACTTCCCTGCGTACCCCCCGCAAAACTGCGGTGACCACCCATAACGGTGGCCGGGTTCCCCCATTCGGAAATCCTCGGATCAAAGCCCTGTTGGCGGCTCCCCGAGGCATATCGTCGCCTCACACGTCCTTCATCGGTCCTGTCCGCCAAGGCATCCACCACACGCCCTTGCAAGCAACACACCACAACGGTGAACGTTGCACGCATTCAAACGAGCTGATTCACGCTTGACGACAAATCATCACACTAACGATCACAAAACGATCAAACAACCAGACTCCAAAACGGAGTCCGGCGAAAAAACAGCAGAAAACAAACAAGAAAAAAACTCTCGCTCGCCTCTGCTCGCGTCCACTATCCAGTTCTCAAACCACCACGCACCACACCCGCAACCGGCCGAATCCGAAGACCCGCGTGCCGGGCATGGGCACGAACCGCACCAAGAACCAACGATCCTTGGGGTGACGGTCCGGGGACCCAAAAGCGCATCCGCACCACTCCCCGCAGGACGAACCCGCGAGCCGAATGATCATTTCCACACCAGCGACCCCGACCAACCACGGACTGTCCGCGGCGCGGGGCACACACCGGATGCCAAACAGCATCCTGAATTCTCCGTAGAAAGGAGGTGATCCAGCCGCACCTTCCGGTACGGCTACCTTGTTACGACTTAGTCCCAATCACGAGCCTCACCTTAGACGGCTCCCCCCTCAAAAGAGGTTAGGCCACCGGCTTCGGGTGCTGCCCACTTTCATGACTTGACGGGCGGTGTGTACAAGGCCCGGGAACGCATTCACCGCGGCGTTGCTGATCCGCGATTACTAGCGACTCCACCTTCACGGAGCCGGGTTGCAGGCTCCGATCCGAACTGAGACCGGTTTTCAGGGATCCGCTCCAAGTCGCCTTGTCGCATCCCGTTGTACCGGCCATTGTAGCATGCGTGAAGCCCTGGACGTAAGGGGCATGATGATCTGACGTCATCCCCACCTTCCTCCGAGTTAACCCCGGCGGTCCCCCGTGAGTCCCCAACCGAATTGCTGGCAACACGGGGCGAGGGTTGCGCTCGTTGCGGGACTTAACCCAACATCTCACGACACGAGCTGACGACGACCATGCACCACCTGTGAACCCGCCCCGAAGGGAGGCGACATCTCTGCCGCTGTCGGGAACATGTCAAGCCCAGGTAAGGTTCTTCGCGTTGCATCGAATTAATCCGCATGCTCCGCCGCTTGTGCGGGCCCCCGTCAATTTCTTTGAGTTTTAGCCTTGCGGCCGTACTCCCCAGGCGGGACGCTTAACGCGTTAGCTCCGACACGGAACCCGTGGAAAGGGCCCCACATCCAGCGTCCACCGTTTACGGCGTGGACTACCAGGGTATCTAATCCTGTTCGCTCCCCACGCTTTCGCTCCTCAGCGTCAGTAACGGCCCAGAGACCTGCCTTCGCCATTGGTGTTCCTCCCGATATCTACACATTCCACCGTTACACCGGGAATTCCAGTCTCCCCTACCGCACTCCAGCCCGCCCGTACCCGGCGCAGACCCACCGTTAAGCGATGGGCTTTCACACCAGACGCGACGAACCGCCTACGAGCTCTTTACGCCCAATAATTCCGGATAACGCTTGCACCCTACGTATTACCGCGGCTGCTGGCACGTAGTTAGCCGGTGCTTATTCCAAAAGTACACTCAACACCCGAAGGTGCCTTGATCCCAATGAAAAGCGGTTTACAACCCGAAGGCCTCCATCCCGCACGCGGCGTCGCTGCATCAGGCTTGCGCCCATTGTGCAATATTCCCCACTGCTGCCTCCCGTAGGAGTCTGGGCCGTATCTCAGTCCCAATGTGGCCGGTCGCCCTCTCAGGCCGGCTACCCGTCGAAGCCACGGTGGGCCGTTACCCCACCGTCAAGCTGATAGGACGCGACCCCATCCCATACCGCAAAAGCTTTCCCACAATCGCATGCGCTCATGTGGAGCATCCGGCATTACCACCCGTTTCCAGGAGCTATTCCGGAGTACAGGGCAGGTCGGTCACGCATTACTCACCCGTTCGCCACTCTCACCCAAAGCAAGCTTTGGGATCCCGTTCGACTTGCATGTGTTAAGCACGCCGCCAGCGTTCATCCTGAGCCAGAATCGAACCCTCCACAAAAAAACCTCGTGAAGAGAACCATTGAATGACTCTCAAAACATCAATTGACGGAACATCCTATAAGGAAGGACGTCCACACAAAAACCTCACCCCTCAT
>NZ_JAFEJR010000042.1:0-2698 GCF_018555335.1 Bifidobacterium sp. SO1 | reverse complement strand
CGTATACCAGCCATCGAACGAATAGCCGGAACGCGTCGGATTCTTCGGCTTGGCGGCCTTGCCGCCCTGCGCCACAGACTGCGCGGCAGCACCGGAACCACCATTACCATCAAACCGAACCGTGAACCTTGGCCGAGCCGCGGTTACCGTAACCTTACGCGTTGCGGTAGCAGTGTTGCCAGCCTTGTCGGAAACAGAATAGGTCAATGTATACGTGCCAATTACGGATGTATCAACGCTTCCGCTCACCGTAATCGATTTGGTCAGATCGCCATCACGATCGTCCTTGGCCGTTACACCAGCTCTCGGATCAAACTTGGTACCGCTCTCAATGCTCGCGTCACCGACTCCAGAGAACACTGGCTTGGTGGTATCCGGCGGAAGGCTACCATACACATAAATCTCGTATAGACCTTCCTTCGGGGGATTCCATTGCGAGCCAGAGCCAGAAACCAGAGGCCAATCACGCATCGTCAAGCGAACATAACGTGCCGTGGTATTGACACTATTCGGAATGAATCCAGAGAAGTTACTGGAATCACCATTCACAATCTGCGTAAAGGACTTTCCATCGTTAGAAACGGAAATTCCATACTTATTATACGTCAATGCACTATTCGTAAGACGAGAGCTAAAATCAACCTCACGAATGTTGCTGGCAACACCCAAGTCGAGAGTCACTGTATACGGCTTGGTCGAGTGGCCCACAGAAGATGCATCTTCGGAATCACTGCCGTCAGTCAGTAGATTCGTATTACCATTCTCAGAATCAGAAGCAACACGCCCATAGGAAATATTCCTGCCGTTCTGTACAGGAACAGCACCATATACGGAGTCGACATCCACTTCTGGATACCAAGCGGTTGCATGATACGTTCCATTGATAGCGAGCGGGTGCATACGAAGAACATTATTAAGTGCAGTCTTCGGCGAGCGATACTGACCATAATGTCTATCAATCTCGGAATAGGTCACTCTCTTGCTACCCGAATCCGTACGGATCAGATAAAACTGTCCATCGCTGGCAGTGGCATTACCTACGCTGATTGGATTTGACCATTGACCTGCCAGATTCGTCGAATAGATATACTTCGTTTGAGATGAATAGAATCCTCTTGTCGCAGAAGTATACAGATAATAGTAGTTGCCGATCTTATGGATCTTCGGTGCTTCTCGCCCTTGACCTTTAAATACAGTCGCTAAGATCGATTCAGGCTGGCTCCACGAACTATTGATCTTAATAATAGAGATATTCTGATTTTTGTCAGTGGCCGCGACGACGTACAGAGTACCGCCTTCAACGTACGCGCTTAAATCACGAATGTCATGGTTGGACGGACGGCCATGGTAGGCGCTTACCACACCTTTATCCGGATCAATATCGACAATCAACAGCTCCGCTCGGTCATAGCCACTCGTACCTTCCAAGTGTCCGATCAATACCGCATGACCGTTAGCAGGATTCTCGATAAAGGTTGTACCTTCAATTCGACTGTTAGGCAGCTCCCACTTAGAACCGGACTTTGCATCATTGATGTATTCATGAGTATCACAAGCAAAAACCGTCGGCCCATTAGGGTTGATGGCATCAGCCTGCGCCTGGAACTGCCAATGCGTGTCTTGGAACAGATGCAGCGAAGTGCCATCTTTCCTTACCTGAATCCATGAACGTCTTTGATCGTTATCGGAAGGCTGGCGAATAGACCAGTATTTTGCCAATTGAGCAGCGCTGCTGGGGCAACCGTTCGAAACACTGTTCACCCACTTCTTTTGACTGCCATTGAAAGGCTTGGGAGTAGAACCCGAACGTGAGTTATACACTGGGACTTCCGTTTTGCCGACCGGGTCCTTGTCCATCGCAGGCGGAGTCACATTGTTATGCTGCAGCGTAATCTGCGTAGGAGTAAAGGTTTCAACACTGTTGGAGGAAGCTTTCCCTTTCAGGCTGCTGCCTGAATATGCCAATACCTCATACGTTGCCGCTGTCCCAACAGGCAACCCATAATCATCGATGCTTGTGCCCGAAGTTGTGCCCACAAGCGTCTTACTGCCTGCAGAAACACGGTATACAGAGTAGCTGTTAGCGCCCGACACAGCCTGCCAAAAAATTTTGGAATTGTTCGCAGCTGATTCCCCGTTGATACGAAATACCTGTGCCGCTGACTGGAATTGCGCTTCAGCTGCGGAAGCAGTTGTCGATGAAACGATTCCTATTGAGAACGATACTGCGGTCGCAGCTACAGCCGCAACGACACCGCGTATTCTCGTTCGCCAGCTATGGAAAGATAGACTCCTGCCCATAACCTTCTATCTCCTTGCTCACACCATAATACTTCTCAGTATGTCAGCTCGGCAGCCAACATAAACCAAATATACCCCCGAATGATCACAATATGCAATCGACGTTCCATTGCCCTGTTCAGTATCGAGCATGATAAACCAAAAGCTACCAGTCAGTAACTAGATATCCTGCAGCCCCATATCAAATCGGTCACCATCGACTCATAAATCAAATTCCTGCATACGAATGCAGGAATTTGACGTTATATTATAAGGGGGTAACGTGTGAACTGAACTGCGCCCCGGAAGTTGGACGTGGTTTATTAAGGGTACCTGATCAGGCTGTGAGGGACATATTCCGGAATTCCTCCGGGGTGTGTCCCTCAAGTCGTTTCTGCCTTCGTTTGGTGTTCCAATG
>NZ_JAFEJR010000041.1:0-2732 GCF_018555335.1 Bifidobacterium sp. SO1 | reverse complement strand
CCATCCGCATGGCCTACGGCTTCCACCACGTCACCAACCTCATCAGCCTCGTCATGCTCAGATGCGGCGGACTCAACATCCAACTACCAACACCAACAACCTAACCCACGAAAACAGCAGAAGCCTCTATTTTTTCTCTTTCCGATCCAGTCGATTTTCGGATACCGGTTTTAACGGTAAGCGTTAACTTGTTTGATGGATCGGACGGTTGAGAAAAACTTGTTGGGATAGACGAATATCGCCTGTCTTTTGTAACGGGAGATGGTCAGAGAATCTGATCCAGCATACTCATTTTTTCGGAGAGACGATCCATCATAGGACCGTCAAGATGCTGTTCTGCGATTGTTTCGATCAGATCTAACAATCGATAGTTTTCAGCGGTCTTCTCACTGTTCTCGTAGGCGATCCAAACCGGAGTATCATCCGTATCCGTCTCGCGTTTGATCGTGACGACAAGAATCTCATCTTCGGTGATCAGAATCTTGTCGTCCACCTTCTCCAGATTCCAGTTGAGCTTGTCAAGCATGACCGTGATCAGCATCTTCCGACTGATCAACTCCGGATACTTGCCGTTCGTGTCGATCAACAGCAGATCATACTTGCTGACTTCAAGATCGGGAATACCGAAACGGGCGACCGGATCAGGCGATCGGTGATACTCTTCACGGGTGAGCGTGCTCTGAACCATGGGAGTTCCTTTCCTACGACGGGTTTTGACCGGTAAGACACCGTCCGCGATTGCTGATTTTTGTTGATGGTTCCACTCAAGATTGCGGCGGAATCTAGGCGAAGCGTTCGATGCGCATGGTTGGCTGCAAGAGTCCACTCAGCAAGGTTTCAGTGATCTTATCCAAAGTCGCTTCATCCAGTGAACCCACTCGGACAGCTTGTCGCGCTTCCAAATCAAGACATTTGGCTTGTTCGATTTCCGCCCACCCGTGTATTTCATCGCCATCTTCTGTGGGGATAACCCCGATGTTGACATGGAGCGGGTATTCCCTGTTGCTGGTGACGGGAATGGTCATGGGAAGGTTGTTATACCGGTTGTAGGCATCGTTGGTGACGATGATAAGTGGTCGGCGTTTGTTTTGTTCATGGCCGGATGCGGGGTCGAGGTTTGCCCAAACGATGTCGCCGTAATGGTATTGGGTCACATGAGTTCCTTTCCTACCGGTGCGGCGAATCCGTCTTCGGTTGGTTGTGGCCCGTGGTAGTTTTCGAACATTTTTTCGTAGTCGAGGATGCCGATGTAGCGTTTTTTGGCTGGGGTGACGGTGAGTTTTCCGTTTTGGGCTTGGACTTCCAACGTGTCGCCGATTTTAAGGCCGGCTTGTTCTATGGTTTCGCGGCTGAGTCGGATTCCTTGTCCGTTGCCCCATTTGACGAGTGTGGTGGTGTTCATTGTTGCCTCCGCCTTTCAGGTATACACTCAGTATACACCTGAAAGGCGGAGGCAACCACCACCATCAGCAACCGATCACTTGCTGGCCCGGTGGCGAGGCGACTTGGATATCAACCGTTTCGTCACGATGAGGATAATCATGCTGGCGGCGAGCAGGATCAACCCGACACCGCCCGTCATTGGTAGCGTTTTAGCGAGTTCCTGTGGCGTGACGCCCGCGTCGACGTGTTCCTTGTCGGGTGCGGCCGTGGTGAGGGTGATGGTTGGCGTGCCCATGCCGTAATCGTCGTCGGTGATATTCGCGTCGGAGTCGGTTGATGAGCCGTCCGTCTGGCTGGTCGTGTCGTTCACATCGGGCGTGGTGAACGGGCGGAGGAGAACACGGCTGAACCTGATCCGATACGTGCCGAGCTTCAACCCGGTGAACGAATACGCGCCGTTCCTGTCGGTCGTGGTGGTCTGGAGCTGGTTGCCGTCCCTGTCTTCGAGGACGACCTGCTGGCCTTCGATGTGTTCGGTTTCGCCGTCCTGTCGGATGCCGTCCTTGTTCCGGTCAAGCCAGTAGAGGCCGCTGATGCTGCCAAGAACGGGTTTGGTCGTGTATGCGGGGATGACGGCTCCGACCTGATCGCACTGGTCCTCGTTGCGCGTGCTGAACCAATGCTCCTTCTCAGGCTTGTCGTAATCGCTGCCGGTCGCGCACTCCGCCAATCCGGTGATGTCGTGGCTCGACGTGTCGAGCTTCGTATCATCCGGTTTGCCCGGCGTAGCCTTGTTCGCACTGATCGCATGCGGCACGCCGGCCGTCACCCTGCCTGTAGCATCCGTGACCGCATACGGGGTGTCGGGCGAACTGAACCACGCCTGATTGTGAATCATCTGATCCGCATCCTTGCGCTTGACTGTGCCGGTGAAATGGTAGATGACCCGGCCGCCCGGCTGCACAGTGTATGGCAGATTATAGGTTCTGACTACATCGCCATCCGCATCGGTCGTGGAGACCGGTTCGACAGGAACAGCCGTCGGATCGGTCTCAGGACCGGGAATGATGCCGGAACGTTCATACTTGTTTCGGATAAGATCACTTGAGAACAAGTATCCGCTATCATCCAATAACCATTGAGGACATGCATCATAGTAATTCGGTTGGGCAGACAGGCTATAGTTCAGCCATGCAGCTTTTCGAGGCTCTGTCACATCGGAGTCTTGTGATTAGTAGCTAAAATACTAGTTTTTTCTAGTTGTTTATGATATACTAGGATCATGAAGCTTTCCGAGTATGCGCGTGTTCACGGTATCCAGTACCGTGCGGCGTGGGAGCGTTTCCGTT
>NZ_JAFEJR010000040.1:0-3579 GCF_018555335.1 Bifidobacterium sp. SO1 | reverse complement strand
GTTCATCAGGCGCTTGCTGGTTGCTTGTTTATCTTGGTCGAAAACATCCTACCCAGGAAGCGCTCTTCTCTTACTCCCTCAACGGCTCAACGACGAACCCACACCCACGAAAACAACACAAGCGCCATATTTGTTTTGCCGGGCCAGAAGAACGGCATACGACACCTCAACCTCCTGGAATCCCTCGCTGCAGACGGCGACCTCAAACCATAATCTGTTCGGCAGAGAAGAAGGCCGAGCTTTACGCCGGGCTTCTTGTGTCGGCCAACTCAGGAAACCCATCCGGGCAGGACGGGCCGGCGTTCACTTCTCGCCACACGCTGAAATGGACTAAAATGCCGTTCATCCGGAGCCGAAATAGCTTTATGACTCAACGTTCAGAACGGGATAAGATGCATCGAGAAAGGCCGTCGGGTCCCATAGCGCGGTGACGGGCAGTACCCATAGGTTGCCGGGCCATTTCATGATCGTATTGCCGGTGTAGATGAGGTATCCGCGGTGGAATCGGGGGTCTTTGGCGAGTTCCGCGAGTCCTTTGAAGTCGTCGCGGTTGACTTTCGCCGAGGACTTGACCTCGATGCCGACGAGGCGGTTCCGTCGTTGCATGACCAGATCGACTTCCTTGGGGCTGGAGCCGGGTTCTCGCCAGTAGAAGCAGTCGGGGTGCGTGGTCGACCATTGCACCGCCGGCACGATCTGGTTGGCTACGAACGATTCGAGCAGCCCGCCGTAGATGACGGGGTCGGTGAGCGGGTCCTTGCCTTTGGACAGGAGCGTTTGCACGCTCAATGACGTGTCGACCGGATGCAGTTTCGCGCGGGTGAACGCCTGGCGGTTCGGCGCGGTCTTGATGTTGGGCAGCGCGTGGATGAGGAAGCGGCGCATGAACACCCCGACGTAGCGTTCCACGGTGCGGCGGTCGAGCGCGAGCTGGTCGCCGGTTGCGCTGGCGTTGAGTATGCCGCCGGGCGAGCACAGGAGCCGGTCGAGGATCGTGCGGGCGATGACCGCGTCGAGTTTTTCACCGGGCAGGATCGTGTCGCCCAACACGGTTGAGATGTCGTCGGTTACGAGTCGTTCGCGTTCCCAGTCCTCGTATTCGTCGTATTGCGATGAGTATTCCGGGAATCCGCCCGCGGCCATCAGGCCGTACAGTGCGCTGCGGCCGATGCCGTTGTCGTAGTCCGTGTTCGGGACACCGTTCCACAGGCCGTCGACGATGCTGCGCGGTATGCCGAGTCGTTCGCGCTGTGTCAGTGGGCTCATGGCATAGCGTTGAGCGCGTCGGGCGAGTGGGTCTTGGCCGTCGAGGCCGCCGCGGTTGATGACCGCGCTGCCGGTGAGCAGGAATCGGATGCCGCCGGAGGGCATGGCGTCGACGATCTCCTTGATCTCGAGCGGCAGTTCGGCGATGCGCTGTGCCTCGTCGATGATGACCGGCGTGCGCAGTTCATTCAGCCATCCGCGCAGGTCGGCCGTGGCGAGATTGTAGGTGTTCTCGTCGGCTAGGGTCGTGTAGGCGAATCCTTGCGGCACTAGTTGCTCGCGGGCCATCATCGTTTTGCCGACCGCGCGTGCGCCTTCGAGGATCACGGTCTTGCGTCTCGCGTTGAGGATCGTCTCGGCCAGGGGTCGGGGAATGTAGTCTGTCATGTACATCATTTTATACTATTGATGTACAAAAAATAGTGCACTGAGCGTGCAAAAAAAATAGTTTTTTTCAAAGCTTCAGATTCATTCCGAGACTGAAGCCGAGACTGATTGTGATTATTCAGAGGTTTGAACACCGGGTGTTACACACGCTCAACCGGCCCACTTCCTATTAAACAGGCACAGAGCCCAACAGAAACAGATCACTCACTGATCCAAGCCTCGAGCAGGCCGTCATAGGCGTGCATGGACCTGACGCAGCAGGGACAGGCCATCGGAATAGGGCAGGCTTCCCCGGTCGACACCGTCCCGGATCATGCGCACGAATCTCGTGTCCAGATGGGAAGCGTTCGTCAGGTTCTGATTGCCGCCGGAACCGGCAGCCTCCGTATCCGTCACACGCCGTTCGCTCAGGGCGCGGATCAGACGCACGTCCTCGTCACTGGCCAAGCCAAGCTTACGGGCGTGAATCGTCAATGCCAAAGCGCTCAGACCGTACCTTTTCGCGCAATCATCCGCAATGTCCTGCACATGAGCACCATGCTCAGCCGCCTGCCTCCAGTACGCACGGAATTCCGCTTCGTCATCCACGACCGACAGGACGACGGCCTGGTTGATCTTGCGTTCGACGCCATTGCTGCTGTCAGTGGAGGAGTCGTTGTACACCTCATTGGAGCCAAGCAGCACGTGACCGATCTCATGCAGGAGAGAGAACAGCATCGCCGCATAGGAATCATTGCGATTGACGAAGATCAGAGGCACCACGTCATCCAACAGCACCACCTCGACCGGCCCACTTCCTATTGAACAGACACAGTCCCAGTCGGCATGCTCATCACAGGCCCATTTCCCGCCGGTTCGTAGAGCCGGCGATCAAAGCCAGTTACACACTTTCCGAGACAGTCCCCGTCTTGGGTGTCGAACCGACATCTGGCGCCTTTCACACTTCGGCGTGTCGGGCGATATCATGCGATTCTCGCACTCCTCCCCACTAATGACTTGGCTGCCGGACGCATGCGTTCAGCATGAGCAAGTCAGACGAGATACTTCACTACTTACCGATACTATTAACACTTTTTGCCGGTACCACGTCCCATATCTTGTTGCGCATATGGGGCATCATCGTCCAAACAATACAGCACGCTGCCGCTGACTTACCCGGCACTCTCTGCACCTCACTGATGAGCTTCTTCATCAAGAAACTCCTGTTTTCATTCATGAAAAAGATCTGGACCACCATCGACCGGTCGCTCCCGTCAACAGCGAAACACGCTAATCGAAAAACGAAAAGGCGAGGACGGCATCGAAAACACAAGTCCACAGCTCTCAACCGGCATGGTCGGAGATCTAGACGACGCTGAACTAGTAAAAACGGACGAATAGCGTGTGTAGACATAAGCTCGTATGGACTAACGAATCCTATCGAGGCACGGACAATCTGCACGACGTCACCTTAGGACAGGTGTAATTCACACACACCGAAATAGCGCCTATCTGTCCCGAAACGTATGAGGCGGACACGTCCACAGATTATATGTGAACATGGCCGCCTCATATAGTGCGATAGTTACTTATTCACTTGCGCTTGGTCCAGTGCGCGTACAGGGTGAAACTGTACCACACACCCTGCTTGTTGAAGTCGAACTTCCAACCACCCGACTTCTCCGTATACCAGCCATCGAACGAATAGCCGGAACGCGTCGGATTCTTCGGCTTGGCGGCCTTGCCGCCCTGCGCCACAGACTGCGCGGCAGCACCGGAACCACCATTACCATCAAACCGAACCGTGAACTTCGACGGCTGCTTGGTCCAGTGCGCGTACAGGGTGAAACTGTACCACACACCCTGCTTGTTGAAGTCGAACTTCCAACCACCCGACTTCTCCGTATACCAGCCATCGAACGAATAGCCGGAACGCGTCGGATTCTT
>NZ_JAFEJR010000004.1:0-182603 GCF_018555335.1 Bifidobacterium sp. SO1 | reverse complement strand
CACACTAACACTGCTACCCTTGACCACGGAGGCTCCTTCGCTAGAACGGTTAGGTTTAAGGCACCACCCATTCTGCCTAGAAGCCTCTCGTCATACCAACCCATCCATCAAAACAACAAACACGGTCCACTCCTAGTGCGGCGTATGTTTTATCCGCACGGCGTGTTATCATGACCGTTTGTATGTCCTTATAGCAAACGTCGTTTGGAGTAAATGTGGCAAACATTAAGTCGCAGAAGAAGCGCGTGCTCACCAATGAGAAGGCGCACATCCGCAACGTGGCCGTCAAGTCGGCCCTGAAGACCGCCATCCGCGCTACCCGCGAGGCCATCGCCTCCGGTGACAAGGCCGCTGCGGAAGCCGCCTACAAGGTCGCTGCCCAGAAGCTCGACAAGGCTGCCGGCGCTGGCGTGATCCACAAGAACCAGGCCGCGAACCGCAAGTCCGGTCTGGCTGTCGCGATCAACGCGATGTGATCATAACCCGTTAGGGTTCGAACAATCCCCGTGCACCATCATGGTTCGCGGGGATTTTTCGTATCTGCCGAACGATCATTGCAATCCGCTTACCGCCGCTCGTCCCGATCCTCACGTTCCGAGTCGCGCTCCCCCGCCTCCGGGTGGATCACCGGACGCGGCAGATACTTCGACTGGCTCGGCAGGAACAGTTCGCGCCGCTTCATCGCCCCGGGGAACGTGATGTCGAACTTGACCGACAGCAGTCGCAACGCCACGACAATCACCACGATCGCGCTGTCGAGAATGACTTCACCGGTGAAATCGACGATCCCGCTCTGCGCGCCCTTCATGACGAGCACGGTCAGGATGCATCCGACCGCGGAAGGGATCGCATACCAGTGCTTGTCGCGGATGACGAGCGGAATGTCGTTGAGCAGCATGTCGCGCACGAGGCCACCGCCGAGCGCAGTAAACATGCCCAGGAACGCGGCGGTCATGCCGGATGTGCCCATGAGCATCGCCTTGGATGTGCCGTTGACGGCGAACAGGCCGACAGAAAGCGCATCGAGGGTGAGCATCGACCATTTGAGCTTGTCGACTTCGGGATGGAAGACGGCCACGGCCAGACCGGAGGCCAGTGCGGTGAGCACGAATCCCCGGTCCGCGATGCCGACCGGAGGCAGCGAGCCAAGCATCACGTCGCGGATGATGCCGCCGCCGAGCGCGGTCAGCCATGCGGTGATCACCATCGCGAACAGGTCGTAGTTCTTCTTGACCGCGCACAGACCACCCATGAGTCCGGAGCAGAAGATCGCCAGATATTCGATCCCCATGAAGAACGCATTGCTCTCCAACGCCACTTCCATGAGCCGCTCCCCTCGTAACGTCACGCGTTCGGCAACCCATCGGTGCCGTAACGAGGGTACACCACGGTCTTGTCCCGCGATCCGCTCTCCCGCCGACTGTCGGATCGTCACTGCTGGTTGAGGATCCACGCCACCAAGAGGGCACCGCCGGCGAGGATGTCCACCACCGCGGCCCCGGCGAAGGCGATGAGTAGGATCGGAGCGCCGCGGTCCTCCTTCACCCATGCGTCGGACGAGTCGAACGGATCGTAGAGCACAGTCACACGATCGCCCTCATGCAGACTGCACGGACGTGACCACGTGCCGGATTCGATGCTGTATTCGCGGCCGGCGACCGTGTAGGAGAACACCGGCGACCATAACGTGCCGTCATTGTCGGAGGTTTCGAGCACTTCGCTCACAACGCCGTCGACTTTGGCGGTGCAGCGCTCGTGGTGGTCGTCCCTTTCACGAAACGCCCTGATGCAGGGGATCAGGATGAGCAGCCCGACGATTATCGGAGCGAGCGCGGGGATCAGCATGATCGGATCCCCCAACGAAACGGAACTATCCGATTCCGCGACCACATGGACCGTACGAGCCGCATCGACCCCCTCGGACACCGTTATCCCGAACATCGCGGCCACCACGGCCGCACCAGCGCCAACCGTTTCGATCATGGTTCGATTATCCCAGCGCGACCGCGCCGGCACACGAATTCAACATGAACCCGCGGTGAACTCTTGCGGCAGGATTGCACGACGGTATCGAAGATATCGCGCAGCACCGTGCAATATGGGCGAGAATACGAACGTGCGATCGTGGGCGCGTTGCTTCGATTGGATGCGATCGTGCACTGCGCCGGTTTCGATATCGCGGGTTCGGCGGAATGCACGCCGATGGAGTTGGTACGCCGACAGTTCGAGGTCAATTACTTCGGCATAGTACGGGTCAACGAGATCACGTTGCCGTCGCCCAAGCCATCGCTTCGACGATCGCCCGCCGCAATCCCCGGTCCGCCTCGCCGTCGGCGGCACATACTAGGCGCTCATGCAGCTCAAGCGCCTCCTCCCCGACCGCGCGGTCGAGCTCATCATGCGGCGCATTTATATGAAGTGATGCCCTCATAACAGCATTCGTCTAGGATCGGCGCCTCCTATGGACATTTCGCGACAACTGTCCTCATCGCGCCCGCCTTGGTACAGGCGTTCAAAAAGTACATCCCCGCCGACTACGTGGGCCTGACCAGCCTCGGCGTGAGCATCCTGCTCGGCGTCATCGCTATCGCCGCCACCAACGGCTTCCACAGCTACGGCTGGGGCATCGTCCTCACCGGCGTCATCGGCGTCGCGCAAGCCGTCTACACCTTGGTGAACCAAGCGTTCAGCGGCAAGCTCAGCAAAGACAGTGAAGCCAAATAAAAACAAGGAGTTAAGCCCGTCTCGTGTTGTGCGCGAGACGGGCTTAACTTGTGCGAGAGCCCCCCGAAAGGCTATTCAGCGCCCATTCCAAACCCCTTGTTCACCGGTTCGTCGGGTTGTGGCTTTCTTCGGCGGGTTGGCGGAATTGGACCGATGCCGGTGTTTTTCGGAAAATGGGCCGGCGTTGTTAGTTCCATCCTCCGACGAGTTCGAGGCAGCAGTGGCCCGTTACCGAGTGTCCTCGGTAGGTGCCGACCAGTTGGCTTGCGCCTTCGTATTTGCGCCCTGAGGGGTTCGGCGAAGCGATTTCCTGTTCGTCCATGATGGATGTGACGGTGAGTTTCGCTTCCCATTCAGGGATGGAGATGGTCCATCCGGTTGGGTATTTCATGCCGGTCACAGGACTTTCCCACACGTTGAAGGAGTCGCCGACCATCGGATCCACGCCGGCGGAAGATTGGGTGCCGTCCTCGTGCAGGACGCTGGCCCAGCAATGTTCGCTGCCCGTGGCCAGTTCGGTTACGCCCCATAGGCTGATCACGTCGGGATCGTTGTCGAAGCAGAGGTTCATCCACAGCCATTTGCAGTTGTATCCGTCCTTGAGGCTTCTGCCTTTGGGCATGCCGGCGAACTGACGGTCCATCCATACCATCCCCTCCACCTCGTGGCGCTGGCCGTCGAGAGTGATGACGCCTTTGGCGGCCATATGCGGGAACGAGTATTGGTAGTTGGCCACTCCGGCGATCTGGAAGTAGCCGGTACCGAGACTGTAGAGTGGGTATCCGGTGCCGTGCAGGTCGAGGTAGATGGATCTGTCCGGCATGGCCGATGCGATGCGCATGCTGTCGAGGTCGCCTTCGATGACGTCCTTGTCGGTGTGGATGTGCAGTCCCTGGCCTGCGACCTGTCCTCGCCTGACCTTGTAAAAGCGGTCTTCGTGACGGTAGATGCGTCCGGTCTCATCGGTGATGGACAGCACGCTGTTGATCATGCGCACCGGCAGGTATTTGGAGAACTGCAGGACGCTGACATGGTACATGAAGTCAAGGGTGTGGCCGCCCGTCTCGAAATGACCGACCCAGAACCATGAGTTGCCGACTTTGTCGGTGCGTATGAATGTGTCTTGGATGGGATCCACCAGCGGTTCGGTGCCGTGGTGGAAGGTACGGATGTTGTGGGTCAGCGAGTTATTCGTGGTGTTCATCATGTCTCGTTTCGTTTTGGTTCCGTGTCTGTTGATACGTTGTCGTTTCGGTCACTGTCCGACGAGAGTCCGTTTCGTCGTGCCTCGGCGCGTTCGAGTCGCCAGAAGCGCTGTGACGAGGGCGGCCGCGAGGATGACCGCGATGGTGGCGAATGCCAGCGTCGAGCCGAGTATGGATTGCGCGTGTTCGGTGGCGGTGGGCGCGAGGGTGGTGGACAGCGCGGAGATGGATACGATGAGGGCTGTGCCCATCGAGGAGGCGATCTGTCCGACGGTGTTGGTCACGCTTTGCGCGTGCCCGATGTTTTCGTTGTCGAGTGCGTTGATGCCCCAAGTGTTCACCGGGGTCATGGCGAACATGAGTCCCGCGTAGAGCACGGTATAGGCGCATGCCGTGAGGATGACCGAGGCGTCCGCGCCGAGCAGAGCCATAAGCACGCCGCCGATGGTCATGACCGTCAGGCCGGGCAGGGCGACCTTGCGGATGCCGTATTTGTCGAACAGGCGGCCCGAGACGATACCGCAGCATGCGCCGATGAGGGCGCCGGGAAGCATGGCGAGCCCGCTGGCGGTAGCGGATGCACCGAGCACGGTCTGGATGAACATCGGCACCATGACGTTGCAGCCCATGAGGGCGGCCTGCATGCACGCCACGATGATCACCGAATGCGCATAGGTGCGGTTGGCGAGGATGCCGACGCGCAGCATCGGCTCCTTCGCCTTGAGCTGTCGACGCACGAACACGGCGACGAGCAGCACGCCGATGACGATCAGCAGGACGGTGAGCACCATGTTGCCGGTGGACGTGAACGTGGACAGACCGTACAGCAGGCATGCCAGACCGATCGAGGAAAGCAGCACGGAGACGGGGTCGAACGCGCCCGGCTGGAAGCCGTCGAAGTTGCGCAGGTAGACGGCGGCCAACGCGATGACGATCAGCGAGACGACCGCCATGATGACGAACAGCGTGCGCCAGCCGAACGAATCGATGATCACGCCGGAGACGGACGGGCCGAGCGCCGGCGCGAAGCCGACGACGAGTCCTGTGATGCCCATTGCCGTGCCTCGGCTTTCCTTGGGGAACACGAGCAGGATCACCGCGGTGACCATCGGCATGATCGCGCCGGTGCACAGGGCCTGCAGCACCCGGCCGACCATGAGCAGGGGGAATGTCGACGCGAATGCGGCGACGAGACTGCCGGCCGCGAACAATGAGATGCATCCAATGAACAGTCTGCGGGTGGAGAAGCGCCCCATGAGGAACGCTGCGAGCGGGATGACCATCGCCTCGACCAGAGAATAGCCGCTGGACAGCCACTGAACGGTGGTGGAATCCACCCCGAGGTCCTTCATGATGGACGGCAGCGCCGGCGTGACCACCGACATGTTGAGCACGGCCAGCAATGTGCCCATGAGCAGCACGATGACCATGATCCATTGTTTTCTGTTGATGCCAAGTTTCACAATAACACTCCGATAAACAATAGTTGTTGATTATTCGACGAGCATCAATTATTATCGAAACACAACGGATGGCAACCACCGATATGCGACATTCTTCGCTTATGCGACGATTCGCCTGAATCGTCGCATAACACGCGACTTACAAGCCGATGCGGGAATGACGCCGCCGACAAACGAAAGGGGACATGGTGACCGATCTGCGCATCGTCAAGACCCGCAAGGCGATCCGCGAGGCGTTCCTACGCCTGCGGGCATCGGGAGTTCCGGTCTCGAAGGTCAAAGTCAAGGACATCTGCGACCTTGCTCTCGTCAACCCGAGCACGTTCTACAAGCATTACCTCGACGTCTACGACCTGAACGACAAACTCGAGGACGAGACTATCGACGCAATGCTGGAGCATTACCCCGCCAAGGACAAGATCCTGTCCGATCCACTCGCGTTCCTCAACGGCTGGAGGCCGGCCATCGACAGCCAGATCGACGATCTGCGCATCCTGTTCGCAGACCGTCCCGAAGCCATGTTCCGCAAAATCGAAGCGACGCTCGTCGAACGGTATTCCGCCCAAGCGGCGAACGAGCACGAGCGCATCGCCGCCGTCTTCTCCATAGCCGGTGCGCTCCACTCACTCGGACTACTCAAGCTGGAGGGCGGGCAAAGCGACGACGAGATCATCGCGGCGGTCGCCGAGAACCTCAACGCCATCGCCGCTCGGATCCCCGACGGACGATAACGAACAACCCCTATACGAATCAACAGCATCATCACACGGATACTCTCAATCATCTAGTCAATCATCATGGAACAGATAACAGAACATCATCATCCCATCCCATCGTCGGCATCGCGATTCGCCGCATCGATACTGACCGCGCTGGTCTTCGTCGTCGCGCTGAATCTGCGAGCCCCGCTCACATCCGTCGGCCCGCTGCTGCCTCGAATAGGAGCGTCCGAACATCTCAACGCGACGATGCAGGGCCTGCTCGGCTCGTTGCCCATCCTCGCGTTCGCCGTCGTCTCCCCGATGGTGCACCGGGCCGCCGAACGCCTCGGCATCGAACGCACCGTGCTGGCCGCAATGGCGTTCCTGACGCTCGGCATCGTGATCCGTTCGGCATGTGGCACCATCGGATTATGGGCCGGCACGCTCGTCATCGGTTGCTCGATCGCGGTGGGCAACGTTCTGGTGCCGGCCATAGTCAAACGCGATTACCCCGGTCACACATCACTTGCCACCGGCATATACTCCGCATGCATGACCGGCATGGCCGCGTTCGCCTCGGCCGCGACATTGCCCCTGTCCGATGCAATCGGGTGGCAGGGCACGCTCGGCATCTGGGCCATTCCCGCCGGAATCGTCACGCTGCTGTGGCTATGGCGTTCACGGGCGAATGCGCAAAGGACCCCAGCTGCGAAGACCGCCGCCGATGCGCAGCCCCGCAGCCGACAGAGTACGGCATCGGAGACCCGACTCCGCGTCTCCATGTGGAAAAGGCCGGAGGCATGGGCCGTCACCCTGTTCATGGGGCTGCAATCTGTGAACTATTACGTGTGCGTCACTTGGCTGCCCACCATCGAGGTCTCCTTCGGCGTGCCCGCCGACCGGACCGGCTGGCATCTGGCGGTCTTCCAGCTCGTCGGTATCGTCATGGGACTGCTCATCCCCGTGCTGCTGAAGGGCGACAGCCAGGTCGCCGCCGTTGTCGTCGCCAGCGTGCCATTGGCCATCGGTACGCTCGGACTGGCATTCGCACCGCGGCTCGATCTGCTGTGGATCATCGTCGCCAGCATCGGCTCGGGATGCTCTCTGGTCGTGGCACTCTCATTGATCGGATTGAAGACCTCGACCACCGAGGAGACGACGCAACTGTCGGGCATGGCTCAATGCGTCGGATACCTGCTCGCCGCAGTCGGCCCCACGTTGGCCGGAACGATCTACGACATCACCTCGGGATGGCGGACGGTGCTCATCATGCTGGCCATACTAGCCGTCGCACAGACCGCCATCGACATCATCATCGGACGGAATAAGGAAGCGGGGCGATGACCATGCTCGGCGAAACAACCTACGACGCAATGGTACTAGCCAGGTCGGTGGGCTACTATCGCAATCGGCGGCTGATCCTTGCCGACATAAACCTCACCATTGCCACCGGCGGACGATGGGTGCTGTTCGGACCGAACGGAGTGGGAAAATCCACACTGCTGGAAATGATCGCGATGCGCACCTACCCCAACGTCGGCGAACTGCGCGTCTTCGGGGACCGAACAGTCGCGGGCTCGGATCCGGAGCGCCGTCGCACCCGCGTGGCCATCGTCTCGGCGGCGTTCGGGCACAACATCGGGTCGGGAATGAACCCGCTCACGGTCGTCGCCTCGGGGATTCCAAGAGGAACGAAGGATTCGGCTGACGAGGCATACGAGAAGGCGTACGAGATGATGCGCCGGCTCGGCATCGCATATCTGATCGGCAAACAGTGGCGCAACCTGTCCGAAGGCGAACGCACGAGGGTGATGATCTCCCGCGCGCTCGTCTCGCCGGCGGATCTCCTAATCTTCGATGAACCGACCACCGGCCTTGATCTGGGTGGCCGTGAAACGGTATTGCGAGAACTATCGGCGCTGGCCTCGCGAGGGGACGAGCGCACGATGCTGCTCGTCACGCATCAAGTGGAGGACATCCCCGCCGGATTCGACCATATCGCGATGATGGGCCGAATGACGGAACACGAGTGCATGACATACCTCGACACGCATCCGCGCATCTACGCCACACTTGACGGCAACACGACACCGGGAACCATCACATTCACCGGACCACTTGACGAAGGACTTACCGACAAACGTCTCGAATCGATGTTCGGCGTCCCGTTACACGTAGAGCGAACCGGGCAGCGATGGAGAGCCTCGCACCGGCTGCGTTTCGCATGAGCGGTCCGAATGAACGCCTCGTCGCCGGTTCTAGTGCTCCTCAGTCATTATGTCGCATTCGACTGGGGAGCACTGGAACCGATGCGGACACCACCGGGACACAGCGACCGCGGAAAACAACGAAATCAGCAGCAATCAGCGAAATCAGTGGCAATCAACGAATCTGGCGAGGGTAACGGAACCGGCATCATTGCAACGAAAACGCAACTAACGAAGCTCGCGGAAACCAGCTGAGTATTTGAGTTTTGCCATTATTCCAAACAGCATCATCCCCCGGCTCAGCTCATGTACGCGCCGCCGTTGACGTCGATGCCCTGACCGGTGATGTAGCGCGCGTCGTCGCTGGCGAGGAACGCGATCACGCCGGCGACATCGTCTGTTTCGCCGAGCCGGCCGAGCGGGATGCCGGCCGCCGTGTAGCCGGTGCCGGCGGTCATCGCCGTGTTGATCACGCCCGGGCAGACGGCGTTCGCGCGGATGCCGTATTGGCCGAGGATCTTCGCATAGCTGCGCGTGGCCGTCAGCAGTCCTCCCTTGGATGCGGCGTAGCTGACCGACGAGGCGATGCCGCCGACGCGCGCGGCCAGAGAGGCGATGTTCACGATCGCTCCAGAGCGCTGCGGCTTCATGGTTTTGATCGCCTCGCGCACGCACAGGTGGGCGCCACGCAGGTTGATGTTCATGCACCAGTCCCATTGGTCGGCGTCGAGATCCTCGATCGGCGTGGTCGGGCAGATGCCGGCGCCGTTGACCAGGATGTCCAGTCTCGGAAACAGTTCGCCGACGCGTGCGAACAGCGCCTCGATGCTGTGCGGCTTGGACACGTCGACCTTGATGCCGTACGCCTCGCAGCCGTAACGTTCGGCGAGCACCGCGGCACTTCTCTCCGCCTGTTCACCGTTGAGGTCGGCCAGGATCACGCCGGCTAATCCTTCCGCGGCCATCCGTTCGGCCGCCGCGTAGCTGATGCCGCGCGCGCCGCCCGTCACCACTGCATACTTGCCGGCGAATCGTCCTCCCGTCGGAGTGTCTCCGGCCATGTCGTTCGTCATTGAATCGTCCATCATCGAACCTCCTTGCTGCGAATGCAGCCAAGTATAGGCACGATGGCCGGTCCGACTTGCGCAGTCCCGTTCAGGGATAGAGAGAACTTTCACAAGTGGGCAAATACGGATGCGAGAACCCGTAAGTGGGTATTTCTCAACCATTATGCCCCTCAAATCGGAGCTTTTTGGTATCCAAATACCCACTTACGGATTTTCGTGTCCGTATTTACCCACTTTCCACGTGCAAACGGGCGAAAGAGGGACGAATACGGACATGTACGGCTCACACAACATGCCGCGGTCATTCAAGACTGTCGGTGACGAGTGTGGCAAAGGCGCCGTTGCGGTCGAGCAGCTGCTGGTAAGTGCCGGTTTCGCTGATGCGGCCGTGATCGAGGACGACGATCTGGTCCATGTTGGTCAGAACGCGCGGCCGGTGGCTGATGACGATCACGGTGACACCGGCAGGACGGTTGGCGATCAGGTCGTGGTAGATCGCAGCCTCGGCGGTCGCGTCGACCGCGGCGGTCGGCTCGTCCAATACCCATAGCGGCTTGCCGGACAGGAACGTGCGCGCCAACGCAAGGCGCTGCCATTGGCCGCCCGACAGGCCCAGGCCGCCCCATTCCTGACCGAGCTGCGCGTCGAGCCCGTTCGGCAGCGCATCCACGATGTCGAGCGCGCGGGCGCGATGCAGGCCGTCGCGCAGTTCGCTATCCATGTGGCGGCCTGCGGGGTCGATGAACTCGCGCACGGTCACTTCGATGTGCGTGAAGTCCTGGAACACCATGCTCGATGCGCCCAGTCGTTCCGTCCATGCATCTAGGGAACGCTCGCCACCAGGCTCCTCCGAGGTCAAGCCAACGGTGCCATCCGGCGCGTCGAGTATGCCGGCGATGAGCTTGACGAGCGTGGTTTTGCCGGACCCGTTCTCGCCCACCAGCGCGACGATCGATCCCGGTGCGACGTCCAGCGATACATCGTTCAACGCCGGAGTCTGGGCGGCCGAGGTCGGCTTAGTCTTCTCACTTTCCACATCGCCGTTACCGCCCGATTCGTCGTCGCTCTTCGCGACGGTCGGATATGCGTATGTCAGGTGCTCCACACGCACGCCAACCGGCCCCTCCGTCTCGGGGATCGCGGGATTCGCGTGAAGCAGATCCATGAGCCGGTCGTAGGCAAGGATCATCGGCGTGGACGCCATCAGGTTGCCGAACGCCTCGCCCGTGGTGCGCGTCACCGACAGTCCCGTCATGATGCCGACCAGGGCCGCCGGAATGCTCGTGGCCGCCGCATGGCCGGATGTCAGGATCAGCCAGAACGCGCCGCCGGTCAACAGCGCGAACGCCAACGAGCTCGCCACGGTCAGCTGCACCCTGCGCCATGAGACGCGTTCCCACATGCCGGCCATGGTGAAATACCTGACTCGTGCTTGCGCCGGAATGCCGAACGAGCCGGCCGTGGCCGCGATTTCCGTACTCGACGGCGGATAATCCAGCAACCGTTCGAAGTAGTTCGCACGACGTGACTCCTTGCCGCGCTTCGGCCATAGTTCGTTCGCCAGTTTTTCCACGCCGAACTGTGCCAGCAATTCGGGGATCATCGCCACCGCGATCATGACCGCCGCCAACGGATGCATGTGCCACAGAGATCCGGCCAGCATGATCATCGATATCAACGCGCCCACTACCGACGTGGCGTCCGCGGCCTGCGAGGCCACATTGTACGGGATGGCGTCACGCGCCGCACGCACTTGTGCGGTCACCTCGTCGTCCAAGGTCTGTGCCGGCGTCAGGTTGGCCAGCGCATCGGTCAGATCGGACTGGTATTCGGCCATCAACGGCTCCTGCAACAGGTCGCGCATGTCCTGCGCCAACGACGACGATACCGACATGAGCACCGCGCCCACCGTCAACACCACCAGAATCAACGCGAACCGGCCCGCGCCAAGCGCCGACCCCATGCCGAGACCGTCCGGGCCGCACGCCCAGCCGATCATCCACACCTGCAACGACGGCATCGCCATCATTACCAGCATCGACAGCCACATCACCACCGTACGTACCGGACGCTTGCGCAACGCATACGCGCTCGTACGCCACGACGTCACCATCGCGTCACGAAACGGCCTCAGCCGGCCGACCTGATCCTTCTTCTCACTCTTGTTCTCAAACACAGTAGGACAGCATAGAAAGTCAACGTTAAAAAAATTACGACCAACCGTCATCGTGAGAACAGTCGTCATTCTCAATACGACAAGATCCCCGCGAACAATGCCGTTCGCGGGGATCTTCAGTTAATCAATACCGAGAATCGGTCTCAGCAAACCTTCCACATCCAGTTGTGCGGATCGTCGATCTCGCCGAGCTGGATGCCGAGCAGCTCGTTGCGCAGCGCGACGGTCAGCTCACCGGAGCCGCCGTCGGCGACGGTCACATCGAACTTCTCGGACTTGAAGCGACCGATCGGGGTGATGATGGCGGCGGTACCGCAAGCGAACACCTCGGTGACCTCGCCGGACTTGATGTCCTCGAGCAGCTGGTCGAGCGCGATCATCGTCTCGACAACGTCATGGCCCTTGTCCTGCAGCAGCTGGATCAGCGAGCGGCGGGTCACGCCCGGCAGGATGTTGCCGGTCAGCGACGGAGTCTCAACATGGCCGTCCTTGTGCACGACCATCATGTTCATGCCGCCAAGCTCCTCAAGATAGGTCTTGGTGGCCGCATCCACGAAGCACACCTGCTGGCAGCCGTTGGCGATGCCCGTGTACTCGCCGAGCAGGGAAGCCGCGTAGTTGCCACCACACTTAGCGAAACCGGTGCCGCCGGGGCCGGTGCGGAACCACTTGTCCTCAACCCAGATGCTCACCGGCTTGACGCCGCCCGGGAAGTACGGGCCGGACGGGGACGCGATCACGCAGTAGTCGACCTCCTGCGGGGCACGCACGCCGAGGAACGGCTCGGAGGCGAACATGAACGGACGCATGTACAGCGTGTACTCACGACGGGACGGCACCCAGTTCACGTCACGCTTGACGAGCGCGGCCACGGAGCCGAGGAAATCGTCGATCGGCAGTTCCGGCAGGTACAGACGCTTGGCGGAGTTCTGGAAACGCTCGGCGTTCGCATCCGGACGGAACAGCCAAGTGGAACCGTCGGCATGGCGGTAGGCCTTGAGGCCTTCGAAGCATTCCTGCGCATAGTGCAGCACGGATGCGCCCGGGTCCATCTTCAGCGGCGCGTACGGTTCGATACGGCGATCGCCCCAGCCTTCGCCCTTGGTCCAGGTCATGTGGGCCATGTTGTCGGAGAAGACCTGCCCGAAAGCCGGCTTGTCGATGAGTTCGTTGCGCTTTGCATCGGAGGCCGGGTTGTCGTTCGGCAGGACGGTGAACGGCTCGGTGAGCTTGTCGAGGGCCGCGGGATCGTGATGGGATTGTTCAGTCATTGCTTACTTCTTTTTATACGATGCCCGCCGCAGCGCTCGTTATGCAGCGTCTGCCACGGCCGGCATGTGATGGTGTATGCAATCGGCGCTTGTGGCACCGGTTCTGGTTGTTACTCTCTCACACACCCGCACCGGCGGGCACGCTGGATTTCACATTATGAATATGGATTGCGCAGGGCATGATACGGGCCACATGAACGCACGAAGGTCCGTACAAGTTCGTCTCGTACGGACCTTCGCGGTATCGATACAGCGTCGATACGGTATCGATTATCTCGGATTATCGAGCGTCAGATGATCGCCTAGTCGGATCACTTGGCGTCCGCGGACGGAGCAGCAGCGGCATCAGCCGGGGCGGCGTCGGCAGCAGCTTCCGGAGCGGCGGTGGACTCGGTGGCATCCTCCGGCACCTCGACGGTGACGACGGACTCCTCGAGGTCATCCATATCGAGCTCGACGCCCTCCGGCAGGACGACGTCCTTGAGCAGGACCTTGGTGCCGTCGGTCATGCCGTCGACGTTCACGACGATCTTCTCCGGCAGGTTGGCGACATCGGCGCGGACCTTGAGCTCCTGCACGTCGACGAACGCGACGGCGACGCCCTTCGGGGTGCCCTCGACGAACACCGGCACCTCGACGTCGATCTTCTCGCCGGCCTTGACCTCGTAGAAGTCAACGTGCTCGACGATGCGCTTGACGGGGTTGCGCTGCACGTCCTTGACGACGGCCAGCTTGGTCTGGTCACCGAACGCGATGGAGAACAGCGCGTTGGTGTGACGCAGGGACAGGGTGGTCTCCTTCATCGGGAGCTTGACGAACACCGGGGCCTCGCCGCCGGCGTAGATGGTCGCCGGGATCTGCTTGGCGACGCGCATACGGCGGGCAGCGCCCTTGCCGAACTCGTCGCGGACTTCGCCCTCGAGCTTGATGGTGGTAGCCATGATTGGTCTCCTTGGTTTGTTACTTGTCGTTCTGTCTGTTTGACGCCACGACGCGTCGCAGAACGCACCAAGGAGGTGAGTCATACGCCGAGTCGATCACGGAAGACTTGGGGACTCTTACGAGACGGTATCTTCCCTCGCCAAAGCAACATGCTTCGGCTCGGTTGGGTCGCGCGGATGCCGCGCTCCCCTCGCCTACAAACAGTCCACCGGACTGTTTGCTTAACGGCTCGGCCTGCCAAAGCAACAGCTCATCAGTATACGCAGCCGCCGGACATACAATGGAAGACAGCGTATTGCCATAGGGAATCGAGGATGCGATGAGGCGGGTTACACGCAATGTTCTGATCGGCGCCGGGGCCGTCGCCGCGGCTGCCGGCATGCTGTACGGGGTGGGCGAGGCCATGTTCCGGTTTACAATCGACACGCGATTCCCCTGGTCGATGATGAAACTCGTCAGGACCGGCAAGGTCAGAGGCGCGGATCTGGAAGGGCCGCACCGGGACGCCGACGAGGAGGCCGAGGCCGCACGATGGTTCGACGAATCGAAACAGCCGGTGGTCGCGTTCAGCGAGGACGGGCTGAGGCTGCACGGATGGCTGCTTGATCCCGATTGCGTTTCTCCGCAACCGCATCTGTACGCGATCTGCATGCACGGCTACACAGGGGCGCCGGCCGAAATGGCGAAATACGCGCACCGGTTCGCACGCCTCGGATTCACGACGCTTGCTCCCGCGATGCGAGGCCATGAGCTGAGCGAGGGGCGGTATACCGGTATGGGCTGGCTGGAGCGGCGTGATCTGATGACGTGGATACGGCTGATCGTCGACAGCGATCCCGACGCGCGGATTCTGCTGAACGGCCTGTCGATGGGCGCGGCGTGCGTGATGATGACGGTTGGCGAGCCCGACCTGCCGCGCAACGTGGTCGCGGCGATCGAGGACTGCGGGTATACGTCCGTATGGGACCAGTTCCTGTTCAACGCGAAGGGACTGTACCGGCTGCCGAACAAATGGCTTGCCGTACCGGTGGTCAGGGCGATGAGCGCCGCATGCCGCCGGACCGCGGGATACAGCTTCACGGAGGCGTCGAGCGTGGCGTCGCTCAGGCACGCTACGGTGCCGATGCTGTTTATCCACGGCGCGGCCGACACCTTCGTCGACCCGTCGTTCCTCGATCGCAATTATCAGGCGTGCGCGAGCCTGCACCGGGATCGGTTGCTCATCACCGGCGCCGGACATGCGATGAGCGCGAGCACGGCCCCGGATATGTACTGGCGCAAGGTCACCGGCTTCGTGCGCGGCGTATTCGGGTTGTAGATACGAAGAGCTGTAGATACGAAGAAAGGGCGGTTTCCTTATTGGAGGAAGACCGCCCTTTCTTGTTGGGCGTGTTACGCGATGAGCTCCTTGACGGCTGCGATGACGGCCTGCAGTCCCGCCTTCGCGTCGCCGAACAGCATCTGCGTGTTGTCCTTGAAGTACAGCTCGTTTTCGATGCCGGCGTAGCCCTTGCCGCGGCCGCGCTTCATGACGACGACGTTCTGTGCCTTGTCGACGTCGAGGATCGGCATGCCCGAGACCGGGGTGCCGGGGCGGCGTGCGGCCGGGTTGGTGACGTCGTTCGCGCCGACGACGAGCGCGACGTTGGCGCTCGGGAACTGCGGGTTGATGTCGTCGAGGTCGACGAGCTCCTCGTAAGGCACGTTTGCTTCGGCGAGCAGCACGTTCATATGGCCGGGCATGCGGCCGGCGACCGGGTGGATCGCATATTCGACCTCGACGCCGTGGCCCTTGAGCAGCTCGCCCAGGTCGGCGAGCTCGCGCTGCGCCTGCGCCTGCGCAAGGCCGAAGCCGGGCACGAAGATGACCTTGTCGGCGTAGACGAGCTGCACGGCCACATCGTCGGAGGAGGTCTCCTTCATGGTGCCTTCGGGGCCTTCCGCGCCGCCGGCCGCATCGGAGCCACCGCCGAATCCGCCGGCGAGCACGCTCATGAGCGGACGGTTCATGGCCTTGCTCATGGCGAGCGACAGGGTCACGCCGGCCGCGCCGACGAGGGCGCCGGCGACGATGAGCGCGATGTTGTTGATCGCGAGGCCGCTCATGGCGACGGCGGTGCCGGTGCACGCGTTGAGCACGGAGATGACGACCGGCATGTCGGCGCCGCCGATCGGGATGACGAACACGAGGCCGTAACCGAGCGCGAACACGGTGGTCAGGATGCACCAGAGCACCGCGTTGGACGGCTGCACGCACAGCATGACGAACGCGATGACGGTAAGTGCGATGAACGCGATGTTCCACACGCCCTTGGCCGGCAGGGTGAGCTTCCTGAGGAACTTGACGCCCTGCAGCTTGCCTGCGGCGACGAGCGATCCGGTGAACGTGACCGAACCGATCATGATGCCGAGTCCCGCGGTGATGAGCACGACGAGGCCGGGACCGGCCGCGTCCTCAGAGTTGAGGATGTCATTGAGCGCGACGAGCGCGGCCGCGCCGCCGCCGACCGTGTTGAACACGGACACGAGCTGCGGCATGTCGGTCATCTTGACCTTTTTGGCGCTCCACACGCCCGCGATCGCGCCAATCGCGATGCCGGCGATGAGCAGCACGACGGCCACGCCGTGCTGGAAGCCGTTGCCGATCTCACCGACGAACAGCACGATGAACGCCATGACGCAGGCCATGACCATACCGGCCGCGGAGATCAGGTTGCCGCGACGTGCGGTCTTCGGCGAGTTCATGAGGTGCAGGCCGATGACGAACATGACGGCGGCCAGCAGGTAGACGAACCATTCGACGACACCGAGCGGCGTGCCCAGCGTCTGTTCCAGCGTACCCATTTACTTGGCCTCCTCGTTCTTGTCGGCGTCCTGCTTCTTGGTCTTGTCGGACTTGAACATCTCGAGCATGCGGTCGGTGACCACGTAGCCGCCGACGACGTTCATCGTGCCCAGCACCGCGGCCAGGAAGATGAACACCCATGCGAGCGGGCTGGTGGCGTGCGCGGCGACGATGACGACGCCGACGATGACGATGCCGTGGATGGAGTTCGCGCCGGACATGAGCGGCGTGTGCAGGGTCGCCGGCACCTTGCCGATGACCTCGACGCCGATGAGCAGCGCCAATACGAACAGGGTGATCGCTACGACGATATCCATGATGGTTCTCCCCTTTCTTCCCCTACGCCTGTGCCGGGGCCGCTGCGGGCCGGCCGGCGACGATGAGCGCGTCGTCGAGTTCCTCGTTCAGGTCGATGACCAGTCTGCCGTCCTTGGCGAAGTGCGCGAGCACGTCGCCGACGTTGCGGGCGAGCAGGTTCGTCGCGGTGTTGGAGACGTCGCTGGCCAGATACGGCGCGCCGATGATGGTGACGCCGCCGTCGGTGACACTCGTGCCGACCGTGGAACCTTCGACGTTGCCGCCGAGATCGCTGGCCGCGCAGTCGACGATCACCGCGCCGCGCTTAAGGCCGTCCACGCCGGCCTTGGTGAGCAGTACCGGGGGCTTACGGCCGGGCACCTTCGCGGTGGTGATGATGACATCAAAGCCGGTGGCCTTCTGGTCGACGGCCGCCTGCTGGGCGGCCTGTTCCTCCGGGGTGAGGGCTCGCGCGTAGCCGCCTTCGCCCTGTCCGGCGGAGAAGTCGAGACCGAGGTCGAGGAACTTCGCGCCGAGCGATTCGACTTCACCGCGCGAGGCCGGACGCACGTCGTATGCGGTGACGACCGCGCCGAGCCGGCGTGCCGTGCCGATGGCCTGCAGGCCGGCGATGCCGGCGCCGAGGATGAGCACCTTGGCCGGGCGGATGGTGCCGGCGGCCGTGGTCATCATCGGGAAGAACGATCCGTAGGCGTTGGCGGCGACGAGTGCGGCCTTGTAGCCCATCACGGAGTTCTGCGAGGTCATTTCGTCCATCGACTGCGCGGAGCTGAGCTGGCGGGGCAGTTTCTCCATTGCCACGCCGACCAGTCCGGCCTTGTCGAGCGCGGCCACATATTCGGCGTCGGTGAACGAGCCGAGCATGCCGATCACCCATGTGCCCGGCCTGAGCCGTCCGATCAGTTCCGTGGACGGCCGGTCGACGAATCCGAGCACGTCGGCCTTGTCGATCACCTCGTCGGCGGCCAGCACTTGCGCCCCCGCCTTCACATAGTCATCGTCCGTGTATTGCGCGGCCAGTCCGGCGCCGCTTTCCAACAGGCAGGATACGCCAGCCTTGCGCAACCGTGTGACGATGTCGGGCGTCAATGCGACGCGCGACTCGTGCTCAGATGTTTCGTTAAGAACACCAAACGTCACGACGGCTTCCTGGGTTTCAGCCATGAGAGCCCTTTCTTTCCTAAGCAACCATTGCTTACATGGCCTCAGTGTAGCGAGTCTGCGGAATTTCGGCGCGAGCATCCCACGTAGTGAATACGTATGCAACCGCTGTCAATCGCACATCGCCGTCGTTCAGACCCATCCGCCTCCACCCGAAACGGCCATATGCCGCCTTTCCTTACGCTACCGTAAGGTGACGGCGCGGTAAAGAGCGATTAAGATGTGAAGATTGATTGACCATCGAAGTGGTTTTGAGAACGTCAAGGAGAGTCACGTGTCCGTCATCACCTCATTGAACAAGCAAGCGGCCGGTCTTGTGCAGAAGGCACTGCGGCTGGGGGGTGATTTCGTTCACCCGATCAGCGACGACTCGTCGGACGCACCCGATTACATCTCCCCCGAGAGCATCGTCGACGACAACCGCGCCCTGCCGCACACCGACGAATGGGGCCCGGGATACCCGACCACCACGTTCATCGACCCGCAGACCGGTCTGTTGACCGCGGAAACGGCCGGCAATCCGCCGTTGGACGAGCATACGACCATTTACAGTGTGTACGAGGACCGCGCCCAGCGCATGGGTGATGAGCCTCTGTACACGTTCAAGTCGAACGGTGAATGGGTGACCAAGACGGCCAACGAGTTCCTTGCCGAAGTGCGCAAGGTGGCCAAGGGCCTGCTTCACTACGGTTTGAAGAAGGGTGATGCGGTCGCGTTCATGTGCCGCACGTCGTACGAGTGGGATCTGGCCGACGCGGCGATCATGTCGTGCGGCGGCGTGCTCGCGTCGATCTACGACACCGATTCGGCAGAGCAGATCCGCAACATCGTGAACAACTCCGACGCACGTCTGCTGATCGTGCAGGACACCGCCATGCGCGAGAAGGCGGACGGCGCGATCGAGGAATGCCCGTCGCTCGAGCACATCATCTGCATCGAGACGGGCGGCTTGGACGAGATCGCCGCGTACGGCAGCTCGGTGAGCGACGAGCAGCTCGACGAGCGCATCGCCTCGCTCAAGAAGACCGACCTGTGCTCGATCATCTACACGTCCGGTTCCACGTCCGCGCCGAAGGGCGTCGAGATGACGCACGAGAACTACTGCACGGACGCGTTCAACCTGCGCGACTACATGCCCGATCTGCTCCAGCACGACAAGTCCGGATCCATCCTGCTGTTCCTGCCGCAGGCGCATACGTTCGCACGCGCGATCAACTACATCTGCGTGGCCTCCAACATGCGCATCTACATCGCGACCGGCATCAAGACGCTGCTCGCCGACCTGCAGGTGGCCCGCCCGACCGTAATGATCGTGGTGCCGCGTGTGCTTGAAAAGGTGTATAATGCGGCCTCGCAGAAGGCCGGCCATGGCGCGAAGGGCGTCGTGTTCGCAGCCGCCGTCACCGCCGCGCAGCAGTACATGAAGGAGGTCAGCGAATTCGGCAAGGCCAAGACGCTGACCGCCATGCGTCGCGCCTCGTTCGATCCGATCGTCTACCAGTCGCTGCGCGAGGCGCTCGGTGGACGTGCCAAGTGGATCGTCTCGGGCGGCGCCCCGCTCGACCCGGAGCTGATGAACTTCTTCCGCGGCGCGAACATCCCGGTCTACGAGGGCTACGGCCTGACGGAGACGACCGCTCCGTGCGCGTTCAACCCGCTCGGCGTGCCGTTCCACGAAGGTTCGGTCGGCGTGCCGTTCCCGAGCTTCAAGATCCGCATCGCCGAGGACGGCGAGATCCAGGTCGGCGGTCCGGTCGTGTTCCACCGTTATCACAAGAACGACGAGGCGACCGAGAACGCGTTCACGCCGGACGGCTGGCACGCGACCGGCGATCTGGGCCGGCTGGACGACGATGGATTCCTGTACATCACCGGCCGTAAGAAGGATCTCATCATCACCGCCGGCGGCAAGAATGTGGCGCCCGGTCCGATCGAAGAGGTGATTCAGCGCTGCGAGTTCGTCTCGCACGCGTTGGTGCTCGGCGACAAGCGTCCGTTCATCTCGGCGCTCATCACGCTGGACGAGGAGACACTGCGTCCGTGGCTGGAGGCGAAAGGCCTCGACCGCAACATGTCGCTGGAGGACGCGGCGGCCAACGCGGCCGTGCGCGCCGAAGTGCAGAAGTGGGTCGATCAGGCGAACGAGGGCGTCTCCCGCGCCGAATCCGTGCGCAAGTTCATCATCCTGCCCGAGGACTTCACCCAGGAGAATGGTCTGATGACCGCCTCTCTCAAGGTGATCCGTCCGAAGGTCATCAAGCGCTACTCCACCCTGCTCAACACGCAGATGTACACCAAGCGGAAGTAACATCCGCTCCAACAACGAAGTAAGGCTCCCAATCGGGAGCCTTACTCATATCCGCGGCAACAAGCCGCGAAGCGATCCTAAGAGTTGGAAGAATTAGAATCCCAGCCGCTCAAGCTGCTTGGCTGAGCCGTTAAACGGACAGTCCAGTGGACTGTCCGTAGGCGAAGTGAGCGGCCGCGATAGCGAGCCGCGAAGCGATCCTAAGCAGCTGGAAACATTAGAATCCTAATTTTTCCAGCTGCTTAGGATCGGACTGCCAACCCTTGGCAACCTTGACGTGCAGGTCAAGCTTGGCTTTGCCGCCGACGATGCGGTTGACCGGCGTGCGCAGCTTCTTTTTGACACGTACGAGATGCTCCGCGCCCTTGCCGATGATGATCGGCTTCTGCGAATCACGCTCCACATACACGGAGACGAGCACCTGAATCTTGCCATCGTAGGACGCGCCGGACTCATTGTCCTGCGGGTATTCGATCGAGTCGACGACCACGGCCAGCGAATGCGGCAGCTCGTCGTCCAGCTCCTCGAGGAACGCGCCGCGCACCAGCTCGGCGATCGTTTCCGCGGGCCGCTCCTCGCTGATCTGGTCGTCCGGATACATCTGTGGGCCTTCGGGCGTGTGGTCGATGAGCACATTCTTCACTTCATTCAGATTGTCGTGCTCGAGCGCGCTCACGGGCACGATGTCCGAGAAGTCGGCGAATTCGTTGATCTCGATGAGCTTGTTGATGAGCTGTTCGCGGTTGAGCTCGTCGATCTTGGTGACGATCGCGATCAGCGGCACCTTCCACTTGAATGTGCCGTCGTCGCGCTTGGTCGCGAAATCGGCGCGGAGCCTGCTCAGGATGCGTTTGTCGCCGGGACCGATCTCCTGATCCGCCGGCAGCAGGAACGCGACGACGTCGACTTCGGACAGCGATTCCTCGACGATATCGTTGAGACGCTGGCCGAGCAGCGTGCGCGGGCGGTGGATGCCCGGCGTGTCGACCAGCACAAGCTGCGCGTTGTCGGTGGTGAGAATGCCTCGGATGGCCTTACGCGTGGTTTCCGGGCGGGACGACGCGATGGCGATCTGCTTGCCGATCAGCGCGTTGATCAGCGTGGATTTGCCGACGTTCGGACGGCCTACCACCGCCACGAAACCGGAACGGTACGGCTGTTCGCCCTGCACCGGACCGTCGTTCGCCGTATCCGCCGCCGTCTCGTGCACGCTGGCACCGTCCTCGTCGTATTGCTGCTCGATATCGCTCATGTCACTCCTTGCTGCTGTCGTCACGGCCCGCGCGTTCGGCGGTCTGCGTACCATTGTCGGCGCTGTCGTCTGCTTCACTCGATGAATCGACATCTTCCCCGACGCCCTCGACGTGCGCCGGTTCCACAACGATGGTGGATACCTTCTTGCGTCGTCCGGCGGAATCCACGGCGGTCAGGCGCAGGCCGCGCGTCACGGCGGACGCCCCGACGATCGGCACCCGACCTATCAGCTTGGTCAGCAGGCCGTACACCGTGTCGACGTCGTCCTCGTCGATGTCGATCTCGAAGATCTCCTCCAGGTCGGCGATCGGCGTACGCGCCGGCATGCTCCACTTGTGGTCCCCGATCTTCTCTGGCTCGGCGTGCTGTGTGCGATCGTGCTCGTCCTCGAGTTCGCCCACGATCTGCTCGATCGCATCCTCGATGGTCACGAGTCCTGCTATACCGCCATATTCGTCCACGACGATGGCCACATGCTGGCGAGTGCGCTGCATCTCATGGAACAGGTCGTCCACGGGTTTCGATTCGGGCACGAGCATTGGCTGGCGGATGATCGACGCGACCTCACGGCTAGTCGCCGCAGGGTTGAACGCCGTGGCCCGCACCGCGTCCTTGAGATAGGCGACGCCGATCAGATCGTCCACATCGTCGCCGATCACCGGCACACGGGAGAAGCCAGAGCGCGAGCACAATTTGAGCATACTTTCGAGCGTCTCGGTTTTCTCAATGCAGATCATGTCGGTGCGCGGCACCATGATCTCACGCGTGAGCGTCTCCGACAACGTGAGCACATTGCGCAGCATTTCGGAGACTTCCGGATCGAAATCGTTCGCCTCGACGAGACGGTCGATGGTGGCGCGCCCCTGTTCGAGCTGGATCTTCTCAAGTTCCTCGTCGTCCGACAGATCGGAATCGCGGTCGCGCTTCTTCGGGTCGCGCTGGCCGCCGACGCGGGCGAACGGGGTCAGCCACGCGGCGATCGATACGAGCGTGGCACGGCCGAGCATGATGTCGACCGGTTTGAGCGCCCCCGCCGAACGCGGGCGCACGAGGATCGACACGACGCCCACGATGATCGCGAACACGAATCCGACGAGCAGTTCCGCCCACAACGGCGCCTCGAACAGCGCGGCGATGCAGGCGACCAGCACGCCGTCGAGCACGTTGCAGGTGATGCGGAAGAACGCGCATGAGCCGGCCGTCGCGTACCGGTCGGCGATCAGATGCTGCACCTTGTGGATCCGGCCGATCTTCTTCATGCGCAGGAACTGCGAAGTCTCCGCATCGGTCTGCACTTCGAGGATGAGGTTGTTGAGGCTGGCCCGCGTCACGCGCGAGACGGCACCTTCGGCCGCGGCCAGCGTGAGCGAAAGCCACACCAGCAGGGCGGCCACGAGGATGAGTATAACGGTCAGCACTATCGCCGACGTGTCGGATGGCATCTGGATTCCTTACAGGTTGAGGACGGTTCGTGGATTGGAAGGATGGGTGGCTTGATGATTGACGGTGACGCTCATGCGCGGCGACTATGCGTCGTCATGCCGGAAAGTCGACCGACACGACGACGCACCGACAGGACTCACTCAGTGACCGAGCTGACGGTTGTTACCGTGGACCCGATCGTATTCGGCGAGCACGTCGGGGGTGCCGGCCGGCAGGACGACCGGGTCACCGATGGTCTGGCGCACCGCGATGAACGTGAGCAACAGCTGACGTTGCAGACCGAACATCTGGCGCTCCTGCTCGGGTCCGACATGGTCATAGCCGAGCAGATGGAGGATGCCATGAATGGTGAGCAGCATCATCTCCTCGAGCGTGCTGTGGCCTGCCGAAGCGGCCTGCTGGGCGGCCACCCACGGGCAGATGACGAGATCGCCGAGCACACCTTCCATCACGGTCTTGCCGTCACCGGGGCGCAGCTCGTCCATCGGGAAACTCATCACATCGGTTGGCCCCTCGAGATTCATCCAACGCTCGTGCAGCTCGGCGATGGGTTCGGGGTCGACGAACAGGATGGTCAGATCGGACTGCGTGCTCACGCGCATCTGGTCCATCACCCACACGCCGAGGTCGGAGAACACCTTCGGATCGATGGTCCAAGGGGTTTCGTTGGTGACATCGACGCTCATCGCCGTTCGTCCTTTCCTTCGTTGCTGTCTCTCGTCGTATCGGCCGGCGCGGCACCGTTCGCGGCACCGATATGCAGTCCGCGCTGTTTGGCCTCGCCGTATTCGCGGCGGGCCTTGGTGCTGTGGTCGCCGGCGATGGCCGAATGTCGTTCGTATGCGGCGACGATCTGGCCGACGAGCCGGTGACGCACCACATCGGCGGCTTCCAGATGCGCGAACGCGATGTCGTCAATGCCGCCGAGGATATGCTCGATGGTGGCCAGGCCCGACCTCGGCACAGTCAGATCGACCTGCGTGATGTCGCCGGTGATGACCATCGTCGTGTTGAAACCCAATCTGGTCAGGAACATCTTCATCTGCTGCTCGGTCGTGTTCTGTGCCTCGTCGAGGATCACGAACGCATCGTTGAGCGTGCGGCCACGCATATAGGCGAGCGGCGCGACCTCGATCGTGCCGTCGTCCATGTAACGGCGCATCTGGTCAGAGCCAAGCATGTCCGAGAGCGCATCGTACAACGGGCGCAGGTACGGATCGACCTTCTCGTTGAGCGTTCCCGGCAGGAAACCGAGGTTCTCCCCCGCCTCGACGGCCGGACGCGTCAGGATGATGCGTCGGATCTTCTTCTCCTGGAACGCCTGCACGGCCTTGGCCACGGCAAGGTACGTCTTGCCAGTGCCGGCGGGGCCGATGGCGAACGTGATCGTATGCGATTCGATCGCGTTGACGTAGGCGATCTGGCCGGCGGTCTTCGCACGGACCGGGACTCCCAACGCATAGGTGATGACGCCCGGTACGCGGGGCTTGCGTTGTGCCGCATCGTCCGCATGGATGTCGGGCATGGTCTCGGAGGCGTGCGGGCCGCCGCCCGAGAGGAACATCGATCGGCCGGATCGCATGGCACGACCGGGCTGTCCGGTACGTCCCGCGAACCGTTCCTGCCGCACACGGTTGGGCAGCACCTGCTGGTCGATCATCCTGCGCACGGTGTCGGCGTCCATCGGCGCGCTGTACGCCGCCTGGATGATCGTGTTGACCACGTCCTCGGCCTGCGCGGCCTGAGATTCGGTCTGCTTGCCGTGCGACATGATCGCGACGCGGTTGCCGCGCACGATGATGGTCAGCTCAGGGAACGCTCGTTCGACTTCCCGCAGCACCTCGTCGACGGGACCGAGCACGGCGACCGGGTCAAGTTCGGCGGGGATGGTGATGGTTCGTGTCGTCGTCGCCACGGGCTACTCGTCCAGGGTCTCGCCGGTGAGCACGTGGGCGTGCACGTGGAACACGGTCTGGCCGGCGTCAAGGCCGGTGTTGAAGATCAGGCGGTACGCGCCGTGGAACTCCTGGTCGGCGATGGACTGGGCGACCTCGACGATGTGGGCGAGTTCGGCCGGATCGTCCTTGGCGAGCTCCGCCACGTTCGCGTAATGCTTGCGCGGCACGATGAGCACGTGCACCTTGGCCTTCGGGTTGATGTCCTTGAAGGCATAGGTGGTGTCGTCCTCGTACACCTTCGTGCTGGGGATCTGACCCGCGATGATCTTGCAGAACAGGCAGTCCGTGGACTCGCTCATATCGCTCCTTTGTTGCGTTTCGTTGCCGTCTTCCATGCTATTGCGCAGGGTGGTCGTTTGGCTGCGGGAATATGGGGTCGCATGCGGACGATCGGTCCGACGGCCGGCGTCGCGCATTTCCCACGCCTTGGGGAATCCGCTTACATGCGGCCAAGCGTGCGGGCCAGCAGCGTCAGCGCGACCGGGCCGGCGGTTGCCGCCCTGAGGATGTTGCCGCCCAGCACGCACACGTGTGCCCCCGCGTCACGGAACGCGGAGACCTCGTCCTCGCTGATGCCGCCCTCCGGGCCGACCATCACGTTGATGGTGCGAGTCCTGCCGTCGTCCAAGCACCGGTCAGCCAACTGCCGCGCCAACGTCTCGATGCCGTCCCAGGTATCGGTCGCGTCCTGATGAAGCACGACGACCAGATCGCCGTGCACGCAGGCGCGCCGGCAGATGGCAAGCATCTGTTTGCTGGTGACGCATTCGGACAGTTCCGGCATCCATGCGCGACGAGACTGCTCGGTTGCGGCGGCGAGCACCTGGCTCCATTTACGGTCGGTGCGTCCGGCCTTCCATTTGGCGATCGAGCGGTCGGCCTGCCACGGGATCACCTGATCGACGCCGATCTGCGTGGCCATGTCGATGGCCTGTTCGTCATGGCCGGTCTTCGCCAGCGCCTGGATCAAGGCGAGTCTGGCGACCGGCTGGGGTTCGCGGCCGACTTCGCGCACTTCGGCCAACCCGGCCGCGGCGTCGGCGATCACGGCGTGGATGCGCAGCCCTTCGCCGTCGGACAGATCCAGTTCGTCGCCGTCCGCCAGCCGCATCGCCTGGATGGCGTGCCGGCGCACCGAAGACGGCAACGTGAGCTTCCATCCGGTGTTGAGCTCGTCGCTGTTCACCGGCACATCGTCATGCGCAGGATCGAGAAGAAACAGAGGATTCGTCATGGGCACTAGGCTACACAATCCCTGCAACGAAACGAAAACCGTTGCGGCCATTGACGACACGCCGCAAGAGAGAATCGATTTGACGATCGGTGCCGAGTGAGTATAGTTATCGGTTGTTGTCTGAACAACGCACTCGTCCGGGTGGCGGAATGGTAGACGCGCTAGCTTGAGGTGCTAGTGCCTATTTTATACAGGCGTGTGGGTTCAAGTCCCATCTCGGACACGAGCGAAACCCCGTGGAAACACGGGGTTTTCTTGTATCTACCGTGACTATCGACGATCAGCGGAGGCTTCCTTGCGGTTCATCACCATCGATTCCATCGACGACGAACGTGTCGCGGCATACACGAACCTGACCGAAATCCAGCTGCGCAACCGCTTGGAGCCGGCCAAAGGCCTGTTCATCGCAGAATCCCCCAAGGTCATCGACCGGGCGCTCGCGGCTGGTCGTGAGCCGATTTCGCTGCTGGTCGAGGAACCGTGGATCGAAGGCATGGCCAGCACGTTCGCGTTCGTGGACGCGCATTGGGGGCCTGACATTCCCGTGTATGTCGCCTCTCCCGAACAGCTGAAGCAGCTGACCGGATACCGTCTGCACCGCGGCGCGCTGGCCGCGATGCGTCGATGGCCGCTGCCGTCCGTGGCCGAGGTGTGTCGAGACGCCCGTCGCGTCGCGGTCATGGAGAACATCGTCGACCATACGAACGTCGGCGCGCTCATGCGTTCGGCTGCGGCCCTCGACGTGGACGCCGTGCTCGTGACCCCCTCATGCGGGGATCCTCTGTACCGGCGCGCCGCCCGGGTGTCGATGGGCACCGTCTTTCAGATCCCGTGGACCCGCATCGGCACGGAATCGAAGCACGCATGGCCGTTCGACGGACTGAAGGAGCTGCATGATCTCGGCTTCACCACCGTGGCAATGGCGTTGACCGACGACTCGATCAGCCTGGACGAATTGGTGCGCCGGCTGAACAACGATGCGGCGGCGTCCGACCATATCGACAAACTGGCGTTGATCTTCGGCACCGAGGGCGACGGGTTGAGCCGGCACACCATCGCGAACGCCGATCTGACGGTGAAGATCCCGATGAGCCACGGCGTGGACTCGCTCAACGTGGCCGCGTCGAGTGCCGTCGCCTTCTATTCGACCGCAGTTCGCTGAAAAGTCACGAAATTACGGCGACATGCCAGCGTGGTTGCCTTGCGTGTCGCCGAATTTGTGCGAGTATTGACAGTGTCGCCCCTGCGATGAAGCGTGGGTGCAAGCAGTTCGGTGTCGCAAGACGCTGTGGATGACCGAAAGAGAGGAGCATCGGATGGCGAAGAACAAGCAGAAAATCCTGTCCATCGTCCTGGCTGGCGGTGAAGGAACTCGCCTGATGCCGTTGACCCGTGATCGCGCGAAGCCCGCAGTCCCCTTCGGAGGCGTGTTCCGCCTGATCGATTTCCCGTTGAGCAACCTGGTGAATTCGGATTACCGTCACATCATCGTGCTCACGCAGTACAAGTCCCATTCCCTCGACCGTCACATCTCGCAGATGTGGCGTTTCTCCTCCCTGCTGGGCAACTACGTCTCCCCCGTGCCCGCGCAGCAGCGTCTTGGCAAGCATTGGTATCTCGGTTCGGCCGACGCGATCTACCAGACCATCAACATCATCGAGGACGTGCAGCCCGACATCGTCGTGATCGTCGGCGCGGATCACGTCTACCGCATGGACTTCGGCCAGATGGTCGAGCAGCACATCGAATCCGGCGCCGAGTTCACGGTTGCCGGCATCCGTCAGCCGCTCGCACAGTCGAACCAGTTTGGCGTGATCAGCGTGAACCCGAACCACCCGAACCAGATCCGCGAGTTCCAGGAGAAGCCGGCCACGACCGAAGGTCTGCCGGACGATCCGAATTCATTCCTCGCCTCGATGGGCAACTATGTGGCCAACACGGACGCCCTGTTCGACGCGCTTGCCAAGGACGAGAAGGCCGAGGATACGAAGCACGACATGGGCGGCGACATCGCCCCGTACTTCGCGGCACGCGGCGAAGCCGGCGTGTACGACTTCAACACGAACGTCATCCCGGGCGCGACGGAGACCGATCACGCCTACTGGCGCGACGTGGGTACCATCAAGCAGTTCTACGATGCGCACATGGATCTGATCGCCTATGTGCCGGAGTTCAACCTGTACAACCAGGCGTGGCCGATCTACACCGATTCCGGTACGCTGCCGCCGGCCAAGTTCGTGCATGCCGGCCGCGACCGTCTGGGCCACGCGACCGATTCGATCGTCTCCCCCGGTGTGATCGTCTCCGGCGGCGAAGTGCACCACTCCGTGCTTTCGCCGAACGTGCGTATCCACTCGTGGGCGCAGGTCGTCGATTCCGTGCTGTTCGACGGCGTCATCATCAACCGTCGTGCGCGCGTGTACAAGGCGATCCTCGACAAGAACGTCGTGCTCACCGAGAACTCGACCGTCGGCATCGACACCGAGCATGATCTCGAACGCGGCTTCACTGTGACCCCGGAAGGCATCACGGTGGTGCCGAAGGGCACGATCGTCGACGACTGATCGGCAAAACTCATCAGATAGCCTAAAGCCCCGACCATATGGCCGGGGCTTTGTCGTTGCTGTACCGAAGAAAACGGTGGCGCAACAAGCGTATGCCTGTCATGCCACCGAATACCGATGATTTTGGTCGGTTAGTACTTCGGCAGATTGTCGAAGTTGAATCCGAGCGCGGCCAACTGATCACGGCCTTCCGGGGTGATCTTGTCCATCGTCCAACGCGGCTGCCACGTCCAGTCGATGCGGAATTCCTCAACCAGACCGGCCAACGTGCTCGCGCACTCGTCCTCGATGAGATCGGTGAGCGGGCAGGCAGGGGTGGTGAGTGTCATCGTGATGATCGCGCGGCCGAGTTCGTCGATTTCGATACCGTAGACCAAGCCGAGGTCGATCACGTCGATACCAAGCTCCGGGTCGATGACCTGATGCAGGGCCTCCTTGACATCCTCAGCGGTGGCGCGGCCGATGTCGTCCACGGCCTTGAGCGGAATGTCATCCTCGCTGCTGTGCTCACCCTCATGGCCGCATTCGCTTTTCGGATGACGACCGCACGCGCACATTTCGACGTCGCCGTTCGCTGCCGAGCTGGCCGGCGCGGGACGTCCGTTCGGGAAGCCCGCAGCCAGATTCGGATTGGCCATCACGCGACGAGCGGCCTCCTCGTCGCCCAGCACCTTGTTCACCGCATCGAACACCGACGGCTCGGGTTCCGGCACCAGATTGTCGCTCATATCACTCCAGACATTGTGGGAAACAGTTGGTATTCAATATACTCCGGCTCCCCTCTCCCGAGGAGAGCCGGAACCATCATTTCGCTGCCAGCGCCTTGGCCACCGAATCGCGCATGCCTTCCCAGCCGAGCAGGGCGCATTTGATGCGCATCGGATATTTGGACACGCCTTGGAACACGACCGCGTCCTCGAGCTTCTCCTCCTTGGCGTCGTCGTTCAGTCCGGCACCGCGCGATTCCATCAGCTCGTGGAAGTCGCGGAACAGGTCCATCGCTTCGTCCACGGTCTTGCCCGCGCACAGATCGACCATCACCGACAGGCTCGCCTGCGAGATGGAGCAACCATGGCCGTCCCATACGAGACGTTCGATGCGATGCGGTTCGGCGTCGGAGACTTCGACGTGCACGGTCGCCTCGTCGCCGCAGGTCGGGTTGAACTGGTGGGATTCTCCCGGCGTGCAGTATTCATGGCTGGCTCGGATCGTGCTGTCGCCGGCCGACGCGCTGTCTTCCGACGCGAGATCGGGCGCGAAGGATTCCTTGCCGTGCGGATCACGCGCGGCTTCAAGGATGACCTCCTGATACATCTGTTCGAGATCATCGCCGCTCATACCAAAATCGTTCATGTATCACACCTTAAAGAACGGACGGACTTTCGCCACTGCCTCGACCAGCGCAGCCGCGTCGTCGACGCTGTTGTACACGCCGCTCGACGCACGGTTGGACGCGTACAGGCCGAAGTGACGGTGCACCGGCTGGGCGCAGTGGTGGCCGACGCGGATGGCGATGCCCTGCGCGTCGATGAACTGGCCGACATCGTGCGGGTGCACGCCGGCCACGTCGAACGCGACAGTGCCGATGCGATCCACGTTCTCGCGCGGTCCCAAGATGCGCACGCCGTCGATGTCTCCGAGCTTCAGGAGTTCCGCGGCGATGGTCTTCTCATGCGCCTCGATGTTCTCCAACCCGATGGTCATCATCCATTCGGCGGCCACACCGGCGGCCACGACCTGCGCGACCGGCTGCGTACCGGCCTCGAAGCGTGCCGGCGGTTCCATGTACTGCGCGGGCTTGTCCATCCACGCGAGTTCGACCATCGACCCGCCGAAGTTCGCCGGCGGCAGCGCCTCGAGCAGCTCGCGCTTGCCGTACAGAAAGCCGACGCCGGTCGGACCGTACATCTTGTGCGCGCTCCACGCGGCGAAGTCGACGTCCATCGCATGGAAATCGACCTTGAGATGCGGCACCGACTGGCATGCGTCAAGAATGAACACGGCACCGACCTCATGGGCACGGCGCACGATGGGAGCTATGTCGGTGATCGCGCCGGTGGTGTTGCCCACGTGCGTGATCGCCACGACCTTGGTGCGCTCGGTGATGACCTCGTCGGCCATATCGGAGCGGATGCGGCCGTCTTCGGTCAGGTCGAACCATTTGAGCGTCGCGCCAGTGCGGTAGGCCAGTTCCTGGAACGGCAGCAGCACCGAATGGTGCTCGGCCTTGGACACGACGATCTCGTCACCGGGCTTCAAGGCGAACCGCTTGGCGGCCGCTCCCCCGCGCCCGAGGCTTGCGTTGCCGAATGCCGTTGCCAGCAGGTTCAGGCCGGCTGTCGCGCCACCGGTGACGACGACCTCCTCCTGTCCTTCCTCGGCGTTCGCGCCGACCAGACGCGCGACCTTGGCACGCGCCTCCTCAAACGCGACGGTCGAACGGGCCGCCAGCTCGTGCGCACCACGATGCACACCGGCGTTGATCGTACGGTAAAAGTCAGCCTCCGCGTCGATCACGCACTGCGGTTTCTGCGAGGTCGCCGCCGAATCGAGATACACGAGCGGATGCCCATGCACCTCCTGATCCAAAATCGGGAACTGCCCCCGAATCGCTGCAAAATCAACCATATATTCCCCTTATTTATACGTCCGGCACAGCCCTTCACTGTAGTTCCAGCAGTGGCCGCGGTAGGCTGGGATGTTCTATTCTCGACACGCTCCGGGGCGCTCGCCCAAGTCTTACGGTCGCGAACAGAACATCCCCCACCCTACCGCTCCGTCGTTGATCAACTTACGTAATACAAACTCAAGTTGTCAGAACGTAACAGCTGAGTGCAAGAGAGTGTGGGGCGGGGATATGCGTATCGAGACCGTAAGACTCGGCCGAGCGGCCCGGAGCGTGTCACGATATGCATATCCCCGCTCCACACGGCAACGCTGGAACTGAGCGAACTAGCTGAACGAAAGCGACTTACGCCAGCGCGGATTCGGAGTCGGCGCCCTCGGGCAGGTACGCGTCGTAGCCGTGCTCTTCGAGTTCGTCGGCCAGCTCCGGGCCGCCGGTCTTGACGAAGTGGCCGTCGGCGAAGACGTGCACGATGTCCGGCTTGATGTACTTGAGGATGCGAGTGTAGTGCGTGACCATGAGGATGCCGAAGTTGTTGGCCTCCTTGGCGCGGTTCACGCCTTCGGACACGATGCGCAGCGCGTCGACGTCAAGACCGGAGTCGGTTTCGTCGAGGATCGCGAACTTGGGCTTGAGCAGTTCGAGCTGGAGCACTTCGGCGCGCTTCTTCTCGCCGCCGGAGAAGCCTTCGTTGACGGAGCGCGTGGCGAACTTCGGATCCATGCGCAGACGCTTCATGGCTTCGGACAGTTCTTTGGTCCAGGTGCGGATGGCCGGCGCCTTGCCGTCGACCTCGGTCTTGGCGGTGCGCAGGAAGTTGGTCATCGACACGCCCGGCACTTCGACCGGATACTGCATGGCGAGGAACAGGCCTTCCTTGGCACGCTCGTCCGGGGTCTGCTTCAAGATGTCGACGCCGTCGAGCAGCACCTCACCCGAATCGACCTCGTACTTGGGGTGGCCGGCCAGCGTGTAGGCGAGTGTGGACTTGCCGGAGCCGTTGGGGCCCATGATGGCGTGCGTCTCGCCGGAGTTGACGGTCAGGTTCACGCCCTTGAGGATCTGCTTGCGGCCTTCCTTGGTTTCGACGGAGGCGTACAGGTCCTTGATTTCCAGAGTGGACATTGGATTCTCCTGTGATTGACGAATGAAAGTCTTGGGTTACTTGTCTTCGAGCACTGCCTGCATGGCCGCGTCCTCGCCGCGGGCGAGGCGGCGGTCGATCACGTCCATGAGATGCTGGGCGACGGAGGGCACGCCGATCTCCTCGACGAGTTCGCCGAAGAAGCCGCGCACGACGAGCTTGCGGGCCTCGGTTTCGGGGATGCCGCGCGACTGCAGGTAGAACAGTTCCTCGTCGTCGAAGCGGCCGACGGAGCTGGCGTGGCCGGCGCCGATGATGTTGCCGTTTTCGATTTCGAGGTTCGGCTCGGAGTCGGCGATCGCTCCGGGGGTGAGCACGAGGTTGCGGTTGAGCTCGTAGGAGTCGGTGCCGGGCGCGGTGGGCGCGATCAGGGCGTTGCCGACCCACGTGGAGTGCGCGTCCTTGCCGTCGAGCGCGCCCTTGTAGACCACGCGGGACTTGCATTCGGGATGGTTGTGCACCACCATCGTGCGGTGTTCGATGTGCTCGCCCGGGTCGACGAAGTAGATGCCGAGCATGTTGAGGTCGCCTTGCGGCCCGCCGAAGTCCTGGTCCATGCGGATGCGCACGACGTCGCCGCCGAGTGTGACGACGGAGTGGCGCAGCGAGGCGTTTTCGCCGACGTGGATGCGGTGGTTGCCGACGTGCTTGGAGCCCTTGTCCCATTCCTGGATGAACGTGGCGGAGACGTGGGAGTCCTTGCCGGTGGTGATTTCGATGCCTTCGGCGAGGCGCGCGGTGCCGTTGTGCTCGACGACGACGTCGCCGTGCGTGCCATCGGCCGCGGCGATGACCAGATGCAGCGCGTCGAGATCCTCGCCGCCGCCGATCACGCGAATGAGCACGGGCTGGGCGAGCTCGCCCTTCAGCTCGACGACGGTGGCGGTGTGACCGGAGTTCCATTCGACGACGGACGCGCGGTCGTTCGGCTTGGATACGGTGCCGGAGCCGCCTTCGCCGAGCTTGGTCTGGCTGACGGTCACATGATCCGGGTCGACAGGCGTGCCGTCGACGTTGGAGATGACCAGCGTGGTCTCGCCGCTCGGCTTGAACACGTCGAAGAATTCCTCGATGCGTTCGAGCGGTGTGTAGCGCCAGTCCTCCTGCTTGCGGGTCGGCTGCGGGAAGTCGGCCACGTCGAACGAGCGCGGTTCCTTGTCGGCGCTCGACGGCATGGCCGCCGGGATCGCGTACGGGTCGTTCGGGTCAGCGACGGGAATGTTGAGTTCAGTTGTGTTCGATGCCATGGGAATCAGCCCACCGATCCTTCCATCTGCAGTTCGACCAAACGGTTCAGTTCGAGCGCGTATTCCATCGGCAGCTCGCGGCTGATCGGCTCCACGAAGCCGCGCACGATCATGCCCATGGCTTCCTTCTCCTCGAGGCCGCGGCTCATCAGGTAGAACAGCTGGTCTTCGGAGACCTTGGAGACGGTCGCCTCATGCGCCATCGTCACGTCATCCTCGCGCACGTCCACATGCGGGTATGTGTCGGAACGGCTGAAGTCGTCGACGAGCAGCGCGTCGCAGACGGTCGAGTTCGAGGAACCATACGCGCCGTCGACGATCTTGACGAGGCCGCGGTAGGCGGAACGTCCGCCGCCGCGCGAGATCGACTTGGCAACGATCGTGGACTTGGTGTGCGGGGCAAGGTGGATCATCTTCGCGCCGGTATCCTGGTACTGGCCCTTGCCGGCGAAGCCGAGCGACATCGTGGACGCGGTGGCGTACGGTTCGGCGAGGATGCAGGCCGGGTACTTCATAGTGGCCTTGGATCCGATGTTGCCGTCGACCCATTCCATCGTGCCGCCCTCGCGCACGTAGGCACGCTGGGTGACGAGATTGTACACGTTGTTCGACCAGTTCTGCACGGTGGTGTAGCGCACGCGGGCATGCTTCTCGACGATGATCTCGACGATGGCGGCGTGCAGCGAATCCTCGGACCAGATCGGGGCGGTGCAGCCTTCGACGTAGTGCACGTAGGAGCCCTCGTCGGCGATGATGAGCGTGCGTTCGAACTGTCCCATGGCCGGCGTGTTGATGCGGAAATAGGCCTGCAGCGGGATGTCGACGTGCACGCCCTTGGGGACGTAGACGAACGAGCCGCCGGACCATGCGGCGGTGTTGAGCGCGCCGAACTTGTTGTCTTCCGGGGAGACGACGGTGCCGAAGTACTTGCGCACGAGATCAGGGTATTCGCGCACGGCGGTGTCGGTGTCGACGAAGATCACGCCCTGCTTCTTGAGGTCCTCCTGAATGGAGTTGTAGATGACCTCGGATTCGTACTGCGCGGCGACGCCGGAGACGAGACGCTTCTTCTCGGCCTCCGGAATGCCGAGACGGTCGTACGTGGAGCGGATGTCGTCCGGCAGTTCTTCCCACGTCTTGGCCTGCTTGTCGATCGGCTTGACGTAGTACTTGAAGTCGTCGGCGTTGAAGCCGGACAGGTCGACGCCCCAGTCAGGCATCGGCTTGTCAAGGAATGCCTTGAAGCCACGCAGACGCATGTCGAGCATCCATTGCGGCTCACCCTTGTCAGCACTGATGGCTCGTACGACGTTCTCGTCAATGCCTCGCTTCGCGGCCTCGCCGGCCGCATCGGAATCATGCCAGCCGTAGCTGTAGTCGCCGAACTGCTGGATGATCTCGTCATCCTGTTTGATTTTCTCCTCGTTGACGCGGGCACGATCGGCCACATACTGGCTCATCTCCACGTCAGCCGCGGCGTTTGGCGCTTGGTTTTCGCTCACCGTACGCTTCCCTCCAATCGACTTCACAACGTTCCTACGTAAACCTAACAGATACCGGGGTCCGACTTAAGCGTCCGCGTCGAATATTGGCTCAGCGCAAACGTGATGAGCGTAACAGCACGCCGCCGGCGCGGCACGGCCCGAAACGGACGAACCCCGCCCTGGGGCGGGGTTCGTATCGGCTCACCGGGAAAGGTCAGACCTGAACGTGCACGGAGGTGCCCATGACGGCCCAGCCGTAGAACCATTCGGCCTGGTCCCAGCCGATGCCGACGCAGCCGTGGGAGGTGTTGCCGAGCGCGGCGACCTGCGAGTCGTTCATGGCGGTCTGCGTGGCGATGCGGTGGATCGCGCAGCCGGAGTGCGAGAAGTAATTGACGTAGCCGACGCCCTTGACGTCCCATGATTCCTTGGAACCGTCGGACAGGGTGAGGTTGCCGCTCATGTCCTGCGACTCGTACTTGAGCCAGATGGTGAAGTCGCCGGTCGGCGTGCACAGGTCGCCGCCCGTGCATTCGCCGGTCTTGCGGTCGTTGCCCTGGCCGGCGGACATGCTCATCGTTCGGATGAGCTTGTCGTTCTCGTAGGCGTATACCTTGTTGTCGGACAGGTCGACGATGACGTGGCGCTTGGTTTTCTTGGTCTGCATCGGGTCGACGGTGCCTTCGACGGTGACGGATCCGCCGCCGTTGGCGAGGGCCGCGACCGCGTCGTGGCCGACGTTCGTGTCGCCGTCGGCGGCGATGGTCACGCCGTCATGGCCTTCCTTGAGCACGTCGATCTCGTCGCCGTTGTTGTTGACGATGACGTCTCGATCCTCGCGGTTTGTTTGCAGTGTCGTCTTGATGGAGTCGTCGTAGTACTGCTGCAGTTTGTTCGCGTCGAAGACGACGTATCCGCTGCGCGTCTCGCTGTCGGCGAGCTTGCCGTTCTCATTGGCGTCGATGCGCGTCGATGCAGCCAGTGCCGCGGCATCGATCGTGGCGATCTGATGGTCGTCGATGGTGATCGAGACGGGGTTTTGCACCAGATTGTCGAGGGTTGCTTTCGCTTGGTTGGCGATATCGTCGCTCACCGCCGGCGAGGTCGCGTCGAGCTTCACCTCGACGGTCTGGGTCGATGCGCCGCCGAGCGTCTCAACGGCCTTCACCGCCGCCTGCGCCACGGGAACCGGGTCGGCACCTTGGCCCTGCTGGCCGGGGACGACGTCGAATCCACTGGCGTCGGCGTTGAGTTGCACTGCGGCATCGACCGGCTTGACTTCCTCGATGGACAGCTTGGCGTTCAGCGTATCCGGCACCGCGGCATCCGCATTGGCCGGCTCCGTGCTGACGTCCGCGGTGTTCCAGAAGGCGTAGCGCTGCCACCATGCATCGTCGCGCTTGGCGTCCATGACCTGCGTCGCGATCGCGTCGGAGTCGACGCTCAGGCCGAGATCCTTGAGCGTGACCTTCGCGGTGGTGCCGTTGTAGGAGGCGTTGACGGCCGTGCCGTTCACGGCATCGTCGATCTGGGAGACGATCTGCTCGTACGAACGACCGGTGACCGGCGTGCCCCACAGGGTGACCCCGGGGAGCGCATGGGATTGGAAGAACCAGATGCCGCCTCCCGCAACGGCTCCGAGAACCGCGAGGACGGCCAGTACGATCCACGGCCATATCACATGGCGCTTGCGAGGGCGGATCGAGGACCGGGCCTCGTCCGACGGTGCGGACGCGGCGAAAGCGCTCAGATCAAGCGGAGCGAAGACGGCGGTGGACTCGCCGTCAGCAGAGGCACCGGCCTTGCTCATATTGTTCTCGTTCATATCGCGGTTCGTTTCCTTCAGTTGCCGGATGGTACCGGCATATCGTGCACTGCCCCTCATTATGCATCATGGCCATGAACTCATACGAGCTCATGGCCATGATCGTCACAGGCTGTGAATCATTTCACAGTACGGCGCATCACATCAGTGGCGACCGGCCTCCTGATGGTCGAGCGCGGCCTTGACCAGGCCCGCGAACAGCGGATGCGGCTTGGTCGGGCGGGACTTGAACTCCGGGTGCGCCTGAGTGGCCACGTAGAACGGGTGCACGTCCTGCGGCAACTCGACGAACTCGGTAAGTTCGCCGTCCGGGCTCTGGCCGGAGATGCACAGGCCGGCCTCGCGCAGACGGTCCTTGTACGCCACGTTGACCTCGTAGCGGTGACGGTGACGCTCGGTCACATGCGTGGTGCCGTACAGTTCAGCCACGAGCGAACCTTCCTCGAGGACGGCCGGGTAGGAGCCGAGGCGCATGGTGTGGCCCATGTCGCCGTGGCCGGCGACGATGTCCTTCTGCTCCTCCATCGTGGCGATGACCGGGTTCGCGCACTCCGGCTCGAATTCGGTGGAGTTCGCGTCCTCGATGCCGAGCACGTGGCGCGCGTATTCGATGACCATCGACTGCAGGCCGAGGCACAGGCCGAGCGCCGGCAGCTTGTTCTCACGCGCGTACTTGAGCGCGCCGATCTTGCCGTCGATGCCGCGGATGCCGAAGCCGCCGGGGATCACGATGCCGTCGACCTGGTCGAGCGCGGCGGCCGCGCCCTCCTCGGTCTCGCACTTGTCGGCCGCGACCCACTTGACGTTGACCTTGGCCCAGTTGGCGAAGCCGCCGGCCTTGATGGCCTCGGTGACGGACAGGTACGCGTCCGGCAGGTCGATGTACTTGCCGACGATCGCGATGTTGACCTCGTGCTTCGGGTGGTGCACGCGTTCGAGCAGGTCAGCCCACTCGTCCCAGTCGACGTCGTGGAACGGCAGACCGAGCTCGCGCACGACGTACGCGTCGAGACCCTCGTTGAACAGGATCTTCGGCACGTCGTAGATGCTCGGCGCGTCCACGCAGTTGACCACGCCCTCCTCGTCCACGTCGCACATCAGGGAGATCTTGTCCTTGATGGACTTGTTGAGCGGGCGGTCGGAACGCAGCACGAGCGCGTCCGGGGTGATGCCGAGCTGACGCAGCATCATGACGGAGTGCTGGGTCGGCTTGGTCTTGAGCTCGTGGGCGGCGGAGATGTACGGCACGAGGGAGACGTGCACGAACATGCAGTTCTCCGCGCCGAGGTCGCGGCGCACCTCGCGGGCGGCCTCGAGGAACGGCTGGGATTCGATGTCGCCGACGGTGCCGCCGATCTCGGTGATGATCACGTCGACGTCGTCGGACGCCTGGGCGCGCATGCGGGACTTGATCTCGTTGGTGATGTGCGGGATGACCTGCACGCACTGGCCGAGGTATTCGCCGGCACGCTCCTTGCGCAGCACCTCCTGGTAGATCTGGCCGGTGGTGACGTTGGCCTTCTGGCTCAGGAAGACGTCGAGGAAGCGCTCGTAGTGGCCGATGTCGAGATCGGTTTCGGCGCCGTCCTCGGTCACGTAGACCTCGCCGTGCTGGAACGGGTTCATCGTGCCCGGGTCCACGTTGATGTACGGATCGAGCTTCTGCTGGAGAACGTGGATGCCGCGACTGCGCAGCAGGCGGCCAAGTGAAGATGCGGTCAGGCCCTTGCCGAGGGAGGAAACCACGCCGCCGGTGACGAAGATATGCTTGGTGACGTGTTCTTGGGAATTACCATGTTGTCTTCTAACCATGGAATTTCACTCTATCATCCACATATGACCCGGCGTGTTACCGCAAACAGGCCCGCCCAAGCATCCACGGTTCGCGTGGGATCATGCCTGGACGGGCCCGGTAATGGAATCATGCAGGACACGCTGGTGCGCGTGGCCGCGGTCCGCCTACTCGTTGACGAGGTGCGCGATGGCTTCGAGGGCGAGCTTGTAGCCGTAGAAACCGAGCCCGGTGATGGTGCCGGTGGCCACCGGGCTGATGACGGAGCGCTTGCGGAATTCGTCGCGGGCGGACGGGTTGGAGATGTGCACCTCCATGAGCGGCAAGCCGGCGTCGCCGACCATGTGCGCCGCGTCGGAGAGCGCATACGAGTAGTGTGTGAACGCGGCCGGGTTCATGACGACTGGCGTCTTCTCGTCGGCGGCCTGGTGCATCCAGTGCACCATTTCGGACTCGTCGTCGGTCTGTCGTACTTCGACGTCGAGACCGAGTTCGGCGCCCCATGCGGTGCACAGGCGGCGCAGCTCCTCAAGATCCTGACGCCCGTAGACGTCGGGCTGACGGACACCGAGACGGCCGAGGTTCGGTCCGTTGACGACGATGACTGTGGTCATGATGGCTCCTTTTTGCTGATGTGCTGGCGGCTTGGCTTAGTGCTGAATGCGGCGGAACGCCTCTTCGACCGCGTCCGCCGGCGGGTCGTCGAGATGCACGGGGTGTCCGATACCGTCGAGCACGACGAAGCGCAGCTTGTTGCCGCGTGCCTTCTTGTCGCGATGCATGAGCGCGAGCACGTCCTCGAACGAACCGCCGTTCCATGAGGTCGGCAGACCGAGCGAGGCGAGCAACGAACGATGGTAATCGACCAGATCACGGTCGATGTAGCCGAGCAGCGAGGCCAGTTCGGCCGCGTACACCATACCGACGGCGACCGCGTTGCCGTGCCGCCAGCGGAAGTGCTCAAGCTTCTCGATCGCGTGGCCGAGCGTGTGCCCGTAGTTGAGGAACTCGCGCAGGCCCGCCTCCTTGAGGTCGGCGGAGACGTGCCGCGCCTTGACCTTCACGGTGCGTTCGATGAGTTCGGCGACCACGTCCTCAAGCGGCGAGCCGATGAGCGTCGCGCCGTCGAACGCGCGCAGTTCGTCCGCGTGGTCCTCGAGGATGCGCAGGATCTCCGGATCCGAGATGAATCCGGATTTGGCGACCTCGCCGAGGCCTTCGATGAAGATGTCGTTCGGCAGGGAGGCGAGCGTGGTCGTATCGGCGAGCACGCCGGCCGGCGTGTAGAACGAGCCGACGAGGTTCTTGCCGACCTTCGTGTTGATGCCGGTCTTGCCGCCGGTGGACGCATCGACCATGGCAAGCAGCGAGGTCGGGCAGTTCACATAACGGATGCCGCGCATCCATGTGGCGGCGACGAAGCCGGCCAGATCGGTGGCCGCTCCTCCGCCCACGCCGACCACGGCGTCGGATCGGGTGAAGCCCTCGTTGCCGAGACGTTCCCAGATGCCGTTCGCCACGGTGATGGTCTTGCCGGCCTCGGCGTCGGGGATGACGATGTCAGAGACCTCGTAGCCGGCCTGGCGCAGCAGGGCGCGGGCGCGATCGGAGTGCCGCTGCACGGGCTGCGTGTGGATGAGCGCGATGCGTGCCGGCTTGTCGCCGAGCACGCCGGCGAGATGGTTGAGCGCCCCTTCGCCGATGCGCACGTTGTAGTCGTCCGCGGCGACGACATCGACGTGGACGACGCGTTCCTCGATCATGTTCATCACCTTTCTCGCTGCCATCTGCGGCGTGGATCCGTGGGTGCGTACGTGGATGTTGGCGATGCGGGTGAACACCGGGTCGCGCTGCTGATACAGCCGCATCCAGCGTTCGTTGGCGTCGCCGCCGTTGAGCATGGGACGCCCGCCGCCGCGGTTGGCCCGTTCCATCGCTTCCTTCGGATCGGCCTGCAGATAGATCACACGGCCGCCATCGGCGATGTAGCCGGCCAGCGCGTCCTGCGTGGCCGGGGTCATCGGGGCGCCGCCGCCGAGCGCGAACAGACCGTCAAAATTGGTCAGCGTGCGGCGTATCAAGTCGCTTTCGACCTCTCGGAATGCCGGTTCGCCGTATTGCGCGAAATAGTCGGGGATCGACATGCCGACTTCGCGTTCGATCTCGAGATCGGCGTCGCGGAACGGCAGACCGAGCATCTGCGAGACCTCTCGGCCGACACGGGTCTTGCCTGCGCCCATCATGCCGATGATGACGGCGACGGGATGTCGCGTACCGGAATCGCTCATCGCATGTGCTCCGGCCAGGAGGCGAGGTAGCCGGCCGCGTTGCGGCGGATCTCTTCGACGCTGTCGCCACCGAACTTCTCAAGCACGAACTTCGCCAGCGTGAGTCGCACCATCGCTTCGGCCACGACGGACGCGGCCGGCACGGCGGTCGAATCGGAACGCTGGTTGATGGCGGCGGCCGCGTCGCCGGATGCGACGTCGACGGTGCGCAGGGCCCGCGGAATGGACGGGATCGGCTTCATCGCGGCGCGCACGCGGATCGGTTCGCCGTTCGACATACCGCCTTCGATACCGCCCGCACGGTTCGTGAGCCTCGTGATATGGCCGTCTTCGCCCGGCACCATCTCGTCGTGCGCCTGGGAGCCGGCACGCACGGCTTCGAGAAAGCCATCGCCGATCTCCACACCCTTGATGGCCTGAATGCCCATGACCGCACCGGCCAGCGCCGCGTCCAGTCGGCGGTCGGATTCGACGTACGTGCCGAGTCCGGCCGGCACGCCGTAGGCGATCACCTCGATCACTCCGCCGACGGTGTCGGCGTTCGCCTTGATCTCGTCGATGCGCGCGATCATGCGGGCCTCGGCATCCTTGTCGAGCGTGCGCACGGGCGACGCGTCCAATGCGGCGACGTCGTCCGGCGTCGGCAGCACGCGGTCGCCGGCCGTCTCGTCCACGCCGGCCCCGCCAATGGACAGCACATGGGCGACGGTGCGGATGCCGACCGTCTGTTCAAGGAACTTCGCGGCCACCGCGCCAAGCGCAACGCGCGAGGCGGTCTCGCGGGCGCTGGAACGCTCGAGCACCGGACGCGCGTCGTCGAATCCGTACTTGCGCATGCCGGTCAAATCGGCGTGGCCCGGGCGCGGACGGCTCAGCGGCGCGTTGCGACCTTCGCGCGGAATGTCATGATCGAGCGGGTCGGAGCTCATCACCTCGGTCCACTTGGGCCATTCGGTGTTCGCGATCTCGATCGCGACCGGCGAGCCGAGCGTGAGCCCGTGGCGCACGCCGGTGAGCAGACGCACCTTGTCCTGTTCGAACTTCATGCGCGCGCCACGTCCGTATCCGAGGCGGCGGCGTGCCAGCGCGTCCACGACGTCGCCGCTGGTCACCTCCACGCCAGCCGGTAGTCCTTCGATCATGGCGACCAGCGCCTCGCCGTGTGATTCGCCCGCCGTCTGCCAGCGCAACATGCCGTTCTCCTTTTTGCTTGTCGTCGTCAACTGCGGGCTATTGTAGCGGTATGCCTTACCTTGCGTTGTTGCCGAGTCTGATCTGTGGACTGGCGGTCAGTGTCGAAGACGTGCGCCACCGCCGCGTGCCGCGTGCGTGGATCGCGGTCGGCGTTCTGACGCAATTGGCGGCAAACGTTGTCTATGCTTTGGCGATCAACAGTCTGTTCGTCGCCGTGCAGGCGCTGCTGTTCGCGGCTGTCGCGGCCGTGCTGCAATGTTTGCTCGCATTGGCGAAGCCGGGCGCGCTGGGATTCGGCGACGTGACCTGCACGCTGGCGGTCGGCCTGGGCGTGGGACTGCTCGGGCTGACCGCGATGGTCATCTGGTGGCTGGCGATGGGACTGGTCGGACTGGCATGGATGACGATATGGATACGATTCGACCCGCAATCCGATACGCCGTATGCCGGCAAGGTGCCGTTCGCTCCGGTGATCGTGATCGCGGGTCTTCTCGCGGCGTGTGCGGCGTCGCTGATCTAGTTCGCGTTCTCGTTATTGGTCTTGTACTCGTTCACGTACTGCTCGAACTGGCTGCTCTGCTCGTCCAGCGAGCCTGTCGTGAACTTCGTTTCGCCGGTTTTGAGGTTGACGGTGACGAAGTACAGCCAGTCGCCTTCTTCCGGATTCAGCGCGGCCTGGATGGCCTTGTCCGCCGGATTGCTGATCGGCGTGGGCGGCAGTCCTTTGTTCTGCCGCGTATTGTATGGGTTGCTGGCGTCGTCGAGCATGTCCTGCGTGATCATCGAGGGTTCGACGTCGTTGCCGTAGGCGACCGTCGAATCCATGCCGAGCGTCATGTCCTGCTCGAGCCGGTTCTCGATCACCCGCGTGACCTTACCGTAGTATTCGTCCTTGTTGACCTCCGCCTCGGCGATCGAGGCGATCGTCAGCACGCGATGCCGGTCGGCTGCCGCGACACCGAGCGAATCCAGCTTGGCGATGCGCGCGTCGACCATGTCCTTGACAACTTCGGACGCGCTGCGGTTCGTCACGGTATAGGTGCCAGGCTCCAGCCATCCTTCGAAACTGCCTTCGGCTTCGGCGGGCAGGATGCCGGAACCGTCTCCGGTGAGCACCGACGTGAAATCGTCGGCGTCGACCCCGTCGATCGCGGCCACGTTGGCCAGCACGGTGCTCACGCGCTCGCCCGGCTTGACCTCGAGGAATCCACCCGCCTTGCTTTGGTCGGACAGCACGGCCACTACGTCGGACGCCTTCATCTGATGCTTGAGTTGGTAGGTTCCCGGATACAGCGTGGCATTGGCCGACGCCACTGCGGAAGTGAACGCGGCGGACGATTTGACGATGTCCTGGCTGAGCAGGTTCTCACCGATCTCGGCGGGTCCTTGTCCCTGTTCGACCGTGAACGCAACCGACCCGGTGCCCGGACCGCTGTAGTCTTCGATGATCGTGGTCGTATCGCGCGTGGCGCTCCAAGTCTTGAGCTTGCCATAGCACAATGCGAAGCCGCTGATCGCCAAGACCACGACGACGATCGCGGCGATCACCGCGACAACCATCTTCTGCTGACGCTGCGCGCGGCGACGGCGCATCTCCTTACGCGACTTCGGCGGCTTCGGCGGAGCCGCGGCGCTCATGGACGCCCCTTTGTCGTCGACCCACTGGGTGTTATCGGAGAAGAAATTCTCGAAATCCTCAGCCATTGGACTGCTCCCGCCTGTGTTCCGTACCGTCTTCGCTATGCTTGGGCGCGTCTGTCCAGCGCCGTCTGCAATATCACCACGGCCGACTGCTGGTCCACGAACGGCCGATGCTTCTTCGTTTTCAATTGCGCCTGCTGCAGCTGCCGGTGCGCGCTGACCGTGGTCAGCCGCTCGTCGAGCAGGTCTATCTCGGGAACCGACTCGATGTCACATTCCCCGTCGTCAATCAGCCGTTGGATGCGGGTGGCGAGATTCGCCGCCCACCGTCGGGCCTTTTTCGCGCTTTTGCCTTCCGTGCCGTCCAGCATCAGCGGCAGCCCTACCACGACGTGTTCCACCGATTCGTCTTCGATGACGTCGATGACCTCGTCAAGGGCCTGAAAAGAGTCTCCATACACCCGCACGTTGCCCGCGGGGTGCGCGAGGGTGAGCTCCGGGTCGGACAATGCAAGTCCGACCCGGGCGTCACCCAGATCAACACCGAGCCATACCACTAGGCGGTTCAGCCCTTCTGTGCCTCGTTCTTCAGCGCGGCGACTGCCTCGTCGATCTTCGAGGCGTCGGCGCCGCCGCCCTGGGCGAAGTCCGGCTTGCCGCCGCCACCGCCGCCGAGGATCTTGGATGCGCCGCGCACGAGGTCACCGGCCTTGATGCCGGCCTTGCGGGCGGCTTCGTTGGTGGCCACGGCGACCATCGGCTTGTCGTCTTCGGACACGCCGGCGAGGGCCACCACGACCGGGGCCTCGTCGCCGAGCTGGGCACGCACGTCGAGCACGGTCTTGCGCAGTGCATCGAACGAGCCGAAGTGGCCGACGTTCTTTGCAGCGACCTTGATCGGGGCCGCGGAGGCGCGGGTTTCGGCGACGAGCGCCGGCATGGCCGCGGCCAGCTGGCTTTCGTACATGGCCGCGAGACGGCGATCGGATTCCTTGAGCTTGGCGAGCAGCGTGTTCACGCGTTCGGCCAGCTCGTCGGGACGGGCGTTGAGCTTGTCGCTCAGCTGGGAGACGAGCGCGTGCTCGCGAGCGTTGAAGTCGTACGCTCCAGCGCCCACGAGCGCGTCGACACGACGCACGCCGGAGCCGATGGACGCTTCGGACATGATGTTGACCATGCCGATCTTGCCGACGTGGTCGACGTGGGTGCCGCCGCACAGCTCACGGCTCCAACCGTCCTCGCCGATGGAGACGACGCGCACGATGTCACCGTACTTCTCGCCGAACAGGTGCATCGCGCCGAGCGCGATCGCGTCGTCAAACTTCATCTCGCGCGTGGTGACGGCGAGGTTGTCGCGCAACTTCTCGTTGACGCGGGCCTCGACGGCATTCATCACGGACTTCGACGGGGCCTTGGACCACTGGAAGTCGAAGCGCAGACGGTTCGGGGCGTCCTCGGAACCACGCTGGGTGGCCTGCGGGCCGAGCTCCTCGCGCAGCGCCTTGTGCACCATGTGCGTGGCGGTGTGCGAGCGGGCGATGGCGCCGCGGCGATCGAGGTCGATGCTGGCGCTGACCGGCGCGCCGACGCGCAGCGTGCCTTCGGTCAGGCGGCACTGGTGGACGGTCAGGCCCTTGATCGGCTTCTGCACGTCGTCCACTTCGAGCACGGCGCCGTCGTCGGTCAGGATCTCGCCCTGGTCGGCGAGCTGGCCGCCGGCCTCCGCATAGAACGGGGTGCGGTCGAGGATGACCTCGACGTTCGCCGGGGCCATGACGACCGGCACGGAACCCTTGCCTTCCTGCATGATGCCGAGCACGGTGCCGCGGGCGGAGTATTCGGTGTAGCCGAGGAAGTCGATCGGCTTGACGAGCGTCTTCTTGAAGTCGTCGTAGACGGACAGGTCCACGTTGTGGCGCTTCTTGAGCGCGTCGGCGCGGGCGCGGGACTTCTGTTCAGCCATGAGCTCGCGGAACTTGGCCTCGTCGACCTTGACGCCCTGGTCGGCGGCCATTTCGAGGGTCAGCTCGATCGGGAAGCCGTAGGTGTCGTGCAGCGTGAACGCGTCGGCGCCGGAGACGGTGGCGTCGACGCCGGATTCCTTGGCCTTCTTGACGGCCACGTCGAGAATCTGGATGCCGTTGTCGAGCGTGCGGCGGAACGCGTCCTCCTCGCCGTAGGCGGCTTCGGACACGTCGTGGAACGTGTCGTTGAGCTCCGGGTAGCTGGCGACCATCGCGTCCTTGGACACGGGCAGCAGCTCGGGGATGACCGGATCAGTCACGCCGAGCACGCGCATGGCCTGGATGGTGCGGCGCAGCAGACGGCGCAGCACATAGCCGCGACCGACGTTGGACGGACGCACGCCGTCGGACATGATCATCAGGGCGGAACGCACGTGGTCGGCCACGACGCGGAACTTCACGTCGGCCTTCTCGTCCTCGCCATACTTGCGACCCGACAGGCGTTCGGCGGCCTCGATGACCGGGAAGACCTCATCGGTCTCGTAGATGTTCTGCTTGCCCTGCATCAGGTAAGCGAGGCGCTCAAGGCCGGCACCGGTATCGATGTTCTTGTTCTCGAGCTCGCCGACGATGTGCAGGTCGGTCTTGGACTTGACGTTGTCGACCTCGTAGTTCTCGAACACGAGATCCCAGATCTCGATATAGCGGTTCTCGTCGGCGATCGGGCCGCCCTCGACGCCGTATTCGGGGCCACGGTCGACGTAGATCTCGGAGCACGGGCCACCGGGGCCGGGGCCGCCGGTGGTCCAGAAGTTGTCTTCCATGCCCATGATCTGGATGTGCTCGGGGTCGACGCCCTCGTTCTTCCACATCGAGCGGGCTTCCTCGTCGTCGGTGAACGTGGTCATCCACAGCTTCTCCGGGTCGAAGCCGTAGCCGCCCTGTTCGCGCGGGGTGGTCAGCAGCTCCCACGCGTAGTGGATGGCCTCCTCCTTGAAGTAGTCGCCGAAGGAGAAGTTGCCGAGCATCTGGAAGAAGGTGCCGTGACGGGTGGTCTTGCCGACCTCGTCGATGTCGAGCGTGCGCACGCACTTCTGGTTGGAGGCCATACGGTGCTTCGGCGGGGTCTGCTCGCCCATGAGGTACGGGATGAACGGCACCATGCCGGCGATGGTGAACAGCGTCGTCGGGTTCGGCGAGATCAGGGATGCCGAGGGCACGATGAGATGGTCGTGCTTGCCGAAATAGTCAAGATAGCGCTTCGCGATTTCTGAAGTGCGCATTGGTGGTTTGAACTCCTTGTTTTTGGACGGGACCTCGATGCGAGCCGCCCGGATGTTTGCGTTGCCGTCCGATAGGGCTGTGCTGGATGGAAGACTGCGGAACGCCTACGGCTACCGGTCCGCGCGCTCCGTATAGGTCTTGGTCAGTTCAGCCTCGCGGGCTCGGCGGGTCGCGTTGAATTCGTTGACCAGTCCTTCGAGCGTGCGCATGGTCACGTGGTCCTGATCGGGGCCGAGCACGAACTGGCGCATCACGTCGGGCGTGTTCGCCTTTACATAGGCGTTCGCCTTCGATACCGCGATCACTCCGGCCGCGAAACCGAGTCCGATCCAGAAGAGTCGTTTGAACATCACTCCCCCTTGGTCGTCTTGCCGGCCGACTGCTTCGCGAGGAAGGAGCGCGCCGTGGACTTGAGCGCGTAGGTGGCGGAGACGATCTTGATGATGGGCTTGCCGAGGAACGAGCCGTACAGGTCGGTCAGCGCGCCGACGTTGTTGGCCGTGGTGGATGCGGCGGCGGAGATGCGGTTGACGTCCTCGAGGGACTTGTTCACCTGCTTGACGGTGGTCACGCCCTCGTCAAGCGCGGGAATCGCATGCTCGCCCGACTCCCTGACCGTCTCGGAGATCTGATCGAACAGTTTGCCGAGGCGGATCAGCGGGTAGATCATGAATCCCGCAAGCACGGCGAACGCGATCGCGGCGATCAGTCCGGCGATTTCTCCTACACCCATCTGAACCTCTTTCCTGCATCACGGCATGGCCGTGCACACAATACCCGCACAAGCCTAGCCAACGGGCGCGACGCACGCAAGCGCCGCGGAATGCTCACTGGTTGTATCGCACGATCGTGAGTGCCTGATCGAACGGCTTCGTCGTATCGAAGTCGACGTCGGTGACCGACCCGTTGGCGGGCCGCTCGCTCAAGTCGAGATCGTCGCTGCCGAAGCGGTGGGCGAGGCTGAGCAGCGTGTTGCCGTGGGAGATCTGCAGGACGTCGTCGCCGTCCTTGAGACTGGGGTTGGCAGCGATCAGTGCGAACGCGCCCTCGACGCGGCTCCAGTATTCGGCGTCGGATTCCGCATCGTGGAACGGGTCGGCTTCCTTGAGGAAGTCGCGCGTGGCGGCGAGGCCGAACTTGGCGACGATGTCGTTGTAGTTCTTCGCACCGTGGGGACCGCCGGCGGCCGTCCAGGCGAGCGACATGTCCTGGCCTTCGAAGTAGCCGTAGCACTGTTCGCGGAAGTGTATGTCCGAGACGAGTTCGGGGCGCGCGTGCCCGGCGGCCTCGTTGATGTCGAGGATGCGGGCGGCGGTGATCTGCGCGCGCGACGTATCGGAACAGTATGCGGCGGCGAAATCGTAGTGTTCAAGCTTGTGCCCGGCCTTGTCGGCGTCGGCGAGTCCGGATTCGGTGAGCGGCGCGTTGCACCAGCCCTGCAGTCGGTTGTAGCGGTTGAACGTGGTCTGCCCGTGGCGGACCAGATGCAGATGCAGAATCATGGTTCGATTATGGCACCGCATGTGGTCGTGCCGCGGATGCCGGGTCGCGGGCCCTCACACGACTCTTGGCCGGATACACGAACGCCCCGGGGCGTATGCCACGGGGCGTTCGTGCGTATGTATGTCCTTAAGCTGTAAATTCTTACAGGGTGAAGAGGATCCAGATCAGCGAGCGTAGAACTCGACGACGTACTGGATGTTGACCTGAACCGGGATCTCCTCGGCTTCGGGCTTGCGGGTCAGGGTCGCCTTCAGGGAGGCGAGGTTCACGTCGAGGTAGCCGGGAACCGCGGGCAGCACGTCACGGTGCACGCCTTCGGCGGCGATCTGGAACGGAACCATGGTCTGGCTCTTGGCCTTCACCTGGATGGTCTGGCCGGGCTTGACGCGGTAGGACGGGCGATCCACGATGTTGCCGTCGACGAGGATGTGACGGTGCACCACGAACTGACGGGCCTGGGCGGTGGTGCGGGCGATGCCGGCACGCAGAACCAGGTTGTCGAGACGGGTCTCGAGATCGGTCAGCATGGCGTTGCCGGTCTGGCCGGCGGTGCGGGTGGCCTCGTCGTAAGCGCGGCGCAGCTGCTTCTCGGACACGCCGTACTGGGCGCGCAGACGCTGCTTCTCGCGCAGACGCACCGCGTAATCGGACTCGGTGCGACGGCGGGTGCGGCCGTGCTCACCCGGAGCGTACGGGCGCTTTTCGAAGATGCGCTGAGCCTTCGGGGTCAGTGCGATGCCGAGGGCGCGGGACAGGCGCACCTGACGGCGGGAACGCTGAACGTTCGTCATTGGTTTATTCCTTTGGTTGTTCTGTCGTTGTCTGAACGGAACGCGGGCATCGGGTGACGCCCCCGCTGAGCCGGCCTCTCCAGCGCTTGTCTCGCGCGACGCGCGAACGACAGGGAATCTTGCGGTTCCCGGTCGCCGACCCGCTGACGGGCTAAGGCTCCCAGACGGTATGGCCTGACGGCACACACCAAATGTCGACTATACACAGGAGGTGCGGACAGACCATGTCGACCCGTGCCGCCGGCCACTCGGCTATGCCTCCGTGAGCACGCCGCGATCCATCCGGTAGGTGCGGTCGACATAGCCGAGCGCGTCCGGATCGTGCGTGACCATGAGCACGGCGGTACCCGCATCGGCGGTTTCACGCAGTAGTGTCATGACGATGGCCGTGCTCTCCGCATCCAGGTCGCCGGTCGGCTCGTCGGCGATGAGCAGTGTCGGTCGGTTCATCAGTGCACGGGCGATCGACACGCGACGCATCTCGCCGCCGGAAAGCTCCTTCGGATAACAGTCGGCCAGATCGGACACCTGCAACGCGTCGAGCAGCGTGCGGGCGCGTCGCGTGACCGCATCCTCGGTCTGCGTCTCGTGTCCGGCCGGCGCGATCACATCAGGCATGTCCGGATCGGGTTCTGGCGCGTCCTGCGGCATGTCATCGCCGGATCGCGCATCTCCGGCGCCGTCATCGGCCGCCGGCTCCCCCATCATCACGGCCGGCAGGATCACGTTGTCCAGCACCGTCAGGTTCGCCAGCAGCGTGGCCGACTGGGTGACGAATCCGATCGTGCGGTTGCGCAGCCGCGCCATGTCACGGTCGTTCAGCGAGCCGACCATGCGGCCGTCGACGCTCACCGTGCCCGAAGTCGGCTTGAGCAGTCCGGTGACGAGGTTGAGCAGCGTGCTTTTGCCGTTGCCGGACCGGCCGACGATCGCGACGAACTCACCTCGGTCGACGCTCAGGTTGACATGGTCGACGGCCGCGAACGCGCTGCCGCGTCGTGTGAAGGTGCGGGTCAGATCATGGATGTCCAGTACCGCCATGTTCACTCCCCCTCACGCAGCGTCAGATACGTTTCCGGCGCGGACAGTTTCACGGCGGTCACGATCGACGCGATCAGGCCGGTCGCCACGGCGAACAGCAGTCCCGCCGCGATCAATACGAACACGGTCACGACTCCGGTCTGCAAATAGGGCAGTTGCAGCTGTTTGCCGATCAACGTGTTGAACGGCAGAATTGCCAGCGTCGCGGCGGCGATGCCTGCCACACCGCCGATGAGGCCGATCGTCGCGGATTCCCTGACGATCAGGCCGACGAGCATGCCGCGCGTGGCTCCCATGATGCGGTAGGCGGCGAACTCGCGTTTGCGTTCGTTCATCGCGGAGGCGAACACCGCGAGCAGTACGATCAGTCCCATCGTCCAGAACACGGCGAGGAACAGGCCCGCATAGCCGACGAGCGCGTCGAGGTTGGCGCGCGTGGTGGCCGTTACGCCGCCCGGATACACGTAGCCGAGGGTGCTGATGCCGCTGGCCTTGGCGATGTTGTCGGCCACGGCGTGCGCGTCGTAGCCGTCCGCGGTTTTGATGAGCACCGCGGAGACGGCCGTGTCGGCGTATTCCTGAGGGATGGCGGCGTGACCAACCTTGGCGGAGTACGAGACGACGTCGGGGATGGTGGTCTCGTTGACGAACACCGAATTGTCGAGGCTGGTGCCGGTGGACGCGAGTTGCGCGGCGACGGGGAAATCGTGGTTGTACAGTCTGATCGTGCCGTTTTCGGACACGTTGATGTTCGCGCCGGCGACGACTTCGCCGTTCTTGAGCGTGCCGTCGTACTGCGAGGTGATCCACGGTTCGATGACGAAGTCGGTGGCCGGGTCGAAGCCGATGATCTGCACCTTTTCGTCGCAGCAGGCGGCGGCGAGCGACGAGATGTACGTCTGTGCGGTCGCCTGGCCGATGCCGTCGGCCTTGGAGACGAGACCCGCGATGTCGTTGGTGAAGTAGAACGTGCTCGAGCTTCCGCTGGTGAGCAGCGCCTCGGCTTTGGCCCCGGTGTTCTGCGGCACAACCATGAGGTCGGCTCCCATGCGTTCCTGCATACTGTCCAAGCCGGTTCTCAGGTTCGTCGCGAGCAGCGCGCCGCCGTAGAACGCGACGGTGAGCATGGTGACGACGATGACGAGCGCGGCCGTACGGAACGGCTTGCGTTTGAGATTCTCGAAGGGCAGTCGCCCGAGGGTGATGCGGGGCATGATCACCGCGCCGTCTTGGTGCCGCGGATGTCCAACCACACCGCGATGGCGGCGAAGATGATCATGAGCACGCCGAGCACGATGAGCGTGGGCAGGGTGACCATATGGCAGTGCATCATCGCGCCCTTGCACACGCCGATGAGCACGGTCGGCACGGCGATGACGAGCGCGGCGTTAAGCGCGACCGCGATGTTGAGGCCGGCACGCACCTTGGGTTCGACGAACAGGCCGATCACGCCGAGCAGCGCGATGACGACGCCGAGGCCGAGTGCGGCCTGCGCGGTGTAGTGGCAGGCCATCTTCATGCCGTCCTCCACCTTGCATACGTAGGCGAAGGTCTGCGGGGCGATGGCGATCAGCGTGCCGAGCACGATGGCGGGCAGGGTGGCGAACAGTTTGCGGGTCATGTCTTCCTCTCGTAGATGTCTGCGAACTGTGCAGATTATTCCAGTAACGAAATGGAAAAACAAGACTTGACTTATCCGCTTTTTCTGCTACATCACCGCCGCGAAGACTCCTATCGAAATCTCGCTAGAGCTTTTCAATAGGAGCAACACGCAGCATCAGGCGCTTGACGCCGGCGGAGCCGAAATCGACGGTGATGATCGAGTTGCGGCCCTTGTCCTGAGTGTCGACGATCTTGCCCAGACCGTACTGGTCGTGCGTGATGCGGTCGCCGACATGGAAATCGGCGATGTTGAGCTGATTGTCCTTGTTCAGTGACGACGAGGGCACGCCGGACGACGAACCGGCGCTCTTCGGCGCGACGCGACGCGTGGTCACCTTGCCGCCGCGCGACGAACCCGAGCCGGACGATGAACCATAGCGCGAACCGTATCGGGACGACGAGCCGGAACCGTACGACGAACGCGAGCCGCCGGTCGAGCCGGAACCGTACCGGCCGGATGTTCCCGAACCGTACGACGAGCCGGAACCGTAGGACGACGATCCATACGAGGACCCGCCGTAGGTCGAACGCCCCGACGAGCCGTATCCGCGCGCCCCGTACGACGAGCCCCTGTCATATGACGAGGAACCGGAACCGTACAACGAACCGCCGAATGTGGTGCCCGAACCGAAGTCATCGTCGCCCCAGCCGCCGAACTCGTCGTCGTCGCCGAAGCCGCCCTGCCAGCCGCCGCGCATACGCTCGACGCCGGCCTCGCGCCGCTTCCAGTCGATCAGCCCGTCCGGAATCTCGTCGAGGAACTGGCTCGGCATCATCTCGTTGGCCTGCCCCCACTGGGCGCGCACGGCGGCGCGCGTCACATACAGCCGCCGCTTGGCGCGCGTGATGCCCACATATGCAAGCCGCCGCTCCTCGGCCAGCTCGCTGGTGTCCTCGAGCGCGCGAGAATGCGGGAACGTGCCCTGTTCCATGCCGGTCAGGAACACGACTGGGTATTCGAGGCCCTTGGCTGTGTGCAACGTCATGAGCGTCACCTTGCCGGAATCCTCGCCTTCGGCGGGCAGCTGGTCGGAATCGGCCACCAGCGCGGTCGTTTCAAGGAACCCGGCCAGTGTCGCGTCCGGCGTGTTCTGCTCAAATTCGGCCGCCACGGACTGCAGCTGCGACAGGTTCTCGACGCGCGAGGCGTCCTGCGGGTCCTCGGATTTCTTGAGTTCGTCGAGCAGTCCGGATTTCTCGAGTACTTCGGCCACGATCATGCTCGGCTTGTTGGCCGGGTCGGCCGCGAACGTACGCAGCCCGTCCATGAGGTCGCGGAACGCGCGCAGCTGGTTCGCGGTGCGGGTCGGCACGCCTTCGATCTGGTCGAGCCGTTCGATCGCCCCATAGAACGGGATCGCGTGCGCGTCGGCATAGTCTGCCATCACCGCTTCGGCCCGCGCACCCAGTCCGCGTTTGGGCACGTTGAGGATGCGCCGCATGTTCACGTTGTCGGCCGGGTTGACGATGGCCTGCAGGTAGGCGATCGCGTCCTTGATCTCGCGACGTTCGTAGAATCGCGTACCGCCGACCAGCTGGTACGGCAGCCCGGCGTTGATGAGGCCTTCTTCCAGCGAGCGCGACTGCGCGTTGGCGCGGTACATGATCGCCATGTCCGAGTATGGGATGCCTTCCTCGCCGTGCAGCCGGGCGATCTCGTTGGCGATCCAGCCGGCCTCCTGCTGCGCGTTGTCGGCCGCATAGCCGACGATCGGCTCGCCTTTGCCGAGCGCGGTCCACAGTTTCTTCGGCTTGCGTCCCTCGTTGCGGGCGATCACCGCGTTCGCCGCGTCGAGGATGGTCTGCGTGGACCGGTAGTTCTGTTCGAGCATGATGGTCTTCGCGTTCGGGAAGTCCTGTTCGAAGTCCTGGATGTTGCGGATGTCCGCGCCGCGGAACGCGTAGATCGACTGGTCGGAGTCGCCGACGACGGTGATCCATGCCTGGCCGTCGCGGCCGGCGTTGCGCGGGGTCTGGACGGGCTGCTGCATGGCACGAACGGGTGCGGGCGGCGCGGCGGCTGGCATCATCGGCAACGCGGTTTCGTCTCCCCAGCCGCCCCAGTCGTCCCATTCGTCCTGCGGTGCGGGAGACATCACCGGCATCGGCTGCGCGACGGGAGCCGCTACGGGGGATGCCACGGAGGAAACGGCTCCCTGCGCCATGCCGGAGTGCTGCACGGCATCGACGCCGGCCAGCTCGCGTACCAGCACGTACTGCGCGTGATTCGTGTCCTGGTACTCGTCGACGAGGATGTACCGGAACTTGTGGCGGTAGTAGTCGGCGACGGCCGGGTCGGTGCGCAGCAGTTCGACGGTGCGGCCGATCAGATCGTCGAAGTCGACGGCGTTCGCGGCGGCGAGACGGTGCTGGTATTCGGCGTAGATGACCGCGTACAGCGCTTCGACGTCGCCGGGATTGCCAATCCGGTATCCACGCTGGCCGGGTTTGTAGTCGGGCGCATGCTGCTTGAGCCGACTCTGCCAGCTTTCGAGATTGTTCTTGTAGTCCGAGATGCGGCTCAGGATCGCACGCGGCGTGTAGCGTTTGACGTCCACGTTGAGGTCGGCGGCGATGAGCTTGACAAGCCGCTCGCAATCAGCCGTATCGTAGATCGAGAATCCGGAGTTGAGTCCGATGGCTTTGCCATCGCGGCGCAGGATGCGCACGCAGGCCGAATGGAACGTGGACACCCACATGCGTTCGGCGACCGGACCGATAAGCGTGGCGAGGCGTTCGCGCATTTCGGCCGCGGCCTTGTTGGTGAACGTGATGGCGAGAATCTGACTCGGCCATGCGTTGAACTGGCTAAGGATGTAGGCGATGCGCCGAGTGAGCACACGCGTCTTGCCCGAGCCGGCGCCAGCGCCGATGAGCAGCGCCGGCCCGCGGTATTGGACGGCTTCGGCCTGCTGAGGGTTGAGATCGCCCACGAGTTCGTCTGCGGTTCGTGCGATGAGATCCGGATCCTGCTGCACGCTGCTCCCCTTCACGTTCGTTCGGTTCGTTGCGCCGTTTTCGGCCTTACTTGTCTACCATAAGTCACGGTCAGGCGCCATGATCGACGATCCAGCCGGCGATCGCGTCCTTGACCGTCTGCGCGTACAGCTCCTGGCCCTGTGCGCCCGGGTGGATGCCGTCCGCGCCCAGCCATTCGGGATGCGCGCCAATGGCCGCGTTCCAGTCGGCCACGGTCACGTTGCCGGCGTGGGCGCTCGCATAGTCGAAGGTGGCCTGATTGGCGAGCGGGATCCACGAACGGTCGCCGTATGCGGTGACGAGCACGAACACATGACCGTCGCCTGCCGCGTTCACGATGGCATCCAGCTCCTCGGCGTTGGTTTCGGAGTTCGTGTTGAGCGAGATCACGACATACTTGCGCAACTGGCCCTGTGCCTTGAGCGTGGAGACGATGCCCGGGCCCTTGAGCACCGAGCGGGACACCTGAGCGTCGACGACCACGCCGGGCAGCAGCTTGCTTAAGGACGGCGACGCGCCGACCGTCACGGAATCGCCGATCACGGTCACGTTCTTGCCGTCGAGATGCTTCAACGCCTCCTGCTTGGCCTGTTCGCGCTTGCGGGCGGCCTCTTCGGCGCGCTTCTTTGCTTCGGCGGCGGCCTTCGCCGCGTCCGCATCACTTTGGCGTTTGTCGGCCTGCTGGTCAAGCACGCCCTGGTTCTGCTCAAGTTCCATTTGGATGCGCGACTTGGCGGGAGCGTCCTTGACGCCCATCAGGAAGCCGACGGCGGCCAGCATGACGACGACCACGGTGGCCGTCACCCGCTGCCATGAAGGGATGCCACGCACCGGGCGCAGCGAGGCCTGTTCCTGTTCGCTCATCGGGACGAACGCCGGCATATCACGATCCACATTGGACACGACCCGTACAGATGCCGTAGACGCAGCCTGCGCACCGACGCCGGACTTGTCCCGGCGAGTACGCAGCGCCGCGATCCACTCGGCGACCGGCCGCTCGACCATCCACCACGACAATGCCGCCATCAGTCCGCTGGCGACCAGCGTCAAGAGCCAGATCAGCCACATGCCGCGGCCGCGCCAAGCCGGCAGCAACAGTTGGATCAGCAGGAACAGCGGCCAATGCCACAGGTAGATGCCGTACGAATACTTGCCGAGCAACGCCAACGGACGCCACGTGAACAGGTCATTCATCCACGAATCGTCGACAATACTGCCGCCGATGACGATCACGGTCAGGATCGCCGCCGCGAACAGGCCGCCGCGGAACGCGGACGCATTCTGTCCGACGTGCATCATCAGCGTGAGCAGCGTCAGCAACGCGACCGTCGCCAGCCATGGGGCACCGGTGCGCGTCCATGATGCCGGGATCGCCACGGGCAACTTGCCCGCTCCGATCTTCGTCTCGGCCGGCTGCCCGTTAGCGGTCGCCGTTTCGAGACAGTGCACGAGCAACGCCAGGGCAAGTCCCATCAGCAGTCCGAAGCAATGCGTGTCCGTGCCGAAATACACGCGGGTCGGGTCGGTCTGCGGACGGTACAGCAACGCCATGCCCACGGCGGACAGCGCTGCCAGCACGACGATCGCCGACAGACGCGCCACGAACGAACGGAGTCGCTGCAACAGCATCACCAGCAACGGCATGATGATCGTGAACTGGGCCAGCAACGCAACGAACCACAGGTGGCGCAACAGTTGCGGCGACGTCGAGTCAAAATAGCTGCCGCCGGTGGCGATCTCGTACCAGTTCGACGCGAACAGCGCGGACGCGGCGCTCGTGCCGCCGATATGGACCAGCGTATCCCGGTCCACCAGCCAGCCGAGTCCCACCGACGCGGCGATCGTCAGTAGCATGGCCGGCCACAGACGGGCCAGCCGGCGCAGATAGAACCAGCCGAATGCGATCCGACCATCGCGGTCGAGTTCTCGCAGCAGGCTCGTGCCGAGCAGGAATCCGGAAACGGTGAAGAACATGTCGACGCCGACGAAGCCGCCGGGCAGCGTGCGCTGCGACAGGTGGTACCACATGATGCCGATGAGTGCGATGCCCTTGATGCCGTCCATGCAACGGTATCGGGCCGCGGAATGCTGTCTGGTCGATTGTGCTTGCGTTTCCATCACCCCGTCATGTTACGACGGGAGCGGACAGAAACGGGATGGTCGGCGTGGGATGATCGGGCACGCGCGAAATCGGGGTGTTCAAGGGGTGCTTTTGGCCGATTTGCAAGGCGGCGGGGCATCGCGAGCGTCCGCATGGCAAGCGTGTTTCCATTCCCCGGCGCGGTCATCTGGCCGGCGTAGACTGACAACTTACACAATATTCGCCCATCCAGATTCGTCAAAGGAGTGGTATGCAGGAACTCGAGGATCGCATCCGCAAGGAAGGAACCGTCAAGGAAGGCAACGTGCTGAAGGTGGACGCCTTTCTGAACCACCAGTGCGACGTGGCGCTCTACGATGCCATGGGCAAGGCGTGGGCCGAGCATTTCGCCGGCAAGCACATCACCAAGATCCTCACCATCGAGGCGTCCGGCATCGGCATGGCATGCGTGGCCGCGCGTCACTTCGGCAACGTGCCGGTCGTATTCGCCAAGAAGGCGCAGTCGATCAACCTCGACGGCGACCAGTACGTGACCACCGTGTACTCGTTCACCAAGCAGCGCGAGTTCCCGGTGATCGTCTCGCGCAAGTACCTCGGCCCCGAGGACCATGTGCTGCTCATCGACGATTTCCTTGCGAACGGCAAGGCGCTGCACGGCCTGATCGACATCTGTAAGCATGCCGGCGCGAGCGTCGAAGGCATCGGCATCGCCGTGGAGAAGGGCTTCCAGGGCGGCGGCGACCAGCTGCGCGAGGAAGGCTATGATGTGGATTCGCTCGCGATCGTCGAGTCGATGGACCCTGCGACCGGCGAGATCGAATTCCGTCACTGATTTCCAAGATCACTGATTTCCAAGAGAAGAACAACAAGAGAGGAACCCATTGTCTGAGAAGAAGCAATCCGAAGCCGTCTCGTTCGAGGCGCTGAGCAGCCTCGACGCGCCCGTCTCGTTCTGGAAGGGCATTCCGTTCGGCCTGCAGCATGTCATGGCCATGTTCGTGGCGAACCTCGCCCCGATCTTCATCGTCGCGTCCGCCGCGAAGATGGATGCCGTCCAGTCCGCGGCGATCATCCAGGCCGGTCTGCTGGTCGCGGGCCTGGGCACCTGCCTGCAGCTGTACGGCGCGTGGCTGATCGGCTCGAGGCTCCCGATGGTCACCGGTATCTCGTTCACCTATGTCGCGGCCGCATGCGCGATCGCAGCCGACAAGGGCTACGGCGCAGTCGTCGGCGCGGTGATCGTCGGCGGTCTGCTCGAACTCGTGCTGGGTCTGACGGCGAAGTACTGGCGCCGGTTCGTGCCGCCGATCGTCTCCGCGATCGTCGTCACGTCGATCGGCTTCTCGCTGCTCAACGTGGGCGCGACCTCGTTCGGCGGCGGTTCGGGCGCGAAGGACTTCGGTTCGTGGCAGAACCTCACGCTTGGTCTGATCTCCTTGGTCGCATGCCTCGCGTTCCAGCTGCTCATGAAGGGTACCGCCAAGCAGCTGTCCGTGCTGTTCGGCCTCGTCGTGGGCTATGTGGTCGCGATCTGCATGGGCAAGGTCGATTTCTCCGGATTCCAGAACCTGGCGATCGTCTCCCTGCCGCAGTTCATGCCGTTCAAGCCGACGTTCGATTGGGGTTCGATCATCTCGCTCGGCCTGCTCTACGTCGTTTCCTCGGTCGAGGTGCTCGGCGACACGGCCGCGCTGACCAAGGTTGGTCTGAACCGTCAGCCTACCGAACGTGAGACCGCGGGCGCGATCGCCGGCGACGGCCTGATCTCCTCCGTGTCCGGCCTGTTCGGCTGCCTGCCGCTGACTTCGTTCGCGCAGAACATCGGTCTGGTGGCCATGACCAAGGTCGTCAACCGCAAGGTGATCCTCTCCGGCGGACTCATCTTGGTCTTGGCGAGCTTCGTGCCGGCCATCGCCGAGGTGTTCAACTCGCTGCCGCAGGCCGTGCTCGGCGGCTGCACGATCATGATGTTCGGCAACATCATCCTTTCCGGCTTCCAGATGATCGCCGAGGCCGGCTTCTCGCAGCGCAACATCACGATCGCGGCGCTGAGCCTTACGATCGGTATCGGCTTCACGCAGGTGAGCGATATCTTCAGCCAGTTCCCGGCCCTGTTCCAGCAGATCTTCGCCTCGAACTGCATCGCCGTCGCCTTCGTTGTCGCCGTCATCCTCAACGCCGTCCTGCCGAGTGAGGAGCACTTCCTCGCCGCTCGCGGTGAGGAATAACAGGCACGGTCTCGCCGCTCGCGGTGAGGAATAACAGGCACGGTCTCGCCGCGAGCGGTGAGGAATAAACCGACAAAGCACCGGTCATAATCATCATTCCAAGGGTTCTCGCCAATTTCGACGGGAACCCTTTCCTGTATGTGAATTCTCCATGAACCGCCGTCCCAGCAGCCTAACCTGCGGCACAATGGTGTCAAGGAGGCTGGCCATGACCGACGACTACACCGCGAAGATGACCGAGCTGATCGACCTGATGCGTCTGATCGGCAACGACACCCAGCAATGCGAGGTCAAGGAGTGCAAACGCCGCATTTCATCGACCATCACCGACACGCTGTCCGCGTTCTCGAACGGCTCGGGCGGCTGGATCATTCTGGGATTGTCGGAAAAGGCCGGGTTCACGCCGGTCGAGGGGTTCAACGCGCGTGCCATGCAGGAGTCGCTCAGCCAGGCATGCGAGAAGATGACACCGGTGGTGCGTCCGACGATCGTAACGTGCCCGTTCGAGGGCACCAACCTCGTGTTCGCCCGCGTGGATGAGATGCTGCCGCGCGACAAACCCTGCTTCCTGACCGAACAAGGGCCGTACAACGGCTCGTACATCCGCACCGGCGACGGCGACCGGCATATGAATTCGTACGAGGTCGACCGGCTCATCGAGGAGCATCTGCAACCGACCTACGATCTGGATATCGTGCCGAACGCCACGATCGACGATCTCGATCCCACACTGGTGTCAGGATTGCTGGCACGGGTTCGCGAACAGCATCCGCACGTGTTCGCCGATCGCGCCGACGCCGATGCACTGCTCGACCTTCAGGTGATGCGCCACGACGATTCGGATCCGTCGACGGTCGGCGGCGTGCTGCGGCCGACGCTGGCCGGCCTGCTCGCGTTGGGACGTTACCCGCAGAAGTATTATCCGCGGCTCGGCATTTCGATCGCCGTGTTCCCGGGTATCAGCAGGGACGAGGTGTTCCGCGGCGACGAACGGCTGGTCGCCTCGAAATCGATCGTCGGACCGATCCCGGTGATGATCGACGATGCGGTGGAATCGCTGATGCATTGGATCGGCGCGAAGAAGCCCGACTATCCGCCCGTCGTGCTGCGCGAAGCGATCGCGAACGCGCTCACGCACCGCGACTACTCCCCCGATGCCCGCGGCACGCAGGTGCATGTCAGCGTGTTCACCGACCGCATCGAGATCGCCAATCCGGGCGGATTGTATGGCACCGTCACGCACGATGTGCTCACCGATCCCCATCCGGTATCGGGAACGCCGTTCCAGTCGACCCGTAACCAGTTCCTGTTCACATTGCTCGAATCGACCCCGTATCCGAACGGCGGATACGTGAACCCCGAGGGCGGCGACGGCTACCAGCGCATCGCCGCCGCACTGCGGGAGGCCGGCATCGAACCGGCGACCACGGTGAACACGATCAACACGTTCACCATGACGATCACCAAGCAGCGCACCGCACGGCTCGGCTCGCCCAGCGACATTTCCAAGGCGATCACCACGGTGCTGGAACGCCATTCGGCGATGAGCGTCAAGGAGATCATGCGCGAGCTGCAACTGACCCCGCTCGCCGCCACCGCCGGTCTGCGCGAACTGCTGCGCGAAGGCCGGGTCACCCCGGTGCGATTCCAGGATGACCCGGACCAGCGGTACCGGTTGAATATCGGTCACAACTCCTGACCGAACGGCCGACGCCGCAGGGGATGCGTCTTACGCTTCCGCGAGCTGCGTCGTCGCGGCGGCCGCATCCGTGGGCCGCATCCTGCGCACACGTCCCACGGCGAGCCCGATGCACACGAACGTCACCGCGTACAGGGCGATGATGCCGATCCCGCCCATCCAGCCGACGGCATCCGCACCGCCCGCGCCGACGCCGAGCGCCGCATCGATCGATGACGTGTACCACCAGCCGGGCGTCAGCCTGACGAACGGGATGATCGCGTCGGGCATCATGCTCACCGGGAACGCGATGCCCGACGTGAACAGGATGAGCAGCCCGAACACGTTGGCGAACCCGTTGGCGGCCGTGTCGGAAGCCCCGAATTCGCCGAGCATGAATCCGCAGGCCACGCACATGAGGCTGAACATGCACACCGAACCGAACGCCATGGCCACGCCGCCTGCTGGCAACGCGGCCGGATTCGCCCCGGCCGCCGCCGTCAGTCCCAGCGCGGCGATCAGATAGGCCATGCAGATCAGCAGTGCGAACACGCACAGCACGCCCATGCGCTTCAATCCGATCGACGCGCCGACCGGGGATGCCGTGAGTCTGCGCCGCAGTTCGCCGGCGCCGAACACGCGGGCCACAAGGCTCACGCATACGCTCAGCGTGAGGAACAGCGGGTAGAGCGCGGTCTTCATCGTGTCGCCGAATCCGGAGGCGACCGGATTGACCGCACCGGCGTCCCGTTCGTCCTGCGATTCGGTCTTCTCCACGGCGACCGGCCGGTTGACGTCCGCGTCGTGCGCGGTCTTCGCGGCGTTCCCGGCCGCGTCGCGCACATCGTTCATCGTCAGATCGGTCAGCGTGCCTTCCGGCAGCGTGTCGAAGTCGAACGTCGACGGGTCGATCGTGAGATTCGACCAGTCTCCGGCCGTTCCTGCATCCGGGCTTGCGGACGAACCGGCCTGCGCTCCCCCGCCGTTCATCGTGCCCGCCATGCGTTCATACCATGCTTTGAGTTCCGTCTGATCGACGTGCGCGTGCCCGCCGATCAACGCGACGCGGACCAGCGAAAGGAACCCGCTCACGTTCATGCCGCCGATCGTGCCGGCTCCCGACGTGTAGCTGGTGACCGTCTCGACTTGCGGCATGTCGCCGCCGGAACGTGCGGCCTTGAGGAACCGGTCGGCATAGCCGTCGGGGATGATGACGATGAGATCCGTCCAATTCGAGGCGACGGCCTGCTGCAGCGATTCGGAGTCGTCGTCCAGATCGACCAGCGTGGCGGATTCGGACAGATAGTCGCGCAGGGAGTCGGCGATGCCGCCGCGGTTCTCATCCCGGTCGACGACGGCGACGTTGACCTTGGCCGGCTCGTACGTGTCGGCCACAGGCCGGTTGGCGGCGGTGATCTGCGACCAGCTGAGCGTGAACATCATGACGCCCATGAGCACGAGATAGATGATGATGTACGTGCGGTGCGCGAGCAGGACGCGCACGGTGGCCTTACAGGTGTTCATAACGTTGCCTCCTGAGCATGATCACGCCGGCCGCGAGAAACACTGCGCTCATCGCGAGCAGGATGGTGCAGGTGCGGACGAACGGTTGGGTGCTGTCGTAATACATGAGCGAGTAGAACAGGTCGGTCACCTGTTGGGCGGGGTTGATGACGGCGAGGATCGGCGTCTTGCGTGCGATCATGTCGCTCAGGTCCATCGCGAATCCGCCGTACAGGCCGCTGAACAGCGACAGTCCGCATGCGATCGCGGTGGATATGCCCTGTTTGACACCGTCCGTGAGTTTGGGGATCGCGCCGATCATCGTGCCGAACGAGCAGGCCATGAACGAGGCGACGAGTACGGCCAGAACGGCCAATGGTTCGCGACCGCCGACCTCGATGCCGCACACGTAGCGGATGTAGGCGAGCGCGACGAGCAGGCACGCGCATGCGCACAGCCATCCGGCGAGGAATCCGGCGAGCAGCTGTCTGGCGCGGCCGAGCGGTGCGACGGTGCGGCGGATGCCGAGCGCGGAGAGGTTCGCCTGTGCGGTGGTGACCGTATGGATCATGTACGACATGGCGAGCAGACAGGCCATGCCCATGAGCGCGTAGTAGTATCTGGCCATCACGTCGGGTTTGAAATTGGTGAGCGAGATCTCCTTCGTGCCGTTCACGGACGAACCGATGCCGTTCCAGAACGTGCGCGTGAGGGCGGCGGTCGGGTTGTCCTTGAGCGCGGACTTCACGGTCGCGCTGGTGCGGTTGTATTGGTCGATCACGTTGTCGAGCGCGGCCAGGGAGACGTCGAGTCCCACGTCCTGCGTGCCGTTGTTGGCGGTGGCGACGGTGTCGGAACCGAGCGTGAGTTCGATGCGCCCGTCGTTGTCCGCGGCGATGATGCCGTCCGTCTTGCCTTGGGTCAGCAGGTCGCGCGCCTGCGATGCGGAATCGACGTTGGTGACGTCCAGCAGCCGTACGCCGATGTCGATGTCGCCGATCGTCTTGTCAGCGTTGTCACCGCTGGTCTTGCCGCCGTCGGATTGGCCGGCGAGCGCGTCGATCAGTGTGTCCGCGCCGAGCGTGTTCGTCCAGTTCGTGTCCTGGACGACGGCGACGGGCACCGGGGTGATGCTCATGGCCTTGTCGAGTCCGCCGAACACGCCGTTGAACATGGTCGACAGCGCGATCGGGAACACGATGAGCCAGAACAGGGAGCTCTTGTCGCGCAGGTTCGTTTTCAAGGTGACGATGAAGGTGCTCCACATAGCGTTCTCCTTTCCTTGGACTGAGTGACGGGGCATTCAGTCCCGCAGCGCCTTGCCGGTCAGTTCAAGGAACACATCGTTCAAGGTCGGCGGCCGGCTGGTCAGATGGCCGAGGTTCGCGCCCGCGCCGCGCAGCACGCCGATCAGGTCGACGAGGTTGTGGTCGCCGCGCCGGCATCGCACGGTCAGTTCGTGCCCGTCGTACGTCGCTTCGATCACGAAGGCGAGCGCGCGTACGGCCGCGAGCGCGTCGTCGCTCAGGTCGAACGTCTCGATGGTGATCCGCTCCCCCGTGTCGATCATGGCCTTCAATTCGTCGGCGGTGCCGAGCGCGAGGTGACGGCCGTGGTCCATGATGAGGATGCGGTCGCAGATCTGTTCGACCTCCTCCATGTAGTGGCTGGTGTAGATTACGGTCGCGCCGGCCTGGTTGAGCTTTTGGATGCCTTCGAGGATCGCGTTGCGGCTCTGCGGGTCGACGGCCACGGTCGGCTCGTCGAAGAAGATCAGGTCAGGCTTGTGCGCGATGCCGCAGGCGATGTTGAGTCGGCGCAGGAGGCCGCCGGAGAGTTTGCCGGGGCGGAACTTGCGGAACTCGTTGAGTCCGGCGAAGTCGATCGCCTCTTCGACGAGCGGCGCACGGTCGGCTTTCTTGGGCACGTACAGCGAGCAGAAGTAGTCGATGTTTTCGGCGACGGTCAGTTCGTTGAACACGGCGACGTTCTGCGGGACGATGCCGATGCGGCGTTTGAGCGCGTAGCTGGTCGGCGTCATCGGTTGGCCGAACACGCGGATGGTGCCGGCATCGTAGGTGAGCAGCGCGAGGATGCAGTTGATGGCGGTGGTCTTGCCGGAGCCGTTGGGGCCGAGCAGACCGAAGATCTCGCCTTGGCTCACATCGAGGTCGAAGTAGTCGAGCGCGACCATGTCGCCGTATCGTTTGACCAGTTGGCTGACGTGGACGGCCGGTGTGTTGTCGGTCATGTCCGCTCCTTTCCTTGGGGGTGGTTTCATCATCGCGCGTCGGCGGCGGTGACACCACAGTCATCCGTCACGACTTGGGCGCTCATCCGTGACATTTGTCACGGGTATGCCGGTTCCCGGGATGTTCACGTCGAATCCCGGGAACCGGCTACCATGGGGGCATGCTCATCTTGCTGGAAAAAGCGCTGCTTCTGGCCTGTTCGACGGCCATGGCGGCGGTCTCCGGCGTTAATGTGCTCTCGCTGATCGGCCTGTTGGCCGCAATCTCCCTGTCGTGCCTGACCGAATGGCTGATGGCGCGACGCGGCGCCATGGCGGCCGTGCCGGCGCTCGTCTTGATGACGGCGTCCTTGCTCGTGCCGGGCTGGTGCGTGTTCATGCCGACCGTCGCCTACGACTTGGCGCGTCTGCCGTCGATGCTGCATGATGCGCGTGCGGACCGGCTGATCAGATGGCTGCTGCCGGTGGCGCCGGTGGCCGTCGCGATGGTTCGGACGACCGCCGTCGCCGACCATCTGATATTGCTTGTGGCCGCGGCGGTCACCGTGATCGGCCTGATGCTGGGCTTGTCGCGTGCGACGGCGATGCGTCTTCGCCGATCGTTGCGGCACACGCAGGATCTTGCCCGTGACGGCAATCGCGCCAACCGCCGCCGCATGGCCGATGTCGCCGAGGAACGCGCCCAGTCGGTGCGTATGGCGACCTTGGGCGAACGTACGCGCATCGCCCGCGAGATCCATGACAATGTCGGCCATCTGCTCACCCGCGCGATCATGCAGGCGCAGGCCGGCAAGGCGGTGGCCGATGCGACGGGAGACGCGGTCGCCTCGCAAGGATTCGGCGCATTGCACGGCACGTTGGATGAGGCGATGACGATGGTGCGTCGCTCCGTGCATGATCTGGAGGATGACGGCACGGATTTCGTCGCGCAGATCGCGGACGCGGCGCACTCGTTCGGCGAGACGTCCGCCGGATTCACGGCGACCCTGTCGAACGAAATCACGGATGCTCCGGCGCCGGTGACACGCTGTTTCGCCGCGGTGATCCGCGAGTCACTGTCAAACGTGGCGCGGCACAGCGACGCGGCATCCGCGACGGTCACGCTGCGTGATTTTCCGGCGATCTGGCAGCTGGTCGTCGAAGATCCGGGGCCGGCGAAGCCTGAGTCCACCCGTCATGCCGAGTCCGACCCCGAGGCGATGCGCGGCATGGGGCTGGCCGATATCGACGCCCGTGTGCGTGCGCTTGACGGCACGGCGTCGTGCGGCCCGTATCATGACGGGTGGCGTGTGTTCGTCACGATTCCCAAACGGCGCTGGACGTACCATGATGCTGACGGCAAACATGACGGGATCGTTGACGGAAGCGCATCAAGGAGCTGACATGAAAACGGCGATTGTGGACGACGATCCGATCGTATGCCAGTCATTGGCGACGATCCTGACGGCGACGCATGTGTCGGATGTACTGTGGACGGCGAACGACGGCGATGCTGCGGTGACGGAGTATTTCCGCTCGCCGTCGAGCCGGCCGGACGTGCTGCTCATCGACGTGCAGATGCCCGGCAAGGACGGGCTGACGGCGGCCCGGGAGATTCTCGCGAAGGACCCGGCCGCGAAGATCCTGTTCCTGACCACGTTCGCGGACAAGTCGTATATCACGCAGGCGGTGGCGTTGGGCGCGCGCGGCTATCTCATCAAGCAGGATGTCGCGTCGGTCGGACCGGCGTTGCAGGCGGTGATGGCCGGGCAGATCGTGCTCGGCGCCGAAGTGCTCGGCAAACTGTCCGAATCGGAATCCCCTGCCCAGGCCGATCATGCGGCCGACCGTGAGGCGTTCTCCATGCTGCCCGACCGCGATCTCGACATCGTCGCGCTGGTCGCCGAGGGACTCGACAACCGTGACATCGCCGCCAGACTGTTCCTGAGCGAGGGCACGGTGCGCAACCGCATCAGCGGCATCCTTGACAAGCTGGGACTGACGAACCGCACGCAGCTTGCGATCATGTGGATCAACGCCCACCGCTGATCGTCTCCTCGGTTTGTGACGCAGCCCTGTCATTTCGAGCGAGGCAAAGCCGAGTCAAGCAATTTTTCGAAGCCCTCGGCCGGCCGGAGAGGCCACCGTCAGCTATTCTTCATGACGATGCTGTCGATGGCGTCGGCCACGTGCTCGCAGTCGTCGGCGCACTGTTCGAGGTGACGATACACGTCATGCCACGCGTACACCTGCATCGGATCATCGCAGGTGGTGTGCAAGATGCGCATCGCCTCGATGAACACATGATCGGCGTCGGTTTCGATGGTGTTGATGTCGAACACAAGTTCGCGCAGCGTCTTGGAACGCTTGAACTGCGGCAGCTGAGCGACAAGCTCCGCGATCCGCTCGCAGGCGCGCACGACCATGTCGGCCAGCTCGAGCGCGTCCTCGCGCATCACGGTCACGTTGTCGTAGTACATGCGGTCGAGCACGCCTTCGATGCTGTCGGTGACGTTGTCGAGGATGTGGCTCAGTTCGGCGATGTCCTCGCGGTCGAACGGCGTGATGAATGCGGTCACCAGTTCGTCGAGCATCCGGTGGCGCACCTCGTCGGCGGCCTGCTCGATGCGGTGCATGTCATCCATACGTGTCCGCAGCTGCGTCGGGTCGAACGTGTGCATGACGTCGCTCAGCAGATGCGCGGCCTGACAGGCGTAGTCGGCGCTCTGCTTGAAGCCGTCGAAATAGAACGAGTCGTTTTTCCTTGCCATTGGGGTTTCCTCCTGAACCTACTCAGATAACGGCGGTCTAGAACACGAACATGAACAGTTTGGCCATGACGAAGCTGATAATGCCGCAGCCGGGGAACGTGAACACCCAGGTGAGCATCATGTCGCGCACCACGCCGAAGTTGATGGCCGACAGGCGGCGGACCGCGCCGACGCCCATGATGGCGCTGGTCTTGGTGTGCGTGGTGGAGACGGGAATGCCGAGCACGGTCATGAGCAGCAGGCACAGCGCGCTCGACAGGTCGGCGGAAAAGCCCTGGTACTTTTCGAGACGGACCATGTCCTGCCCGACGGATTTGATGATCTTCTCGCCACCGACCGATGTGCCGACGCCCATGATGGTGCTGCACAGGATCATGAGCCATACGGGGATCACCACTCCGGCCACGCTCGGCTGGCCGTTGCAGAACGCCATGCCGAGGAAGAGCACGCCAATGAACTTCTGACCGTCCTGCGCGCCATGCATGAAGCTCATCGCGGCCGCGCCGACGATCTGCGCGTAGGTGAAGAACCCGTTGGTGCGGCGGCGGTCGAGTCCGGCGCAGATCAGGGTGACGGCCTTGCATACGATCCATCCCATGCCGAAGCCGATGACGAGGCTGGCCACGAGGCCGTAGAGCACCTTGACCCATTCGCCCATGTTGATGCCACCCATGCCGCCCTGGATGGCGATAGCCGCACCGGACAGGCCGGCGATGAGGCTGTGGCTTTCCGACGTGGGGATGCCGAGCATGGATGCGCCGACGCTGTAGATGACGATGGAGAACAGCGCCGCGCATAACGCGATGAGCGCGGCGTGCGTGTCGCCGCCGAAGTCGACCATGTTGGAGATGGTGGATGCGACCGATGCGTTGAGCTGCGTCATGAGGAACACGCCGAGGAAGTTGAGCACGGCGGCCATGATGACGGCCGAGCGCACACGCATACACCGGGTGGTCACGCAGGTCGCGATGGCGTTGGGAGCATCGGTCCATCCGTTGACGAAGATGACGCCGAGCGTTAGCAACGTTGTCACGGCCAGTGCAGGGTTGGAAAGCACCTGTTGGACGAAATACGACAGGGACACATCCACGGGGAATCGGTCCTTCTTCTTCGAGGGGCGGGAATCGAACAGTCCGATTGTATACGATACGTGGCTACGTAGTCACATCATTCGTGTCGTGTTGTTCCTTGTTACTTCCTCAACAGGGCCATGAAATATAAAAACGCTCCCCGAGGTTTCCCTCGGGGAGCGTTGCTCCCTTATGACCTAGCGATCAGGCTATCGTCACTCGTTGTCGCCGGCGGTGGCGGCGGTGGCGGTGATGGCGCCCTTCTCCTCGGTGTTCAGGCCGGAGTACACCCAGTCGGTGTAGTCCGGGTGATCGTAGCCGTTGTCGACCGCGAACTGGAAGGCTTCCTGACGGAAGGCCTCGAGCTCGGCGATCTTGTCGGCGTACTTGTCGGCGTCGATCATGCGCAGGGCCTCAGCGGTCAGCTCGTAACGATCGATGCGGTTCACGCGAACCATGTCGTACGGCGTGGTGGTGGAGCCTTCCTCCTCGTAGCCGTGGACATTGAAGTTGTCGTGGTTCGGACGATCGTAGATCAGGCCGCGCACGTCGTGAGCGTAGGAGTGGTACGCGAACAGCACCGGCTTGTCGGCGGTGAAGATGTCGGCGAACTCCTCGTCGGTCAGGGCCTCGTCGTTCTCCTTGGCGGACTGCAGGGAGAGCAGATCAGCCACGTTGACGACCTTGAACTTGATGCCCAGTTCCTTCAGCTTGTCGGAGGCGGCCATGATCTCCTGAGTCGGGACATCGCCGGCGGCGGCAAGCACGACCTCGGCCTCATCGTTGGTCTTCGCGGTGGAAGCCCAATCCCAAGCGGCGGCACCCTTCTCGAGCTCGGCGCGAGCCTCGTCGAGGGTCAGCCAGGTGGCGGCCGGCTGCTTGCCGGCGATGATGGCGTTGATCTTGTTGGTGGACTTGTAGCACTTCTCGGCGATGGCCAGCAGCATGTTCGCGTCGGTCGCGAAGTAGATGCCGATGACGTGGTCGTTGTGGAAGCACTTGTTCAGCAGGACGGAGGTGACGCCCGGGTCCTGGTGCGAGAAGCCGTTGTGATCCTGACGCCACACGTGCGAGGAGACCAGCAGGTTCATGGAGGCGATCGGCTTGCGCCACGGGATCTCGCGGACGGTAGCCTCAAGCCACTTGGCGTGCTGGTTGAGCATGGAGTCGATCACGTGCACGAAGGACTCGTAGGAGCTCCAGATGCCGTGACGGCCGGTGAGCAGGTAGGCCTCGAGGAAGCCTTCCATCTGGTGCTCGGACAGCTGCTCGACAACCTGGCCGGAGACGTGCATGTGCTCGTCGACCTCGTCGGAGATGTAGCCGGCATCCCACTGCTTGTTGGTGACCTCGTAGGAGGCCTGCAGACGGTTGGAAGCGGTCTCATCCGGTCCGAAGATACGGAAGTCGTGCATGTTGCGGGCGATGATGTCGCGGGTGTAGGCGCCGAGGGTACGGGTGGCCTCGAGCTGGCCCCAGCCGTGGCCGTACTTCTTGACTTCCTTGACCTCGTAGTCCTCGAGGTTCGGCAGATCCAGATCCTTGCGGATCACGCCGCCGTTGGCGTTCGGGTTGGCACCGATACGCAGCTCGCCCTTCGGCATGAAGGCGGTGACGTCTTCCTTCACGGCGCCGTTCTCGTCGAACAGCTCCTCCGGCTTGTAGGACTCGAGCCAGTTCTTGAGGACCTCGAAGTGAGCCTCGGTATCGCGGGCGGAAGCCAGCGGCACCTGGTGCGAACGCCAGGAGCCCTCGGTCTTCTTGCCGTCGATGTACTTCGGGCAGGTCCAGCCCTTCGGGGTGCGGAAGATGAGCATCGGGTAGAACGGACGATGCACATTGTCGGTCTGGGCGGTCGCCTTGATGTCGCAGATCTCGTCCCAGATGGTCTCCCACAGCTCGGCGAAGCGGCGATGGATGGACATGTGGTCCTCATCGTCGAAGCCGGCGACGAACTCGTACGGCTCGTAGCCCATGCCGTGGAAGAACTCGTGGAGCTCTTCGTCGGAGATACGCGACAGGATGGTCGGGTTGGCGATCTTGTAGCCGTTGAGGTGCAGGATCGGCAGCACGATACCGTCGGTGCGCGGGTTCACGAGCTTGTTGGACTGCCAACCGGTGGCCAGCGGGCCGGTCTCGGCCTCACCGTCGCCGACGATGGCCGGCACGAACAGGGACGGGTTGTCCATGATGGCGCCGTAAGCGTGGGACAGAGCGTAACCCAGCTCGCCACCCTCGTGGATGGAGCCCGGGGTCTCCGGAGCGAAGTGGGACGGGATGCCGCCCGGGTAGGAGAACTGACGGAAGAACTTCTGCAGACCAGCCTCGTCCTTGGTGATCTTCGGGAAGGTCTCGGTGTAGGTGCCGTCCAGGTAGGACTGGGAGGTACCGGCCGGGCCGCCGTGGCCCGGGCCCATGATGATCACGGTGTTCTGGCCGTGGTCGGCGATGAAGCGGTTGATGTGGCCGATGAGGAAGTTCAGGCCCGGAGTGGTGCCCCAGTGGCCAACCAGACGGTGCTTGACGTCTTCACGGGTGAACGGCGCCTTCATCAGCGGGTTGGAACGCAGATAGATCTGGCCGATGGAAAGGTAGTTGGCGGCGCGCCAGTACTTGTCAACGCCTTCGAGGGCTTCCTCGGAAACCGGAGCGTTGAGCTTCTTCCAAGGGGTGCCAATAACAGGACTCGTCATATGTACTCCTGTACTCCTGCACTGTGTTGTGCGATTGATTGTTATCGGTAGGTCATGGGCCGTGCCGAACCTTGCGATTTAGCCGTGCTCAATCCCAATCACTTGGCATCATACGATCGAAGCCCGACTTTTGGCCGTTTTTTTGCATGTGTGTTCGTAATTGTTATGGAAATTTTCTCTTTTGTTTGCTTTTCATGGTCGTTTTGTGAACACGCAGTTCACTCTATCGTAACCCAAAAACGGCTCCATTTCGCGTAAAACCGGCATCTCGAACCGTTTCGCCGCGTTCGTTTCTCCCGATAGACACGCGCGTGTTGTTCAACTGAACATAACGCGATGTCACATTGCGGTCATCTACTTGACCAGCGTGGCGATACGGCCCAATGTCGCCTTGCGCCGCCACAATGGATCTGTTATCCGTCCGTCAGTCATCTCGTTATATAAGGGAGAATTATGGCAACAGGTCCTGTGCTCGTCGTCGACTTCGGAGCCCAGTACGCCCAGCTCATCGCGCGCCGCGTGCGCGAGGCCGGCGTGTACTCCGAACTCGTGCCCCATTCCATGCCCGCGGACGAGATCCTCGCCAAGGATCCCAAGGCCATCATCCTGTCCGGCGGCCCGGCCTCCGTCTTCGAGCCGGGCGCCCCGCGCGTCGACACGAAGCTGTTCGACGCCGGCGTCCCCGTGCTCGGCATCTGCTACGGCTTCCAGGCGATGGCCTACGCGCTCGGCGCCGACGTCGACAAGGCCGCGCTCGGCGAATACGGCAAGACCGAAACCACGATCGACCACGCGGACGGCATCCTCGCCGGTTCCCCGGCCGAACAGAACACGTGGATGAGCCACGGCGTCGCCGTCAAGACCGCGCCGGCCGGCTTCGAGGTCCTCGCCCACACCGAAGGCGCTCCCGTCGCCGCCATGCAGGACGAATCCCGCAAGCTCTACGGCGTGCAGTGGCACCCCGAGGTCAAGCACACCCCGATGGGCCAGCAGCTCATCGAAACCTTCCTGCACCAGTGCGCCGGCCTGCCCAACGACTGGGACGCCTCCAGCATCATCGAAGACCAGGTCAAGAAGATCCGCGAACAGGTCGGCGACGCCGAAGTGATCTGCGGCCTGTCCGGCGGCGTCGACTCCGCCGTCGCCGCGGCCCTCGTGCACAAGGCCGTCGGCGACCAGCTCACCTGTGTGTTCGTCGACCACGGCCTGCTCAGGAAGGGCGAAGTCGAGCAGGTCAAGCACGACTTCGTCGCCGCCACCGGCATCCGCCTGATCACCGTCGACGCGGCCGACGACTTCCTCACCGCCTTGAAGGGCGTCTCCGAACCGGAGAAGAAGCGCAAGATCATCGGCGAGAAGTTCATCCGCACCTTCGAAAAGGCCCAGCGCCAGGTCCTCGAAGAGGCTGGCGCACGCGGCAAGGAAGTCAAGTTCCTCGTGCAGGGCACGCTGTATCCGGACGTCGTCGAATCCGGCGGCGGCGACGGCGCGGCCAACATCAAGAGCCACCACAACGTCGGAGGACTCCCCAAGGATCTCAAGTTCCAGCTCGTCGAACCGCTGCGCACCCTGTTCAAGGACGAGGTGCGCGCCATCGGCACCGAGCTCGGTCTGCCCGACGAGATCGTCTGGCGCCAGCCGTTCCCCGGCCCGGGCCTCGGCATCCGCATCATCGGCGAAATCACCAAGGAACGCCTCGACCTGCTGCGCGAAGCCGACGCCATCGCCCGCGAGGAGCTTACCAAGGCCGGTCTCGACCGCGACATCTGGCAGTGCCCCGTCGTGCTCCTCGCCGACGTCCACTCCGTCGGCGTCCAGGGCGACGAGCGTACCTACGGTTCCCCCATCGTCCTGCGTCCCGTCTCCTCCGAAGACGCCATGACCGCCGACTGGTCGCGCCTGCCCTACGACGTCCTCGCCACGATCTCCACGCGCATCACCAACGAATGCCGCCAGATCAACCGCGTCGTGCTGGACTGCACCTCGAAGCCCCCGGCAACCATCGAATGGGAATAATTGAACAACGGAGCGTCCTCGTCGTTGCTCCTCGGTCGGCGTACTGAGTACGCTCTCCCTCGGTGCGCCTAGAGGCCGCACACGTTGTTCAATTATTCCTTCGGAATCCTTCACCAGATGGTCCTTGCCGGTTGAAGGAACTAACAGGCGGGTCGGAATCATGACGGTTCCGACCCGCTTTTGTATGTCGCGGCCGGAGCGGTTTTCCGGTATAATCCTTGCGTTTACGACGACGTTCGAAAAGGATGGACGCCCATGCGACAGGGATTCGACAACGACAAATACATCGCGCTGCAGGCCGACAACATCAAAAAGCGCATCGCGCAGTTCGGCGGCAAGCTGTATCTGGAATTCGGCGGCAAGCTGTTCGACGACTACCATGCCTCGCGCGTATTGCCCGGATTCCAGCCGGACACCAAATTCCGCATGCTCGACAGCATGAAGCAGGACGTGGAGATCGTCATCGCGATCAACGCCAACCACATCGAAAAGGCCAAGATGCGCGGCGATCTCGGCATCACCTACGACGAGGACGTGCTGCGCCTGATCGACGTGTTCCACTCACGCGGCTTCCACGTCGGCTCGGTCGTGCTCACGCAATACGCGAATCAGCCGGCCGCCGACGTCTACCGCCGCCGTCTCGCCCAGCTCGGCGTCACCTGCCACCTGCACTACCCCATCGCCGGCTACCCGCACGACATCGAACACATCGTGTCGGCGGAAGGCTACGGCCGCAACGACTACATCGAAACCAGCCGCCCGCTCGTCGTCGTTACCGCACCTGGCCCCGGCTCCGGCAAGCTCGCCACCTGTCTGTCGCAGCTCTACCACGAGCATCAGCGCGGCATCACGGCCGGCTACGCGAAATACGAGACGTTCCCGATCTGGAACCTGCCGCTCAACCATCCGGTCAACATCGCGTACGAGGCGGCGACCGTCGATCTGGACGACGCGAACATCATCGACCCATTTCATCTCGAGGCATACGGCAAGACGACGGTCAACTACAACCGCGACGTCGAGGCGTTCCCCGTCCTCAAGGCCATGATGGAGCGGATCATGGGCGAAAGCCCGTACCAGAGCCCCACCGACATGGGCGTGAACATGGCCGGCTACGCGATCTCGGACGATGACGCGTGCCGCGAAGCCGCGAAGATGGAGATCGTGCGGCGCTATTTCACCGCCGCCGAACAACTCAGGCGCACTGGCACCGGCGAGGAACAGGTCGAACGGCTGCGTTCGATCATGCAGCGTGCCGGCGTGGACGAGAACCTGTCGCCGGCGCGTGCGGCCGCATTGCGCAAGGAGGAGCTGACCGGCGCTCCGGCCGGCGCGATGGTGCTGCCCGACGGCCGCGTGGTCACCGGCAAGACCGGCGTGCTCATGGGAGCGGCCAGCGCGCTGCTCATGAACGCGCTCAAGGCCGTGACCGGCGTGGACGCGGAACTGCCGGTGATCGACGACAACACGATCGAACCGATCTGCCGGCTCAAGACCGAGCACCTCAACAGCACGAACCGCCGTCTGCACTCCGACGAAACGCTCATCGCGCTATCGATCACCAGCTCAGTCAGCCCGCTCGCCGCGAAGGTGATCGCCGGACTGGAACAGCTGCGCGGCTGCGACGCGTTCTTCTCGGTCATCCTCTCCCCGACCGACGAGGCGCTGTACCGCAAGCTCGGCATCAACGTGTGCTGCGAGCCGAAGTACGAGCGCGTAAGCCTCTACCACAAGTAATCACGTGCTCTGACGACGGAGCTTTGCCCCGCAAGTGTGACGCAGGTCACATTGCGGGGCAAACCGTATCCGCGGTGACCGAGTACTAGAATGAACGGTAAGTGTGAACAGCGTGGTCACACGGCAGCATCATTCCCAAGCAAGGAGTTTCACTGTGGCAGTCACCAACATCTACATCGCCTCTCCCGAAGGGGCCAACGGCCGCAACGTCGTCGCATACGGCGTGCTCAAGGCGTTGACCACCAAGTACAAGACCGCGGTGTTCCGTCCTGCCGTGTCCAACCACGACCATTTCACTCCGATCCTGCTGAACGCATCGAACGCCGGCCTCGGCGTGGCGCTGTCCTCCGGACTCGACATCCACAAGGTGCGCCGCGACAAGGAGGCGTCGCGCGGCGACATCGTCGCGGCGTTCGACGATGCGATGAGCGTCTCGCGCGCCGACGCGGCGCTGATCGTCGGCACCGACAAATCGCACGTCAACGATCCGACCGCCTACGAGTTCAACGCGAACATCGCCGCCGACCTGCAGGCCGGCGTCTTCCTCGCCGTATGCACGATCGACCGCTGGCCCGATGAGCTGCGCGAGACCGTGCAGCTGTCGATCGAAGGCATGGAGGCAGCCGGCAACAAGGTGCTCGGCATCTTCGTGACCGGTTGCGACCCGCGCCATTCGGTGTTCGTCAAGAACACGCTCGCCGAGTTCGGCCTGCCCGTGTGGACCATCCCGCAGACCCCGTTCACCGAGGCATCGCAGGCGGACGCCGCGCTCAAGGCGTTCCAGGACAACGTGCCGACCGAAGAGGTGCTCAAAGCGCTCGACGTCGACATCGATTTCCCCGTCACCTCGTACGCGTTCCAGCACAGCCTGCTCGGCCGCGCGAAAGTCAACAAGAAGACGATCGTGCTGCCCGAGGGCGAGGAGGACCGCATCCTCAAGGCGGCCGACTACCTGCTCGAACGCGAGGTCGCGAACCTCATCATCGTGGGCGAACGCGACGCGATTCTCGCCCGCGGGGCCGAGCTCGGGCTGCATTCGCTCGACAAGGCGCGCTTCCAGTCGATGAACGACGAGAACATCGTCAAGCCGATGGTCGCCAAGCTGTGCGAGCTGCGCGCCAAGAAGGGCATGACCGAGGATCAGGCGCGCCAGCAGCTCAAGGACGCGAGCTACTTCGGCACGATGCTCGTCGTGCTCGGCTACGCGGACGGCCTCGTCTCCGGTTCGGTCAATTCGACCGCGAACACCGTGCGTCCGGCCCTGCAGGTCATCAAGACCAAGCCCGGCCAGTCGCTCGTCTCCGGCTCGTTCCTCATGTGCTTCAAGGACCATGTGGCCGTCTTCGCCGACTGTGCGATCAACTTGAACCCGACCGCCGAACAGCTGGCCGACATCGCCATCCAGTCCGCCGAGACCGCGAAGGCGTTCGGCATCGAGCCGAAGGTCGGCATGCTCTCCTACTCCACGCTCGGATCAGGCAAGGGACCGGACGTTGACGTCGTCGAGGAGGCCACCCGCATCGTCAAGGAGAAGGCGCCGGATCTGCCGGTCGTCGGCTCCATCCAGTTCGACGCCGCATGGTCGCCGACCGTGGCCGCCACCAAGGCCAAGGGCAACGACGTCGCCGGCCACGTGAACGTGTTCGTGTTCCCCGACCTGTGCGCCGGCAACATCGGATACAAGGCCGTGCAGCGCTCCTCCGGGGCGCTCGCCATCGGCCCGGTGCTGCAGGGCCTCAACAAGCCGGTCAACGACCTGTCGCGCGGCGCGCTCGTGCAGGACATCATCAACACGATCGCCCTCACCGCCATCGAAGCCCAACAGTGATGCTGCCACGTCGTTTGTAGCAAGCAACGAGTAATCTGAAGATTTGGAAAGCCGCGTTTTCGCGGCACGGCAAACAATATGGAGGATGCCCACAATGGCGAAAACCGTCCTTGTCATCAATTCCGGTTCCAGCTCGATCAAGTACCAGCTGGTTGATCTCGAGTCCGGCGAAGGCCTCGCGTCCGGCCTCGTCGAGAAGATCGGCGAACCGATCGACGGCCACTACAAGCACGAGTACAACGGCGAGAAGCACGAGCTCGAGGAGCCGATCCACGACCACGAGCAGGGCTTGAAGCGCGTGCTCGGCTTCTTCGAGGAGTACGGCCCGAAGCTCGCCGACGCGAACATCGTCGCCGTCGGCCACCGCGTGGTCCAGGGCGGCTCCCTCTTCCCGAAGCCGGCTCTGGTCAATGACAAGACCATCAACCAGGTCAAGGATCTGGCCGTGCTCGCCCCGCTGCACAACGGCCCGGAGGCCAAGGGCGCCGAGGTCATGCGCGCGCTGCTGCCGGACGTGCCGCAGATCTTCGTGTTCGACTCCTCCTTCTTCTTCCAGCTGCCGAAGGCGTCCAGCACCTACGCGCTGAACAAGGAGATCGCCGACCAGTACCACATCCGCCGTTACGGCGCCCACGGCACCTCCCACGAGTTCATCTCCTCCGTGGTGCCGGAAGTCATCGGCAAGCCGGCCGAGGGCCTCAAGCAGATCGTCCTGCACATCGGCAACGGCGCCTCCGCCTCCGCCGAGATCTCTGGCAAGCCGGTCGAGACCTCGATGGGCCTGACCCCGCTCGAGGGCCTCGTCATGGGTGGCCGCACCGGCGACATCGACCCGGCCGTTGTCTTCCACCTCATCCGCAACGCCCACATGAACGTGGACGAGCTGGATGCCCTGTTCAACAAGCGTTCCGGCATGATGGGCATGACCGGCTTCGGCGATCTGCGCGAGGTGCACCGTCTGGTGGCCGAGGGCAATGAGGACGCCAAGCTGGCGCTCGACGTGTACGTGCACCGCATCGTCGGCTACATCGGCAACTACACCGCTCAGATGGGTGGCGTGGACGTGATCACCTTCACCGCCGGCGTCGGCGAGAACGACGACATCGTGCGCAAGATGGTGTGCGACAAGCTCGCCCCGTTCGGCGTCAAGCTCGACGAGGAGAAGAACGCGAAGCGTTCCAAGGAGCCGCGCGTCATCTCCACCCCGGATTCGTCCGCAGTCATCGCCGTGATCCCGACCAACGAGGAGCTGGCCATCGCCCGCAAGTCCGCCGCCATCGCGGAAGCCGGCGAGGACACCTACGGCAACAAGTTCGCCAAGTGAGCCATTCAGACCGGTCTGCTGAGATGCTGATCGGCTGATGCGAAGAAAGCCCCGACGGTCTTCACCGTTGGGGCTTTCTTCATGTCCGCGCGTCGAGAACGAACCATTACGCTACGGCTACATCAGCATGCCCGTCCACATGCCCACAAAGTCGGGCAGTGTCTTGCGCGTGGTCGCCACATTCACGATCTCCACTCCCGGTACCGCGAGTCCGATCATCGCGGCGAACGTGGCCATGCGGTGATCGGCGTACGATTCCATCACCGCACCATGCAGTTGCTCGCGTGGCACCGGCGTGATCTCGATGCCGTCCGGCAGTTCGCGGGCTTCTCCCCCGACGCGTCGGATCTCAGTGACCAGCGCCTCGAGCCGGTTCGTCTCATGCCCACGCAGGTGCCCGATGCCGATCATGCGCGTCGGCGCGTCCGCGAATACGAGGATCGCCGCCAGCGACGGCGCGATCTCCCCCGCCGCCGTCAGATCGAAGTCGCCAAGACCGCGAATCGCACCGGCGGCGGCCGTCACTTCGCAGTAGCGAATCCCGTCGAGCTCCGGGAACGTGACGGTCGCGCCCATGCGTTCCAGATATCCCGGCAGCAGGCCGCCCGGCTGGGTCGTCTCGACCGGCCAATGCGGCACACGCACCGTGCCTCCCGCGATCAGCGCGGCACCGAGGAACGGCGCCGCGTTCGACAGGTCCGGTTCCACGACCACGCGTTCCGGCAGCTGCAACGCGCCCGGCTGCACCGTCCACACGCGTGCGTTCTCGTCGGCGAGCGCATGTCCGCCGGCCCCGTTCACGTCGGCGACGGTCATGCGGATGTGCGGCAGGCTCGGCGTCTTCTCGCCGGTATGCGTCAGCAATAGTCCTCCGGGCAGTCGCGAGCCGATCAGCAGCAGTCCGGAGATGAACTGTGATGAGCCGGACGAGTCGATCGCGACATGCGCGGCGCCAGAGGCACCGTCAGCGCCCGGCAACTGCGCCGGCGGCGTGATCGTGAACGGCAGCCGCCCAATCTCACCGTGGTAGTCGACGGTCGCGCCAAGTTGTTCGAGTCCGTCAAGCACTGGCTTCATCGGACGCGCATACGCCTGTTCGTCGCCGTCGAACCGCACCGGCCCGTCGGCGAACAGCGCCAGTCCGGGCACGAAGCGCATGACCGTGCCGGCGAGGCCGCAGTATACGTCGACGTTGCCGCTGAATCGCCCGGAGTCCGGAGGCGTGACGGTGACGGTCGTCTCAACATCAGGATCGATGTCGCAGCGCACGCCGAGCGCGGTGAGCGCGCCCATCATGAGTTCGGTGTCGCGCGAGCGCAGCAGACCGACCAGCTTCACCGGCTTGGAGCCGAGTGCGGCGAGGATGAGGTAGCGGTTCGACAGTGATTTGCTGCCGGGGATGGTGACGGTGGCGTTGATCGGCCCGTTCGCCGTTGGTGCGGGCCACAGTTCGGGATTGTTCGTTTCGCTCATGTGCCTTATCGTATCGGTTCTATCGAAAAACGGCGGGTGCGCGTCCGCATTCGCATGCTGCGGCTATGGGACTATGGTGGAGGCATGCGTGTGATCGAACGGTGCTGCCGGGGCAAGAGGGCCGACCGGTCGTTGAACGAGGATGGTCTGGTCGTTACGGACGGGTTCGCGGCTGTGGTGGATGGCGTGACGAGCAAGAGCGTGCGGCATGTGTGGCGGCCGAGCGGCGGGGTCGTTGCGAAGGATCTGTTGCTGGGCGCGATCGCTGGATTGCCGGCGGATGCGACGATGCGGCAGGTGCAGTCAATGTTGGATGGCTGCTTGCAGGCGCAATACAACATGACTGCCGACGCGTGCCTGTTCGAACGTGAACCGTGGGAACGGTTGCAGGCGAACGCGGTGGTCTACAGTGCGGCCCGGCATGAGGCGTGGCTGTTCGGCGACTGTCAGATCATGGTGAACGGCGTGCAGACGCCGACGGTGAAGCGCGTGGACGAGTTGCTGGGCGAACTGCGATCGTTCGCCGCGCAGGCGTTGGCGTTGGATGACGATGCGTCGGACCGCACGCAGGATGATATGGCATCGTCACCGGCCTCCATCGGCTGGACGGCGACGTCCAGAGCGGATGATCCGGCCCGTAACATGATTCTGCCGTTCCTGCGATTGCAGTCGCGGTTCGCGAACCGGCGCGGCGAATACGGTTATTTCGTGTTCGACGGGTTCACCGACCCGACGTATCCGATTCGCACGGTCGCCATCGATCCTGGCGACGAGGTGGTACTCGCCTCGGACGGCTATCCCCTGCTGCGCCCGACGCTGGCCGAATCGGAGCGGGAACTGGACCGTCTGCGTCGCGACGACCCGCAGCTCATCCGCGACTACCGCACCACCAAAGGCTTCACGCCCGGCCAGGCATCCTTCGACGACCGCACCTACCTGCGCTTCGTCGCCTGACGTACCCCCGCGATATTCTTGATAGCAACCGTCATTCACACAAGCAAAGGAGCTTGTCATGCTGGAACCGTTGTATGCCATCATCTGGCTGGCCGCCGGCATCGCGATCATCGCGGTCGTGCTGCTGATGCTCTACTACGTCGTCAAAACCGCGGTGCGCAACGGAATCAACGACAGTCTGCTGTTCGCCGACCGCACCAACTGGCAGGCCGCGCAGGACGCCAATCCGCGCAACGAACTGCCGTCGTACGGCGAACGTTGGAATCAACGTTGATATCGTCGCGGCACCGGCGGATCAGGCGAGCGTGTTCTTGATTGCGCCGACGAACGCGTCGAGGTCGGCGGGCGTGCGTGAGGTGATGAACCGCCAGCCGTTCGTGTCGTCGACGGTCACTTCCTCGTTGATGTAATGGCCGCCCGCGTTTTCGATGTCGGCGGCGATGTAGCGGCACGGCGACGCGGTCTTGCCTTCCATCAGCCCGGCGTTGACGAGCAGCCATGCGCCGTGGCAGATCGCGGCGATCGGCTTGCCTTCGTGCGCGAACTCCTGGGCGAGCGTGATCGCGTCCTCGTTCACGCGCAGACGGTCGACGTTGCAGGTGCCGCCGGGCACGACGAGCAGATCGTAGTCGGCGGCCTGCACGTCGGACAGCTTCACGTCCGGCGTGAGCGTCTCGCCCTCGTAGCGGTCGTGCTGCACGGTTTCACACGGTTCCAGTTCGGTCGCGGCGAGCGTGACCTTGGCGCCCGCGGCTTTGAGATCGCGCAGCGGACGGGTCAGTTCCGTCTCTTCGATGCCCCAGTTGTTCACGATGATCAGTGCCTTGGCGTTCTCGATGGCCATACTTTCCTCCTTGACGGCATGAATGATGCCGTCATCCATTATGCCGCGCCGCCGGCTAATCGTCAGTTCATCGAAAAGCGAACGTCCGTCAAGCATCGGCTGACGATTGCTCAGCCGTTGCCGTGGTCGATTTCGGTCCATGTCCTGCCGTCGTCGTTGAGATACAGATAGTCGGTCATCGACTGTTCGCCTGAAGTGAGCGATTTGTCGCTGCCGTCGCAAGTGAGGTCGACGGTGGCGATGTCCGCCGGCGATGAACAGCACCGGCACCGCAACGGCGAGCACCGTCGCGATCATCGACGACATCCGGCCGCGGCCGTCATGATCATCCGTCATCCGGTCCATGATGCCCGTCATATCAGCTTCCCTCAATCGACCGGTTATGTCGACGTCAGTCATCGACCGTCGCCGCATCGTCCGCATACGTATGCATATACCGGCTGACGGGCGCATAGTCGGGAAACAGCATGGCCAGTTCGCTCAGCTGTGTGTCGGTGAGCGTGCCGTCCTCGGCGCGCCGCTGCATGGCGGCGAGCGTCGTGACGATGCGGTCGTTGTCGTCCGTGTTCTCGTAGATGTCGAAGAATGCGGCGATCCGCGGATCATCGTACGGCGCATGCCCGGCGACCCAGCCCGCATAGCACCGCCAGGTCAGCACGTTCAATGGCAGGATGCAGTGCCGTTGAATATCAGACAGATCGGCGGTGTCACGGAACGCGCGCAACGCGGAGGCCGGATCGCGGAAGGTGCACATCAGCGGATTGGCTTGGCCATTGATCATGACGGCACGCGTACGATCGATCGCGAGCGCCTCGTCATCGGCTGTGATATCGCTGCAATGATCGGCCCACTGGTCGGATGACGTGATGGCGACGTGCGCATAGGACGCGCGCACGGTTAGCGACCGTCCCAGCGGGATCAGCAGTGCCGCGAGGGCGAGGGCCACGCCGACGGCGATGATTATGCGCGGCAGGATGCCGGTGCGGATATGTGACGGACGTTTCATGATATGCTCGCTCCCCTGTGTCCGGGTATTTGATGCCTTGATTATTGGGCATCTGTCCAGGTAGAGCAACGTGTGATACAGGATTTCTGTATGAATCCGGTTCCCGGGATTGTTCCGGGACAATCCCGGGAACCGGAAACCGCACAATAACGAACATCCTGACGACGGGCAACCGCATCATGACGCGCATGTGCATGTTCATATGGACATGGTTCGGTTCCCGGGATTGTTCCGGAAAAATCCCGGGAACCGAATCTCCCTCACCATACGATAGTTGACGAACGTCACCTCGCCGATGTGTGGGTGACGTGTTTCGACCGTGCGGAACCCGTGACGGCGGAAGAACGGCCGCGCGGTGATGCTGGCGTGGACGGAGAGCCGAGCGATATTGCTGGCCGCCGCGTACCGCTCCACTTGATCGAACAGTCGCGAAGCCACGCCACGACCCACGACCGCGGGATCAACGAACAGCATGTCGATGTACCCGTCGTCGTCGATATCGATGAAACCGACGATCGATGGCCGGCGATCCGCCGTCTCAGCGACCCACGTGTGCACGGCCGACCGCCGCGCATCCCATTGCGTCGATGTTCCCGTATTGCCAGCCCACGCGCGCACCTGTTCGTCGTCGTAGTCACGCGACGCGGTCTCGGTGACAGCGCGGCGGAACACATCCATCGTCGCTGCAGCGTCCTCCGGTCGGTATGTGCGGATGTACACAGGCACCATCACGGCCAAGCGCCCCTCTACAGGCGGTCTGCGATCATCGCGCAATGCTCCCGCACAATGCTCGCGGACCGATGGAACTTGGCCAGTTCGCTCTCGTCGAGATGCAGGTCGACGAAATCACCCACGCCGTCGGCGTTCAACGCGACCGGCAGACTCAGGAACACGTCGTGCTCGTCGTATTCGTATTCGCCGTCGATCAGCGTGGAGACAGGGACCACGCGCCGCTCGTCCCACAGGATCGTGCGCGCCAGTCCGGCCACGGTGGCGGCGATGCCCTGACTGGTGCCGCCGCGCAGCGACTTGATGAGCAGACCGCGCCGCCGCGTCCGCTCCTCGATGCCATCCAAGGTGATATCCGCATAACGGGACCGATTGTCCTGCAGATATCGGGTAAAGCTTTTGCCGACGAACGAGACTGTCGACCACGGCACGAACTGGGAGTCGCCGTGTTCGCCGATCACATAGCCGGACACCATGCGCGGGTCGAGCCTGGTGATGTCGCCGATGATCGCCTTCATGCGGGATGTGTCGAGTGCCGTGCCGGAGCCGATGACCTGGGCGCGCGGCAGCCCGGTGCGCTTCCATGCGAACCAGCTGAGCACGTCGACCGGATTGGAGACCATGATGAGGATGCCGTCGAATCCGGAATCGCGGATGGCGCACAGGATCGGATCGACGATGTCGATGGCCGCACCGAGCTCCTGGAACCGCGTCTCGCCGGGTTTCGGCTTCGGCCCGGCCGTGACGATCACGATGTCGGCATCGCGGCAGTCGGGCCAGTCGCCACGGCGGATGGATACGAACCGACCCGTGTAATCGGAGCCGTCCATGAGGTCCATGGCCAGTCCGGACGCCTTGTCGGGATTATGGTTGATGAGCACCAGTTCATCGCACAACCCTTGCAGGACGATGGCACCGGCGGTCGCCGCGCCGACGCTGCCCGTGCCGACGATCACTACCCGACTGCGATGCGACGTGACCATATGCCGTCCCTTCCTTTTTCTGACCGTTTCAACCATGCGTCTCACATATGACTGACGATCATGATGCTACGTTTGCCGCATACCGGCAATACGCCCATTGCATGACGGACACCGACATCAGCGGTGATTCCGATACGGTCGCGCAGCCGTCACTGCATCCGTCTGCCGGTTGTTCCTGCGGATCATCCGATATCGGCGTATACGTGCAAGTTGCGCGGGATTGCGTACGATGATCGCCGTGTCGGGATGCGCATGCGCCGTGTCGACGAATCGTTGCCGGCGGGCGGCATTGCGTCCCTTGATGAGCAGCCACCATGCGAATTCGGCATCGATCTTCTCCGGACAGCCTGGCGTCATGTCCGGTCGACTGGCGCCGCGGTAGCGCAGCCAGCGGCGAACGGCCCGCGCGAAGCATCGGAATCGGCCGAACAGCATGACGATGATGACGTCGGCTTGCGTCATGCGTTCGTCATACAGCAGATTCGTATAGTTGCCTTCGATGACCCACGATTCGTGATCGTTCATGAACGTGGCGACGACGGCACGAGCGTCATCGTCATCACGTTCTTTCCATCCGGGCAGCCAGTGTACTTGGTCAAGGTACATGACCGGGATGGCCAACCGTTCGCCGAGCTTCCTCGCCAACGTCGATTTGCCGCTGCCGCTGTATCCGATGATCGCAATGCGCATGGCATCGATCATACCGGCATCGGTTTGATCATGAGATAGTTGACGAACGTCACCTCGCCGATGCGCGGGTGACGTGTTTCGACCGTGCGGAACCCGTGACGGCGGAAGAACGGCCGCGCGGTGATGCTGGCGTGGACGGAGAGCCGAGCGATATCGTTGGCCGCCGCATACTGTTCCGCCTGGTCGAACAGTCGCGAGGCGACGCCGCGACGCGCGACCGCGGGATCAACGAACAGCATGTCGATATAGCCGTCGTCGTCGATATCGATGAAGCCCACGATCAATGGCCGGCGATCCGTCGTCTCAGCGACCCACGTGTGTACGGCCGACCGCCGCGCATCCCACTGCGTCGATGTTCCCGTATTGCCGGCCCACGTGCGAACTTGCTCGTCGTCGTAGTCACGCGACGCGGTCTCGGTGACGGCGCGGCGGAACACATCCATCGTCGCGGCGGCATCATCCGGTCGGTATGCGCGGATACGCAACGGTATTGGATGCTCCATATGATTCACCTTGCGATTGTCTACGCCGGTCGATCGCGAACAGTCGCCAGTGCGACGCGATGCAAGCCTCTTACAGGACGACGGAGATCAGCAGGAACGCCAGCGCGAGCGCGGGGAATGCGAACTGCTTGACGGCCGCCCCGCACTTGTCGGGGCTGCCCGCGAACAGCACCACGGCGGCGAGCGCCATGGACAGCGTGCCCGTCGCCATCAGCGTGATGCCGACGGTATGATGCCCGGCCAGGACGGTCACGGCACCGGCCAAGGCCATGATGCCAAGGAACAGATTGTAGAATCCCTGATTGTAGGCCATCTCCTTCGTCGCTTCGGCCTCTTCGACCGAGTCGATGGAGAACGTCTGCATCGTCTTCGGATCTGTCCACCGGAACGATTCCAGTACGAAGATCAGCACGTGAAGCAGACCGGCAAGCATCGCGAACACGCATGACGCAACGAGCATGTGAGGTCCCTCCTTATCAGGCAAGCATATGACGGCATATGCCGCCGCGATCAGCGACAGATACAAGAAAACCCCGTGTTTCCACGGGGGTTTCGCTCGTGTCCGAGATGGGACTTGAACCCACACGCCTGTATAAAATAGGCACTAGCACCTCAAGCTAGCGCGTCTACCATTCCGCCACCCGGACGAGTGCGTTGTTCAGACAACAGATAGGTACTGTATAGGCCAATCGCGATTCCGTCAAATCGCGACACGCACATAGCGCGGCAATCCTCCTCCGATACAGTAAACATCCCACGATGCAGTCGCAATAATGGCTTGATCCCAAATCCGCACACGAACACAACCCCGCAGACGACGGTCACCCCCACAGCAGCAGACCGACCAGCCGACGACACCCCAAAACACCACGCAGCAGCAGACGATACAACAGCCAGCTCAGCAGGAGCATGAGGTAGGCACCAACTGGTGGAACTCCAGCGACGCGGACACCAACGACAACGTGTGTGCCAGGCGGCACCGACGGCAAACCCGGCACCGTCGTCCCCTGCAACCGAACCGGCGACAGAGAGGATTTCGGGGTTAATCAATTCAAAGATCGGAAGGCCGGTCATCCATGAACATCGGACGACCGGCCTTCGTCCAATATGACCGTCCCGCATTTGAGGGGATTCACTCCAACAGGAGGCTACCCTTGGGGGCCAATAGAGCACTACACCGGAAAGAGGGCGTGACGATGTCTTTGGCCACGAACGGCCAACGGTCGTACATTTGCCGTACAATAAATGGCATGGTGAGTGCAAATACAACGAAAAGCAGCCGTTTCGAAATGCGGCTGACACAGGATCAGCGAGACCGGATCGATCAGGCGGCCGAATACAAAGGACTATCCTCATCCCAGTGGGCGCTGTCGAACCTATTGGATGCGGCCGAGCGGGACATAAGGTCCTCGCACACCATCCAACTGGACGACGAGGCGTGGGAATCCTTCGCATCCGCGCTGGACGGCCCCATGCCCGAACAGACGCTGGAACTGATCGGCAGGAAACCCATCTGGCAATGAACGACATCTCAAGACCACGCCGCATACGACAGGAAGACCATATCGACGGATTCGACTGCGGTCTTCCTCTGATCAACGACTGGCTTGCCAGGCACCTGCTCAAATCATCCCGACAGCATACCGCAGTGGCGTACGGCGTCTTCACAGACGATGCGCTCGTCGGCTTCTATACGCTCAGCGCCTACAGCGTCAGCCATGGCGAATCCTCCGGATGGCTGAAACGCAACACCCCCGACCCGATCCCGGTCATTCTGCTCGGCATGCTCGGAGTGGACATACGCTACCAGACGCAGCACATCGGAGGACAACTGCTCCGCGACGCCATCATCCGTTCGATGAACGCCGCGGAAATCGTGGGAGCGCGGGCGCTCATGGTGGAACCCGCCACGGAACAGGCGACCCGCTTCTACGAGCATTACGGATTCAGGCACATCGACCGGTCGAAGATGATGTTCATACCCCTATCCAATCGATGACGACAACGTGAGACGCCGCTCCAACGGCAATCGGAGACCCGCGCCACACCGACCCGTAAACGATACGACGAAGACCCGCTCATTGCCATGGGCGGGTCTTCGTGTCTCCGCCCGTCGTTCGCCGCATAGGTGTGACGCGACGAGAAGGTCTCGTCACATGACAGGAAGAAACACGCTGATGTATCAGTATCCGATGGATCAAAAGCAGCAACGACGGGAACTCCCGTACGCAAAGATCGGACGCCTGATCCGATACCGACGACGAGACCTCGACCAATGGGTCGAACAGCAGATCGTCGTTCCTCTGGAATAAGGGAAAACAACCCCAGCAATGTACCCGATTAGTACCCGATCGACAGAGACCCGAATCTCAAGGACACCAAAACCCTTGAAATTCCGCCATTCTTGTCGGGGCGACAGGATTCGAACCTGCGACATCCTGCTCCCAAAGCAGGCGCGCTACCAAGCTGCGCTACGCCCCGATGCCGTCGTCACGCACAATCATGCCCACGCGAAAACGACAATCACCCATTGTACCGGACGCGTGGACGTGACTGACACGCCCACGTTCGGCCATGCGATCGCACCATGCGATCGCACCCTGCCACAAAACGGCATATGCCGCGCCATCCGCTCCCCTACTACAATGAGGTCGGAGCGCAATACGGCGCGAACACGGCAGGGAGGTTCACCGATGGGACGGCATCAGCGGGCGGAGACGTTGGGATTGGTGTCGTTCCTGATCTGCGCGATCGTCGCGTTCTTCGGCATGAAACTGTATCTTGACCTCGCCCCCGCGATCTGGCAGGTGACGCAACGCCGGTTCAGCGTGGCGGCGGCCATCATCGCGGCATGCGGTGTGATCTCGTTCGTGATCGGCTATGCGAGCAACTCGCGTTCGTTCACGCTCAAGCACGGCTGGTGGGTGCCGATCCGCCGCATCTTCGAGATCCTCGCACTGTCGGTCGTGTACGCGGCCACGATCTTCCTGTCCTCGTTCGCCCTGTTCAGCGTCGTGAACACGGTGATGGGCATGCACTTGCTCGCCGGCTACATGCCGGCCGCCTGCGCCGGATTCGCGGGCGTGGCCGGCTACATGACGTTCGTACAGGCCGAACTCATGAACGCGAAGACGCTCGCCTCGCTGCTGCCGTTCTTCGTGATCTCGGGAGTCAGCACCGCAGGATTGACCACCGACGACCCGTACTGGTATCACAACAACTTCTCGCAACTCGGCGACCGCACCACGTTCGCGGCGACTATGTTCAACGCGACGCTCATCCTCGCCGGCACGTGCATCATCATCGTCAGCTACTTCGCCGTGTCCGAACTGATCACCACGCAGCGGCTCGAGCGGCTGTGGCACGAACAGTACGGCGACGAGGTCGACCATCCCGAGATCAAGCATTTCAAGGTGCGCATCGCGATCCTCTCGCTGCTGCTGACCGTCTCCGGACTCGCGTTCGTCGGCATCGGCGTGTTCCGCTACACGCCGCACTACATCATGCACAACGTGTGTGCGAAGGGTCTGCCGCTCATCATGGGCGTGCTGCTGCTCGCGCTGCCGTGGCTGGCGCCGCGCATGCCGAAGGCGATGTACGCGATCTCCGATCTGGCGATCGCGATCTGCGCTGGGTTCGGCATCTACATGCTGCGCGGCTACGATACGCTCACGAATCTCGAGGCGCTGGCATGCGCGTTCTTCCTTGGCTGGTTCATCGTGTTTTCTCGTCAGATCGCGGCGATCGAGGCCGACCGTGTGCAGATGCAGCTGGTACGCGTGCAGGCCGACCGGCTCGACATCGCGGCGTCGGCGGCGGCCAACGGCGTGGCGGACGCGCAGGCGGTCGCCCATGCGACCAATACGAAACAGCCAGCCGAGAAGATCGAATCTCGACTGGCTGCGGATCGCTGACGTGCGCGAACTTCACACTCAGAACAAGTGGTTCTGCTAGTATTGTTGATAACAAAGGGGTCTGAGAACAAGAACGTTGCAATTCCAACGTTTACAAGTCATTGGTATATCATTGAAGTATCATTGACCGTCAAATGAATGTTGCTAAAATTTGCTAAAACCGAGAACAGGGGGATGTGATGCCAAGACAAAGACGAACCGGCTCCATCTATCCGGTCAAATACACGGTGAAAACCAAACGCAAGGACGGAACCGTCGCCATCCACGAATACTGGCATGCGAAGGTGGACGGCAAATGGGTGTCCGGCAAGACCTTCAAGGCATGCGACGAGAAGATCAAGGCCAAGCTCCGTGAACGCGGCGAATGGGGAATGCTGTACGACAGGAAGACCACGCTCGGCGAATATCTGGATAAATGGTTCGAGGCGAAAGGCCACACGCTGGACCCCGGCAGCATTGAACTGTACCAGTCCGTCACGAACGTGCATCTGCCCAGATACCGTGATGTGAAGCTCGCCGATGTCACGCCTTCCCTGTTGAGAAGACTTTTCGCGAACATGAGGAACCTCGACGGCACTCCGACATCCCAAAGCCGCAGGAAGGTACTGCTCAGCGTATTGAACCAGGTCTTCGATTGCGCCGTCGCCGATCGCATCATTCCCACCAGTCCCGTCACCAAGGGGCTGGTGCCGAAGGAGAAGGACGAAAAACTCTCCCCGATCAAAACGGGCACGCTGATCGAACCGAAACCCAACGATGATGACAAGGAGGACGAAAGCATGCGAAAAGACGAACGATCCCGCAAGCAGAACCGTCATGCGTTCACGCCACAGGAAATGATACGAATGCTGGAGGCATCAACGGATGATATCATGCTCGGCACCCGGCACTGGTGGCGGCTGCTCATGGGCATGCGACAAAGCGAGATTCTGGGAATCACGTTGGACGATCTGAAATTGTGGCGAAACGTTCAGAAGGAGCAGCCCGGAGGCCCGGAGATCTGGGTCGGCCAGTACACCGCGAACTGGAAGCTGGAACAGCTGAACCGTCGGCACGGGTGCGGCGAGCGGGACAAGAACGGCCTGTACCCCTGCGGATACAAGATGCCGTCAAAGTGCCCGTACTCGCGATGGGTGGCACCGGACGACTATGACATGATCCCGCTATGCGGTCGGTTCGCATTGACTCCTCCGAAATCCCACAGAGGGAAAACCATCCCTGTGGTCAACCAGTTGGCCGAGGTAACCCGCCGTTATCTGGAGGCGACGAAGGACATTCCCAACCCATACAACCTGCTGTTTCGCACGCTGGAAGGCATGCCCATCGACGCAACCGACGATCGCGCGACGTTCCGTGATCTGATGCGCAAGGCCGGCATTCCCGACCCCGAACACAGGTACGGGCATGAATGTAGGAACAGTGCAGCCACGATACTGTTCAGCATGGGCGTGGATCCGGGCATCATCCAACGCATCCTCGGTCATTCGTCCATCGCGATGAGTGAGCATTACCGTACGGTGCCGATCGAGGAACTGTTCGCCGGCATGGAGACGATCGGCGAGAAACTGGACTTGGAACAGATCGAATGGAAGGAACAATCATGATACGCAGCAGCATCATCGCCATCAACGATGGCAACCGGTATCTCCTCTACCATGACACCGGTTGGGATTGCGACTTCTTCCCGAACCATGCGACCGACGAGAACGAGTCGGAGAACCTGCGACTGCTTGCCGACTACCTGTCCAACGGCTTCGACATCCCCCTGTCGGATTTCACTCTCGAACGGGTCACGATGGAATCGCACGAAAAGTACTCCACCGAGCATAAGGAGACGCGCTTCTACGATTACACGCTGTACAAGGCGACGATCCACAGGATGCCGGAAGCGTGGAAGGCCGACCGGTTCCATGTGGACTCGAAGGATTGCATGTGGATGACCGTGGATCAGATGCTCGCCGACCCGCACATGCGCGAGATCAACGCGGATGTGATCGGCATGGTCAAAACACGACTCTGACCAGCCAATAAAACGAGTGAGGGGTGTTGCAGGTTCCAACAGGAAACCCGCAACACCCCTCCCTATATGCGCATGTCTTACCACCGCTAGTATCTGTTTCTGAACATCTCATTCAGCTCAGATTCAGGAAAAATACAATGAAAAGCATCTATAGGACCTATCATTGAGGAACGCCACGCCCCGCTCCTTTCTCTCGCCAACGAATCCGCCTGCTGCAAGTCGTCCGCATACAGATTGTTTGCGAGGGCAACAGCAACACGAGCGCAAGCCAATGCATCGCACAACGCGTCATGATGGTGTTCAAGTTTTTCTCCGAGGACAACTCGGGACGCGCTTTTCAGATCAGATGCCTGTTGATATTTGTATTTCATCTCTTTATGCTCGGGCATCGCATTGTCATAAAATATCTGAGTGCAGAACCATTCTCCTATAGGAGGGTAAATGCGGTAGCGCCGGCAAGCTCTCTCCACATATTTTTTATCCGCCGCAGCCGCATTATGGGCAACCAATATATCGTCTTCAATAAATTCAATTAGCGAAGGGTATATTTCAGGCCACTCTGGCTCATTTTTGACCATATCGGCGGTTATATTACCATTCTTTCTGACCTCGAATATGTTCGTATAGTCGCCATTATTTGTGTTGACGAGATGATGGAACTCTCCTATTTTCTGACCATCTCTATACTTGACAGCTCCGATCGCGCATATTTCCCCGTTGCCTGTTTCAAAATCGACGGCAGTGAAATTCAACGGCATGGTAGAACCTCCTTGTACTAGATGATAAGAAGATTCTACCTGTCACTTATCACACACCGCACGTCGCCTAGAGCAACACCGTGTCGTGCAACCATGTCTGGTAATCGATCAGCACCGCGTAAGTTACGCCCAACGCCTCAGCCATAGCATACGGTTCGCCCTCGTAGATCCTTTCTACATTTGCGTATTCGAAGGAGTCAATTAAAGCAAGAGCAGTTTCCCTGCGAGTCAGCCTCTCCTCCTTTTCCGAGGAGAGCAGCTTCATCAAACCATCGTCCGAATGCTGAGCATGGATCAGCTCATGCTGGAGTGTGCAGACCCGCTGTTCCTCGCTCATGCTCGGATCAATGTATGCGATTCGCAGGTCGGGATCGTATTCGCCGCACTGGCCCGCGGGGAGGCGACGATCTCGGACAGCTACGCCGAGATCAGCCGCCTCGTCGCATAGGTCACTCCATGTCTTCACCGTGGCCAGACTCCACTTCCTTGTTTGGATCGCGATAGGCGGCCTTCTCGACTTGAATCTTCCGGCCGAGCGCATGTTCGAGCTGGTCCACAACCGACTGATATTGACCGGCCGGACGATGCAGTTGCTCGCGGGTCAGTCGGGCCAGCTCGATCATCAGAGAACGACCTGTAGTGCCAGACAAGGAAGCCAAGGCGTCAACATCATCCGTGTCGAGCGGACGCTTCCCGTTGATTCCCTTACTGACATAAGGCTGCGTACGCCCTAAGGTATCCGCAAGCTGAACCTGCGTTATACCATGCGCCTTCATATATGCCTTATATTCTATAGCAAATGCTAAGGCAAAGCCGCTTAGCACTCTTGTTTCTTCTGTATTAGCCATACCTAAAGTATAACATATGCGATACGGCGTGTCATGCTTTGACTTTTTGAATATAACATATATTATAAAAGCCATGAACAGCGCAACACAGAACCTTTCCGCAGCAGGCATTCGCTACCGCCTCTACATCAGCAACAAGAGTCAGAGATGGCTGGCGAAACAGCTCGGATGGGATGTCAGTAGGCTCTCTCGCCGTCTCGCCGGGAAGCCCGCGTTCAAGGTGGATGAACTCGATACCATCGCCGAGATCCTTGGCGTCGACTTTGACACTCTGCTCTCCATTCCCATCGACATGCGACAGAAGTTCTTTGGAGCAACGACAACCGTGGAAACCGAGGTGGCGGCATGATCGAGAACCGAAAGCTGTATGCCATATGGAACAACATGAAGCGCCGCTGTGAGAATCCCAAGATGCCTAGTTATCGCTGGTATGGAGGGCGCGGAATCAGAGTCTGCCCGGAATGGCACTCGTTTCAGTGTTTTGAAAAGTGGGCGCTGTCGAACGGCTACGCAGAAGGCTTATCTATTGACCGCATCGACAACGACGGCAACTATGAACCGGCTAACTGCCAGTGGATTTCCTCAGCCGACAACACTCGGAAAGCAGCGGAAACCATCATATCTGTCGATGGCGTGGAAGGAAACCTACGAGCATGGGCCACCTTGTTGGACTGCACTCCGAGCGTTATTTCGTACCACATGAACGGAAACGGGCAATCGGTTGAAGACTTCATACGAGAAAAAGCGTCCGGCAACAAGAAGCGAGTTCTTTCTCCCTCCACGGTCATCACTGAAAAGCGAACGATCGTCAGAGAAAAGCCAGACAAGAACGTCGTAAAGGCGGTAAAGCAGATGAACCGAAGAATCGAAGAACTTGCGGAAGCTGGGAAGCGCCTTCAAGAAGAGCTGACGGCAATTCGCACGACGGAGACGGTAGAAAACCTCCCCGCCATCGTCACCGAGCATCGTCTTGCTTCTCCTCAGAAACTGGCGGCATGACATGAAGATCAATGATGGTTAGCGTAACCAGGAACCGTCGGGAAGGGTCGACTTCCACCACTCCTTCGGCTTGCGGAATTCCCCGAGACGAAACCGGAATTCAATGGCTGTCATCCCCAAGATGCCGTTCAGTAGACGCCTCAGCCAAGCAAACCAGAACCAATGCCACACATATTTATCTATGTGTCTGGCTGAACCGTCGGGGCGTCCCGGTAGCGGTGACTCAATTTCCAGCAACACCGCCTGCGCTACAGGCAGTTTCAGGACGGGAGACAGGCAATGCCACTGCACCAGTATTCTCATGGTTCGTCCGATTGGCGCGGCGAATCTGGAAACGACCGGGTGATCGCCGTGCATGAGACACGAGGCGAAGCCGGCGTCCGGGTGCATGGCAGTCGCATCTCCGATCGGTTTACTGCTCACGTCATATAGGACTCCGGCGGTTTCTGCGGTCACCGAAAGGTCAACGACCCATACGGGTAGATGCGAGTCGATCACCTTGCTCGCATCCAACCAGTCGATATCCACTTCGACCGATTCGGGCGGCTGCTCTCCTTCGGCTCTCACCAACTGCCATAGCAATGCGCCGAACGTGAGGATCGCCAACCAGTTGACGATCTCGGACAACACACCAGTCATATGAACACCTTTCACAGGAGCGATGTCATGAACGACACTAATCGTAAACCGGATACCCAAGATGAGGATTACACGTATTATCAGCAGATTCGCGCCTTCTCCACCTTGGAAGAGTACGCGCAGATGCTCAAGCATCGCGTGACGGCTCCCACGTGTGCCGTGTTCTACAATTCCGATCCCAATGAGCCAGTCGGGCTGCATACCGTTCCCGTCAGTCACCTATATAAGAGGGAGAACGGGGAATATCGCATGATTCTCGCCAACGGCGGTTACGTCGATTTCCGTCCCGACGAGTTCTTTTCGGCCTCTATCAACGTCAAAATGGATTCCTGTCGTGATCTGATCGGCGTCATGACCGTTGAAAGCTGCGAGGGATCCACCAACGACAGGGAATCCTTGGATTATCCGCAGGAAGTCTGATATTCCGGCCGGTACCCCTTGCGGGTGTCTGGACGCGTTACCCCTTGTCATCGTTCTTTTCGGAATGGACTCGTCATTCACATTGCGGTTGCCTTCCTTTCTCTCGGGTTGGTTGTGGTTCGCGGTGACAGGGGACGCTCAAGGTTCGAATCCTTGACCGGCCACTCCCCCTTTGTGGGGAACATAACTGAAGTTTCCCGACCGGGTGTGGAACACACCAGCCGAACCCGTGTTCCAGCCTTTTACATGTTTGATCCCGGTCGGGTGGTGGTCGTGGTGCCGGCTATTGCCGTATCAACCCAGCTTTCCGAATGGACTGGGCGGGATGCGGGGAGTTCGACTCTCCCCCACGACGCGCACATAACTGAATCCCCCAGAGTCGGTTCCGGCCGGGAGTCTCCAAAAACTCCAAGGTCAGGCGTTCAACTCCCGGCTCATGGGACAACCACTAACCACCTCTATAGGTAAGGAGCCGATGATGGCGGAGAAACTGAATCCGATCGATCAGATGAGATTGCTGGGCGTGGCGCGCGGCATTGTCCCGCAGGACGAGTTGGAACGTCGCGCGAACCATCTGATCGACATGTACGTGGAGTCCGTGCTCGAGGATGCGAAGCCGAATGTGGAGTCTCCCACGTTGACGATCAGCGCGTTCATGCGCAGCAAGGGCGTGGAGCCGTTGAAGAAGAGCGCGCTCCGGTTCGGGTACGAGCTGGCGACCGCGTATAAGAAGGCGCATGGCGTCGAACCGCCGAAGCATGGCAGTTCGTACTTGTATTACGAGATCGACCGGCCGTTGATGGAGACGGTGTGGTCGCGCATTCAGGAGTCGGACAAGTGAGTCTGCAGAAGATCCGGTACGTGGATGAGCTGCCGCCTGACTTGGAGGCCAAGCGCACGGTCAGGTCGAAATGGGTTGAGGCCGTGACGAGCATGACCATGCCGGCTCACCTGGGCAAGTGGGCGATCGTGGACACGAAGCCCGACAAGGTGAAGGCGCAGTCGTTGGCAAGCAACCTGAGACATGGCAACAAGGCGTTCCGACCGTATCTGACGGAGACGGCGGTCAGGCGCAATCCACAGGGCAAGTACGACGTGTATGCGCGGATTTTGGGAAGGAAGGAGACGAGCTGATGGCTGTTGATCAGACGGCGCGACTGGTCGGCCGGCGCGTGGACAACATGGCTGACGTGCTGCGCAGCACGCTCCGGGATTTGTTCGACGAGATCTTCGCCAACGATGCGAAAGCCTATGAGTTTCTAGGGGTTTCGCGGATCTTTTTCGAGGAGAACTACAAGCCGTTCTGCGGTGTCAAGCAGGGCAATGCGATGACCTACAGGAAGTCGGATCTGCTGGAACGACGTGAACAGCTCAGGTTGGAAAGCGAGGGTCGTCATGTTGGTGACCGCTAAGCAGGTTCGGCAAGTGGAGTTCCCGTGCAAAACGTCGGTGTTTTCGAGGCGTGAATGGTATTTCGCTGATCCGGTTGACGAGTTTCTGGACTCGGTGGCGGACTCGTTGCAAGCGTTGTTCAATGCGCGGACGGAGTTGTTGAAGGAGCGTAAGGCCCTGTTGAAGCAGATCAGTGTCCTGCAGGATCGGATCACCGTGTTGGAAGCGGAGAAAGGAGTCAACGATGCCGGTGCTGACGATGAGTGACAGCGAGTATTTCGCTGATCCGGCGATCGACCAGACGTCGTTGAAGAAGTATCTGATCAGTCCGCTCGCGTACGCGGAGTATGTGACGGGCGAGCACCCGTCGTCTTCGGTGTTGGAGTTCGGCAAGGCGGCTCACAGTCTCGTATTGGGCAGTGGTCCGAGCGTGTTGGTGAAGCCGAGTCTGCGGTCGAAGGCCGGCAAGACGGAGTATGAGGAGCTGCTGGCCGAGCATGACGGCGAGGACATCGTGTGGCTGTCCCAGGATGATTGGGATGCGGTTCACATGATGGCCGACATGACCCGCGGGTTCTTCGCCAAGTTGGACGGCAGGCCGGAACAGGCCATGTTCGCCGAGGACGCGAAGACCGGGTTGCCGTTGAAGGGCAAGGCCGACTGGCTCCCCTCCAAGCCGGATGACGACGGGATTCTGCGCATCTACGACTACAAGACCACGTCAAAGCCGGCGACCGAGTTCCCCCGAGCCTGCTGGATGTTCGGCTATCACGTTCAAGCCGCGTTCTACTTGCGCCTGTGGCGCTTGTGCTATCCGGAATTGCGTCGGCAACGCTTGGGCTTCTCGTTCATCGTGCAGGAGAAACAGACTCCGTACGACTGGATGGAATGGCGGTTCGACGAGGACAGTCCGGAGATCACGGAGATCGCCGCGAAGCAGATCGACCATGCGCTCGAGGGCATCAAATGGTTCCGCGACAACCACAAGGACCCGTTGAAGGCGATGCGTGACTGGGGTTACGACAAGACGCCGCAGCCCATCCAGTTCCCTGATTGGAAGCTGCTGGAGGAGGAGACGGAGATCGACTCATGGCGGTGATCAAGAAGAAAGCCCAAGGCGGCAGAGGCCGGTACGCGACGCTCGAACAGGTCGTGAACTACGTGGAGGACCACGGGTATGAGCTGCGTTGGCCGACCGACGTGAAGGACGGACGATTGTACGTCAACACGATGATCCGCAGACAGGGCGAATCGAAATGGGAGGACACGTGTTGTTGGATTCCCGTCGAGGTGGGTGACAGTCGTGGCATGAGCGTCATGCAGGCGCTCGGTTCGGCGCTCACCTACGCCAGACGGTATTCGACTCTTGCCGCGTTCGGTTTGGCGACCACGGATGACGACGGCGAAACCTCAGGGTATCGGCGTCATGGTTCGGGCGGCATGACCGACGACCAGCAGCAGGCCATCGACCGGATTCTCAACGAGTACAAGGTCGCTCCCGGTTTCGAGAGCCAGTTCATCAGCAAGGTGTTGAACCGTGGCGTCGCGTACAAGCAGTTGACCGGCTTGGACGCGCAACAGTTCATCGATTCGTACAACAACATTCAGAAAACCACCAACAAGGAGGAAACCAATGGAAACGAAGCATGAAACCACTTACAGTGAGATGACGTTCACTGCGACCGTGAAGCCGGGCAGTGGCCTGTCCGATCTGATGAAGGACATCTTCATCGGCCGTATCCCGTCGGATGATCCGTCACCGTTGTCGGATGAGCGGACGAACGAACGCATTGACCATATCGAGGACGTGAAGCCGGGCGACCTGCTGTCCATCGGCAAGAGGTTGACCACGGTGAACGGGATCGTGACATTGGTCACGCAATGTCCGGAAGATGACGGTTTGCTCCACGTGTGGTTCGAGAACATGACCCCCGGATATTGCGTGGGCGAAGACGAAAATTCCTGGCAGTTGCGTTCCTGTTATCGTCCGCTCGGCCACACGGAAGAGGACGGCCCGCAGGCTGCCGAGGATGATGAGCCGGCCATGCTGCGTATCACCGACATTCACGATCTGCGTCAGGGCGACCGCGTGCATCTGCACAAGGGCGAGACGAAGGTCGAAGGTGTCTATGATGCGATGCGGTCCGGCGAACTGTACGAAGCCCAAGGCGTGAGCATCAAATTCGTGGATGATCCGAGGTTCCTGGAAGGCTATGACGCGCGCTACGAGCCGAACGGCTTCTCGTACGTGTTCGATTATGCGGAACGACGCCCATACGATTCGTGGACACAGGATGATCTTCCGAAGGAGCCAGGCTTCTACCGTGCCGCGACCGGTTCCGTGTGGAAGTTCGACGGGAAGTTGTACGCGCCCGTGTTGGATAGTGAGGGCAAGCTCGCGCCGGCCACCGGCACGCCGACCGTGGGCGCGGGCACGTTCCTGAAGCGTTCCTTGGCGGCGCATCGTTTCCCGTTCGCCCGCGTCAGCATGAACGTCGGCATGTACTATCCGGAGGCCGACGAGTGATCTGCGGTTACTGTCATCGTCCCGACAAAGGCCGGGATTTCTGCCCTCACGCAGTGGATGAGCGTTACGACTGCCCCCGCAAGATCGCGGACGACCGGGAGAGGAAACGCAGGAAGATGAGGAAATACTATGGCTAACGAGTTCAACGTTGACGGCAAGGCATATGTGGTCGACGTGAAGGACTTCCAGAACGGTGGCTGCGTCGTCAAGGTCGCGAACACGCCGTCCTACAAGGACAAGAACACCGGCCAATACGTCGACAAGCCGACCTTGTACTTCGACGTGCATCCCCTGTCGAATGACGCGAAGGACGCTATCGACATGATCCGCCAATACAAGTCGCAGGGGTTGAGCGTCAAGGTGCTGGTGCGCGGCACGCTGTCGAAGCGTATCAGTCAGAAGGACGGGAAAACCTACGAGAATCTGGATATCGCGGCCGACACGATCGCGTTGTTGAGCGCGAAACCGAAGAAGGGCGCAAGCCCGAACGGCGCTCTCCCACCGCAACAGTATCAGCCGCAGGATGGTTTCTCGAATCAGAATCCGTTCGGGGACGCGCAACCCGTACAGGGCGTGCAACAGTATCCGCAACAGCAGCCGACGGAACCGTGGGCGCAGAGGTACAACGATGGCGGGTTCGTCTAAGCGCAAACAGCCGAGCGTGCGCGTATGCGACTTGGTGGACGCGCGGGATGGCTGGCGGTGCATGCGATGCGGGGAAACCTACCATTGGGCGGGTTTCAGCCGTCATCACCGGCATTTGCGCAGCCATCCCTACCCACGGTTGCATGAAGCGTCGAATCTGATTCTCCTGTGTGGGAACGGCAGCGCCGAGGGCTGTCACCTGTGGGTGCACACCCACCAGACGGAAGCCAAGGCATACGGGTGGATCGTCAGCGGCTATGACGACCACCCGGAACTGGTGCCGGTCCTGACCAGACTGCACGGCTGGGTGTTGTTGGACGACGAGGGCGGGTGGACGCCGTGTGCAAGTCCGTTGACGTAGACGCCATCAAACGCGAACAACAGCCTTTCTATCCCCTCTGGTGGGAACAACTCCCGCCAGAGGTATTCAACCGATTGAAAACCGAATGGGAGCAGGAACATGACTACGAGTGAAAAGCATTGGTGGCAGAACCTGAAAATGGGCGAACGAGAACAAGCCAAGGTCACGTATAAGAGCGGCGGAATCTATACCGGTCCGATCGTGAATGAGGATGCGGATCTGTGTCCCCTGCTAGGAGAGGAAAACACGGGACTGTACATCACCGATGATGACATGCGAGCACTCGATCCGAATGTCGTGTCCATCGAACCGTTGGATGATCCCTCCTATGAGCGTATCACCGGTCGTCATGATCTGCGCGAGGGTGATCTCATCGTCACTCTCATAGGGAACCGATACAAGGTTCTTGCCACGCGTGAGGGCAGTGACTTCGTCAAATGCCGCACGCTTGAGGACCCCGGTTCACCCTTTAGCCTCGACGTCGGTGAAATCCGCTACGTGCTACGCCGGAAGCTTCAACTGCCGGATAAGCCCGGCCTGTGGGTGGACAATGAAGGCGCTGTTTGGCTCGCATGGAACGTGGAACCGGATGGACTATGCGTCATGAAGACCGAAGGTGCGCCCAGCCCCATGTTCAATCTCCGACAGGCGATGCTTGTTTGTGAAGCTGATATCGAGGGGTATGCACCATTCCATCCCGGACATGTCGTGCTAGGCGAGGAGTGACGACGATGAAGACTGACGTTATTTTCATTGTCGAGGATGTGCTGAAACACGATGCTATGAGCTGGATGTCGTTCAATACCTATGGGGAAGCGGAAGCCGCGGCGCGAGCATATCCCGGTGTCTATGAGATTCACAAACGCTACATCAACAAGCCGGAGGCCGACCATGAGTGAGGAAATGCGCCGCTTGTGGGATTGGCTCATCAAACGACGCAACGAAGACGATGCACAACACGAGCGATGCGTCGCAGGCGGTTACAAGTACACGGCCGCCGGATACGACGGGAGCAGTAACGCGTTCCGGCAGGTCATGGCATTCATCGAAGACATGTACAGGGAGAGGAAACCCATGAGCGACATTACAAACGTGCTTCTTGGAACAAGGATCACCGCCAAGGACGGCAAATATTACATCGACGGGGAAGAGATTCATTTCATCGAGGATTGCGACCAGTGCGCTTGCACGTACGCCGATGGTGAGATCGCGTTCCACGGTGAGGGGGTCATCACCAAAGTCGAAACCGTTTCCGAAGACGCTGGTGAAGACAATCCTCCGGCGACGTTGAAGGTGACCGTGTTCCATGAGAACGAAAAGCTGGCCGAGATCGATATGGAGACGGGCAGTAGTGGATGGCGGTACGGTTCAACATGCACGCTGCTGATCGGCGAGGACGAGATCGCGGAGGTGGTCTGGTGAATACCGGCAAAGTGTTCACGCGCGAGGAGTTCCGTGATGTCATCTCTGCCGCAATCTACGACTACGAGCATGCGCCCGCGAAAGCGTTGTACACGACCAAGGACGCGGCGGATGAACTGTACGACCAGCATGGCGAGCCGGTGGGTGATTCCACGTCGGACGGGTATCACACGTTCGGGGAATTGTACCGGTATCGAATGCTGTACAACGCGGCGTTCCTCAACGTCATGTACGCGATCGCCGCGCATCTGGCCGCCGAAGAGAACGGGACCATTGCCGACGGGAGTATCGGCAAGTCCAAGGTGCATGCGGACGGCAAGCCTTGCTTCGGTGGCGGTTGGTTCATCGTGTGGGCTTCCTTGGATACAGGCATCGTCGCGAACCATTACGAGCTCAAGTACTGGGATCTGTTCGACATTCCCGAATACGAGCATGCGCCCGAATGGGACGGCAGCACCCCACAGGAGCAAGCCGACCGATTGGAACAATGGCTTCACCCCACGGACATCAGCGAACCGGAGGAATCATGAAGGTCGTCATCGAGGGGCTTCGCAACATTATGCCGGACCGCTATCCCCCTTGCTTCGAGAAAAACGTTCTGTCCTGCGATGTGGAGACCAGCAACCACGGCGTCTATCCCGATCAGCTGCGCGAACTGATCGCGGCGAGTCGGTTCGACATCATCACACGAATCGAATTGGAGGAATCATGAACAATCTGGTTCATTCCTATCACGACGACTTTGGCTACGTCGAGGTGAGATGGACGATCATCCCGTTCTGTTGGAACGTGTATGCGAAAACACGAACGAGCCGGCCCACCATATACGCGGAACGGCATACCTGCGTGTTCGCCCTATTCCCGTCCGGTGCCATCGCGCAGGCCATCGGCATCCTTATCGAGCTGACTGATACGTACTACAGGGGGAAACATGAGTTATGAGAACGCATTGTTCTACCGCGTGGTGTGCGACCAGTGCGGGCACCCGTATGAGGGTGACGACTTCGACTGGTGGTTTTACCCACAGCAGGCCGAGGATGCTGCCGTGGATGACGGCTGGCAGGAGCATGACGGCGCTCATTATTGTCCGGATTGCAGGCATGTGCAGTGTGACGTGTGCGGCAGGTTCCGTCCTGATGATGCGACCGGCTGGGTGGAAGAGGATGACGACTGGTACTGCCCTGACTGTTGGACCAGGTCGATCGAGGTGAAGCAATGCTAGGCCAGATCATCGATCGTATCGACGTCTATTACGACGACAACGACGTAGTCGAGTACACGTACAACCGTGACACGAAGTCGTGGGAGTGCGAGTCGATTCCCGAGGACATGGAAAGCCGGGAGATCATCACGGCGCTCACGTCCGTGGTTCGTATCGAATCCAAGCGACTGTTCAAGGAGGAATCGTGCTGATCTACCGTCATGGGGAACGCCCTGATTTCAAGGGCTTGTGGTGGGACCTGTTCTGGATCGTCTGGAGCGCGTTCTGGGCTGGGTTCTTCCTCGCGCGGACGAATTGGCCGGCCTTCACGATCCAGGCCGTGTGTCTTGCGACGTGGGGCTACCTGACGATCGACAAGCTGCGGAACATGGAATGGCACGTCATCGAGATCAAGACGCCGCTTAAGAAGAAGGAAGAGGAATCCGATGGGCAAGACGCAAACTGAATCCTCGAAACCGGCGTCGATTCTGCGACATGTCAAACGTGCCGCGTGGAACGCGGGCTACTTGGCGTGCCTGAACGATGTAGCCGGCACTCACGACCGCATCCATATCGAACACCCGACCATCAACCCGTACGGGAGCGAGACAGATGACACTGCACCTGTACGCGGATGAGACGCCGCCTGACGACGAATGCTGCCCTTTGTGCGGTAGCCCGTTGAACGCGTGGGGGCATTGCATGGAGGAACGGCTGCATGACGACCCGTACGACGGTTGGAGGGATGAGTGAGACTCGAACTGGAGTTGACGATTCCCTCCGACTTGTGGTGGACGAGCAACAGTCGTGGCCCGTGGCAGAAGAAATGGAAACGGACGCGCGCGGTCAAGGAGCTGACGTGGATCAAGGCCAGGAACCTGAAAACCCAACACAAGCTGCGCTCCCCTGTCTTCGAGAAATGTCATGTGACCGCGTACATCGCCTACCCGCCCAACGCGCGCCGATACGATCCCGGTAACGCCTCCCCTATGGTCAAAGCGGCTATCGACGCATGCACCACAGCCGGCTATTTTCCCGATGACGACAGCATGCATCTGGTCGGCCCCGACTATCGGAAGGCCGACCATCCCGCCCCGAAAGGGCTTCACATCATCACTTTGGTCATGGAGGACATTGAATGATCGACTATCTCACCAACTACCTGCTGCCGATGCTCTTGTACATGGGAGCAGTCGGATTGGGACTGGCGTTCGTGTTCGCGCCGGCCTTCTACCTGCTGGACGAAGACCTTTGGTTGGGAGCGTTCCTGTGGATGCTGTTCAGCGGAGCCATCGTCTTCTCTCTCGTGGCTTTCTTTAGGTGAGCGATGCCGTATAGCAATCATCCCCAACCGATACGCGGCAGCACCGTCAAATCGAACCCCGACCGCACTGGCCGGCATATCGGCCCGTATTCGATGAAACGCAGTGATCCGGAACTGTTGGCGTTGATGCTCGCCGACATCGAGTTCATCAACGAGAGAAGACAACGCACCTTATATATAAGGAGTAAATCATGAGCTACGACCTGTTCGTCGCACCGGCGACGGTAGGCGAAGACGATCTGTGGGACGCATGTTCTGACACGCGCGGCTACGACACCGGCATCGAATCGTATGGCGATCCCGATACTGGCGCGTATTTCAACTACACGTACAATCTCGGCCGGTTCCTCACCGCATACAAGGTCAACCCGATACGCGACTTGGACGGATTGACAGCCAAGGAGTGCGCCCACCGCATCGACACCGCATTACGCGACATCGAACAAGAGGATCAGGGCATGCTCGCCGATCTGTACAATCCTGCGAACAATTGGGGCAGCGTCGCCGGCGCGACCAACTGGCTGCGCGTCCTACGCCGATACTGTCTCGACCATCCCCTGTACCTGGTGCGGGAATGATCATGACCTCACGCGGCGACGACAGGAAGATACGCCGATGGCTGGAACGCAAGGGGTACACGGTGGAACTCGCTAACTCCAGCCATTGGAAGATCACTCGCGACGGCAGGCTCGTCACCACGACGAGCCTGACCCCTTCCGACCGCAACAGCTACAAGAACCTGCTTCACGACATCAGGAGATACGAATGTTCGGAATAAAACGACGTCAAACCGACAAGCGGTTGTGCTGCCCCGTATGTGGGTGGAGGCCGATCGTCCGGCATGGTGCGAACGACTCGTGGTCGTCCATCTACCGGTACGCATGCCCGCGGGGGCATATGAGCACCGGCTGGTATACAAGTCCGGGCGTCGCATGGGAGGCATGGCTTGATTTGATCGGGTTGACCGAACAACGATTGGAAGGACGCGACAATGACTGACAACGTCGAACATCCTCAGCATTACGAGTCCGGCCCGTATGAGTGCATCCTACTCACGGAACAATACTCGTTCAATGTCGGCAACATGATCAAATACGTATGGCGATACAGGCTGAAAGGCCATCCCGTCGAGGATCTGCAGAAGGCGCTCTGGTACGCGAACCGGGCCATGCAGAACGGTGAAGCGTTCCATGAGTGCGACAGGGATGCCAGCGACTCCAACGTCAGCGGCATCGAGTCCATCTACTGGTCCGGCACGCTGTTGCGTATGAAAGCGGACACCGTGACCGGCACGGAACATGACTTCTGGCTGGCGTTGCTGGCCGAAGACACCGAAATGATCCCCGTCATACTATCCGAACTGCTAGAGGAGACCCAGGAACATGGCTGACGACATGGAGATCTTCGCGAAGTTCAGCGCGAGGGGCTATGAGAATCCGAAACTCATGACTCTCGCGCTCGATCATCCGTCCGCGTATCGCGTGTGGACGTGGGCGATCATGTACGCGGTTCGTAATCTCACGGACGGTTTCGTGCCGACATCGGTAGCAGCTACGACCCTCGCTGCGAAAAAGAGAGACCTGACAGTACTAGAAAAGAGCAGATTTTTCGAGCCTGTGCCTGGCGGTTGGCTGATACATGATTTTCACGAGTGTCAAGCAGATCGCACTCGCTCCGAATTAGAGAATCGCGTGCCGATTCCTAAACGCACCCGCAAACGGGTCTACGCCCGTGACGGATACAAATGCCTTCGTTGCGGAAGCACCAAGAACCTCACCATCGATCACATCTATCCGTGGTCGATGGGCGGCCGGGACGACATCGACAACTTCCAGACGCTATGCCAATCGTGCAACTCGTGGAAGCACACCAAGGTAATCGACTTCAGAAAAGGACATAACAATGGCTCGGAAACCCACTGAAGGATATGTGCAGCTGGTCAACAGCTATTTCATGAACTGGAAGGTGCGCCGACTACGCGAAACCGCGCCGACCGCGTTGGGCGTGTTCTCGATGGTGCTGTCGTATTGCGGGTTCAAACTGTCGGACGGTTGGATCACGTACAACGATTTGCGATACGTGATCGGCGCATCCGACGAGGAGATTAACGCCCTGTGCGGGGTCGAAATGCTCGTCAAGGACGAGACCGGCGACAATTACATGGTGCACGATTACCTGCGCCATAACCGCAGTAACGAGCAGGTAACAAAGAAACGCAGCACCAATTCAGCCAATAAGACACCGAATGATGCTGATTCGGTACCGGAAAACGCGAAAACCTCCGCCGAAGTGCCGCTTTTGTTCCCCGATTCGGACGATACGGTACAAAAAAGTGCCGAAACCTCCGCCGAAGCGCCGAAAAACGACGCCGTTTCGGGACAAACTACAGAACTACAGAACAACAGAACTACAGAACATTCTTCTTTCACTCCCCCTACCCCCTCGCGGCCTGATTTCGACAGGCTGCTGGATCGGGTCGAATCGTTCTATCCGACGAACAGGTTCGATGGTCGGGTGACGCAGGTCAGGTTCGATTTGGAGGCTGAATGGCCGAAGGTCATCCGAGCTGCCGGCGACGCTGACCCCGTGTCGTTCTTCGAGGCGAAGTGTCGCGCGTACGTGGATGCGACGGAGGAATGCTACGTGTGCCGGTTCAGCCGGTTCCTCGCGCAGGAGCTGTACGCGCGCAACTGGCAGAAGCAGTTGCCGCCATCCCAGTCGGCGTTCGTGAAGCCGCCCGTGAGCCGCAGTCAGCAGAATTTGGATCACAATCGTCAGGTCGTGTGGGATTTGATGACCCCGGAGGAACGCGACCGTTACCGGAAGGAGCATTCGGATGCTTTCGCTTAGTGAGGCGGGCGTGGTTCTCGCCGCGATCCGCAGCCATCATGGCAATGCGATGATCGACGCGCAGCAGGTGGAGCAGTTCCGCAGCGAGTTGAAGGAGTCGATGACCGTGGCGGAGGCGTTGGAGGCTGTCAGGCGCTTCTATTCGCAGGATGTGACCGGCCGTTGGTGCATGGCCGGCAACGTGAACGCGATCGTCACCGGCATGCGTAACCAGTCGAAGCCCACGGAGGCGCAGATCGGCCGTGAATGCGAACGCTTGGGTTTGGATGCGGACCAGTCGTGGATGTACCGCAGACAGCGCATGTTGGGCAAGCCGCAGGCTGAGGCGAACCGGATCGCGACCGGTTACCGGCCACAGATCGAAGCGGCGAAGCCGAAGAAGCGGCCGCGCCCGGGCGTCGGCTTCAACCCGAATCTGAAAATCAGTCTCACAGACGTGATCGGAACCGGACATGGGCAATGAGTCGCGTTTCGCATGGAAGCGCGTGTACGACCCGATTACGTGACGTTTTAGCCTATCGGAGGTTTCACCGTGAACATCGACTTGGATGACCCCGAGATCAAGCTGATGGTGTCGGAGCTGCGCAATGCTCCACCGGACGCCGAAGCCCGCAAGAAGATCCGGCAGAAAGCCTATTACGAGGCGAACCGTGAGAAGATCCGCCGCAGACAGGCCGCATACCGGGAAGCGCACAGGGAGGAGCTGCGCGCCTACTTCCGCAATCTCGACCACGACGCGCGCAACGAGCAACGCCGGTTGAAATACAATTCCGACCCCGAGTACCGGCAGGCGCAGCTCGACAGGATGCGTGAATGGCGGCAATCGCATGAGCCGACGCCGGAACAGACGGCACGCCAGCGCGAGAACCAGAAACGCTGGGAACGGAAGAACCGGGAGGCGTGCGCGGAACGGCACCGCCGCTACTATCGAAACCATCCCGAAGCACGGGAGCGGGAGAACCGGCGACGCAGGGAGAAGATGGCCGCCATGCGGGCGAACGATCCCGCCGCATACGAGGCCCATCTGGAACGGCGTCGACGGCAACGCAGGGAACGGAAGACGAAACTGTCCGAGTTCCCGCGTGTCGGGGAGTAATGTCGATCTTGTTGAACGCCTGACCTTGGACCACCAAGGTTAGGATTCGTGTTGTCTGAAACAAGTCAGATTCAAACCACCGCCCCTCGTATCTGCGCGTATGCGACGTGCTGGCGCGAGGTCGTCACCGACGCCCCCTCCCCACTGATCGGGGTGATCGTCGCCGAGAACAAGTCGCTCATGTGCATGGTGCATGAGCGTCAGGTGCGCGACGAGTTCGACTGGCTCGCCCGCAACCTCGACGATCTCGAGCATTACCGGATCAACCGCGCGTACGGGCACGGGGAAGGTGCCGGCGGATCGTCCGGCACCGCGCCCGCACCATTGCGCGAAACCTTGAGCGATCTGTTGTACCGTGCGGACGACCAAGGGTATCCCGGACTGCAACCCACCCTGTACGAGTGGGCGCGAAGCCTCGCGTTGAACGTGCCCGCCGCATGCGCTCTCGCATCATTGACGCATCGTCTGCGCACCTGCTACCGGCTCATGGAAAACCCCGCCACACCCGTGTACGCGCGCCAACTCCACGAACAGGTGACCCGGTTGCGCCGCTTCCTCGAACCCGACGACGGGAAAACCGTCATCCTCGGCCCCTGCCCCGCCAAGGATTGCGGCACCCCATTGTCGGGACGCATGGACGCGAAGGACGTGCAATGCCCGCACTGCCACAGCAGGTGGGCGACCGACTATCTCATCGCGCAACGACGCGAACGCATCCTCCGCAGCCCGAAGCTCGGCACCCAGTCGGAACTGACGGAACTGCTCAAGGCATGCGGCGTACACGTCAACAAGACCACCATGCGCAGCTGGGTACACCGCGGACAGTTGCCCCAAGCCGGCGAAAACGAATGCTCGAAACCCGTCTACCGGCTGGCCGACGCATACCGTCTCGCCACCGAAGGCCCCACACCACCAACCACACCATCCGACAACATCTGGCAAACGATCAACACGAAGGAGTAACCATGAGCAACCAGATCCAGTCCATCCCGTTCCACGGGGACACCATTGAAGCAGTATGGCGCGGAGACGGCACCTGGCTGGTGTCCCTGCGCCGGCTCTGCGAAAACCTCGGCGTCGAGTACAGTTCGCAGCTTAAAAAGCTCAAAGCCAAGAAATGGGCAACCGTGGCAGGTTTCACCACAGTTGGCGCGGACGGGAAAACCCGCGAAATGGTAGGAATCGACCGGAAAACCATGACCGTATGGCTTGCCGAAATCGACACCAACCGTATCCCCGACATGGCAGTTCGGGCAAAGGTGGACGAATATCAGGACGAGGCAGCCGATGCCCTTGACAACTATTTCAACAAGGGCGCAGCCATCCGCGTGGAAGATTCCGGCGTTGGACTGGACCTTGCGAGGGCGTTCATGCGTGATCCGAAAGCGATTGCCGGCGTGTTCCTCGAGCTTGACCGTGTCCAGACCGAGAACCGCCAGCTCGCGTCCCGTAACTCGCAACTGGAGCCGAAGGCCAAAGCGTTGGACGATTTCACGAACGTCGAGGGGACCATGAGCGTGGCCGCTGCGGCCAACCTGATCTCCAACGCGGGAGCGCCGATCGGCCGTGACCGCCTGTTCCAGTTCATGTACGAACTCGGCTGGATCTACCGGCGTGACGGCGCATGGGCCGCGAAGCAGGAACGCATCGATGACGGATACCTGTTTATGAAGGATCATCGCGATCACGGTACCCATTCGGACGGCACCACGTTCCTCTACCCGCCGACCGTGCGCGTCACCCGCAAGGGACTCGCCCTCTTGCACCGGCGCTGGAACGAACACACCTTACAGAAAACCATCAGCCAAGCCGAGGATCAGCCGACCCTCGAAATCACCGCATGAAAGGAACCATCATGAACATCACCCTGCCGCTCACCACCGCCCTGCGTTCGGAGATCACGGAACTCGACCTGCCGAAATACCTTGGCGTGGAAGCCGTGCTCGTTCACCTCGCCACCCCGGTCATGGGACATCACGTCGTGTTCGCGGCCGGCATGTCCCTCCTACCCAACGTCGGTTTCCTCCTGTGCGAAACCCAGTGGGGAGACGACTCCGACGACTACGAACAGAACGATGACCCCGACGGCATGCTCACCATGATCGTCCCGTTCTCCAACGTCACCGCCATTCAACCAGCCCATACCGAGATCGTGGACACGCTCGATGACGACATGCAGATCAAAGAGGCCGTCTGGCAGTTGGACGACGCGTGGAAACGGCTCAACAGCGTCGCCCTGCTGCACGACAACAACCCGCAGGAACACAAGCTGCCCGTACCCGAGGATGTCGTGAACCGGCTCATCCGCGTCGGCGGCGAACTGCGCGAAGCCCTGTACGATTGCGCCGGCAAGCTCGGCATCGACCTGGACAGGGATGTAGACGCATGAAACTCAAGCACACGGTCAGCATTCCCCTCACTCCCAGCGGCAATGAGCATACGGGGACGCTCACGTTGAACCTGCCGTACATCACGGACGGCAAAGCATCGGACAGTTATCGCGACATCAACGGGATCACCGGCTACGTGGACGATTCACGCCGCATCGTCTACGCGTTCAACAGCGCGTGCGAGGCATTCCAAACCGCATTCCAGAAGGACATGTCATGAGCGTGTACCGACTCCCGGATATTCCCCTCACGCTGAAAGGCAAAACCGCGACCTTGTATCGTGACGGGTTGCCGCATATTACCGGCAAAATCACGAAGATCAAACTCGAAGTTCAATACGAAGACTATTGGGCGTTTCTAACGTTCGATGGGATGACTGACACTTTCTTCACTACCGCAGACGATAAGACCGATTACAAACTGGAGGTAAAAGACTAATGCAGTACACGAAAGATCAACGGGATGGGATATCTGAATCTTCCGCACGTTGGAGGATGACAAAACAAGTGCGCGAAGCGCTTGATGACATACTCGCACTACCGTACGTGGTCGTTGTAGACGCGAGCATGGTCTGGGAGGATGTCTGCATCATCTCGCCCTACCCCCATCACCATGTATATGAGCGTGGCCTGTTGGACGCGGCAATAGCCCTGAAAAACAGCGAATTAGTTCGTGCGGGAGATGATGACTGATGGCGAAGCTCACGAGTCGCGGACGCAAACGCATGAAGGCCAGTTCGTTCGCGTTGCCGTCGAAACGCGCTTATCCGATCGACACAAGGGCAAGGGCTATCAGCGCCCTCTCTCGGGTGGCGCAACACGGCAACTCTTCCGAGAAGGCCAAGGTGCGTGCCGCCGTCCACAAGAAGTATCCCAGCATTCAGATCAGCGGACTTACCAAGAAACGGAGGAAGAAATGACCAAGAACATGCGCGTTACATGGGACGAGCTCCTGCCCGGCGACCTGATCCATGTCAAGGGCAGCAAGAACACGTACCGGTTCGTCCAGCATGGCAAGGACCGTCTCACCAAAGCGGGGGGCTTCGCGCCGGTCGAAGGTACGGAGTACTCTTTCGTGGACTTCAACGACGCCGGCATCCACCCCATCGGAGACGGCTTCTCAGACGTGATGCCGAACGTGGTCATCCTGTACCGTGATTTCGCGTACGCGACACGACCCCTGTCCGACACGCATCGCGTCACGGTTCCGACACGCGGCGGGGAATACTGGCTGAGGAACGAGAACGGCTGGCATAAGCTGCTCGTCATACCCGATCCGGTTTTCTCACGGACCGGCAACAACAATACGTATCTCGTATCCGAGAACACATACAGCGCATGGGATGTCCTGGCCGGGGACATGCATCCCCGCGAAGTGCTGACCGCCGAAGAGTATTACACGCGCAGGATCAAAGGGGAACTGTAATGCTCGCACTGCCACTCGGCCTGCTCATCCTGCTCATCATCGCCATCATCATCGAGGAAATGAGGAAACAATAAATGCCCCAGCTCACACAGAAACAACTGGATTATCAGAACGTGATGATCATCCGCAACACGATCAACGCCCTGTACACGGCGCACACGATCAGCCGCAAACCATTAGCGGAACTCGTCGCACTGGCACGACAGGGACGCCGCAAATACACGTGCAAACGCGAGGACGACGGGCGCATCCCGTTCATCGACAACGGCATCCCCGTCACGTCGAGCACGAGCGTCGAACTGCCCGACCTCGCACTATGGGACACCGCCATCAAAGAACTGGGACTCTAACAGTGTGAAGCCCTCGAAACCGGTATGTCGTATACCGGTTTCGAGGGCTTCACACCATCTACATGTGTTTGTACAATCGGACTCACCTTGGTTGATTCAATCTCTCCGAACGTGAACAGATATTCGGCTACCCATCACTCATCCGCGTCCAGCCATTCGGACAACCGCACACCGGCCTGACGGTCGACGGCGGCGCGTTCGCAGTCGTACCGTTGCAGCATCCGGGCACTGTGCCAGTTGGCGGACGCCATGATGTCACGCGGCGATACGCCCGCATCCAAGGACAATGTGCAGAACGTGCGTCGCAACGAGTGCGCCGTGATCGTCTTGTCGATGCCAGACTCCGCGGCGAGACGTTTGAGCAACCGGTTCGCCGCATCATCATCCAACCGCCGGCTGGTCAGGCTCAGGAACAACGCGCCCTCGGACCGGGTGCCGAGCATGCGGCGGATCGCGTCATACGCGGCGTTCGGCAACCGCAGCTTTTGCTCGCACAGTTCGCCGCCGGCACGCTTTCGCGCCACCGTGACAGTACGCACATCACCATGTTCCTCGATATCCGTCACGTCCAACGCCAACGCCTCGGCCATGCGGATGCCGGTCAATAACAGCATCATGTAGAACGCGCCGGCACGAGGATCAGGATCACGCGCGGCCGCGTCCATCATGCGCCGAGCCTCGTCCTTGGTGAGCCACGTGCCGGTCGAATAGCGGGGACGTGCGGGCATGCGCACCAAAGCGCCCGGATCGTCCGGTATCCATCCCTCCTCGTGCGCGTACCGGTAGAGCGACCGGACGGCGGACAGCGTGGAATACCGGTAGTTGGGCGACGCGGTCGCTTCCAGATGCTTGGAAAACGCCTCGATATCCGGACGGGTAACATACAGCATGCCAAGCTCATGGTCGCGGCACCATGCAGTCCAAGACTCGAGCGCCGTCCGCTATTTCTTCACGGTGCGCGGCGCGTAGCCGCCACCCAGCCACTCCGACACGAGACGGTCGGGCAACTGCTCATACCCACTCATTCCGATGCCTCCTTCTTCATGGTCACGTCCCCCGCGCTGCTTTCGTATTCCTTGCACAGGTCGGCGGCGAACCGGCGTAGATTGTCCGGGCTGATCTCGTAGTTGCGCCCGGCTTCTCCGGCCTCGTCGTAGTACGGCAGTACCTCGCTCAATGCTTCATACATGCGTTCGGGGTTCATCTGATTACCTCCTGTTTCCAGTCCAGCATTTCCACGGTGCACATGTCGCCCTCGGTGACGTTGCAGTACAGCCACGCCCGATAGCCGGCCTTGGCGCACCGATCGCCCGCCAGCAGGGCACGCAGCCAGTCCACGCGCAAGCGCAGCCAGTGGACGCGCCGCCACCTTTCACGGTTCGATTCCGGGTCGAAACCCACGTAACGGTAGACTTTCATCGCATCATCTCCTTCTCGAAACGCATGCGCAGTGTCACATGCACCTTTTCGCAATACTCCAGCAGGACGGTTATCGTCGCGTCGTACTCGCCGCGCTTCCACAGGGTGCAAGCAAGCTCCGCCAGATGCTCGGACACGCTCAGCATGGACGCGGTCAACGTGTCACGACCGTAGAAGCGCGCCACCCCGTATCGGATGACGTTGTCCAACCCCGACCAGACAATGCTTTCCTCGTCCACGTCCTCGGGCATGACCATCGGCAGCCACGCCCAATGGTCCCCGTTGCCGAACCACACGCCCTCGCACTCGTCAACACCAGCAGCGAGAACCTTTTCAAGACTGCGTTCCATCACTATTCCTCCTCGGTCACGTTTTCGATGCTGCTGTCGATGACGTCGCCGCCCATCCAGTTCAGATCGTCCTCGTCCACGTTCTCCCCGAACCAGCGTTCGGCCTCGTCCGGGTCCATGCCGGCGGGGCCATCGAACGACGCCGACTCCTCGGTCACGACATGCTTGACGACGCAATACGATGACGTGGGATGCAACAGTTCGTCGGCCAAACCCACGATGCTCTCCAGCTTGTTACGCACGCGGCCGGCCTGTTGCGCGGCCTCCATGATGCCCACGCCACTGTCCATCAGGCGACGGCCCTCCGTGTCAACGTCATACGATTCCAAGCGCTCCCGCAGCACGTCGGCCACGTCCTGCAACGTCGTCCACGGCACCACCACGTACAACGCATTCTCACCACACCTGATCGCGAACGACGTGAACAGGCACGTCGTCCCGTTCTCCCCGACCGTGGTCGTCTGACTCAACTCGGCCAATCCACGCTCGGACACCATGTCCCACAGTTTTTCAAGATCGTTCATTGCTATTGCCCCTTTTGCACATTAACGGCGCGAAAACATGCGAGTTAGACGCGCCTATTGGTCAGTTAATCGATTCATCAACCATTAGCGGCATAAAACAACGCCGCTTAATGATAGTTTGTATAAGAATGGGCGCCGTAGGAACCTCCTACAGCGCCCATAATGATGATTGTATAAGAACGAGCCTAGACCAGCTCACCCTGAAACAGCTCGGAATGCGAACCTATGCGCACCATGCGTATCACGGTACGATCGGCACGCTTCCAATACAAGACGAGCACGTCGATGTCGCCGGCCAAGTGAAACTCCCAATGGCCGTTGTAGTTGCCGCCCGAATTGTTCAGCACGTGAGGCATGTACCCTTCGGGCAGTTCGCCGTACTCCTGCAAATAGTCGATGGCGTCGTCCAGATCGTCCATCAGCTCGGGATGCACGCGGCTCAGTTCGGTGTAATCGGCATCGAACTGCGGCTCGAACACGATACGGTACGTCACTCGGCCTCCCGTAGCTTGCGCAGATGCTCACGCGCCGACCCTGCCGTGTCGCATGCGGTGGAATCGTCCGGGATGATGCCCAGCTCCTTGGCCTCGGCCTCGATCATGGCCTTGCGCGTCGTCTCGGTCGGCGTCAGACGCACGCCCTCGTAGCGGCGCGGCCTGAACGGCATACCGTTGTCCGCTATCGACTGGCGCAGGAACATGTTCACGGCGGTGCTCAGGCTCATGCCCATCGACTCGTACAGTTCGGCGGCACGCGCCTTCACATCGTCATCGACGTTGGCAACCAGCTTACCCATCACAACCCCCTTATCATTGGTGACTAGATGGTACATATCATATACCAAAACGGTTAACAAAAGTAATATGCCGTCCGGCGAAGCGAGGAAGAATACCGGACGGCAAGACTTCAGAACATCGGCACCATGATCGCCGCGTCAGGCATCTTCGTGATGTCGACCACGGCAAGCACCATATCCGTGAGATGATCGGGTATCGCGGCCTTCACGGCCTTGATGTTCGCGTCCGTGTACTGTACGCCGCGCGCCTCCAATACGGCACGAATCAGCTCCATCGATATCCTCACGTTCATGCGTTCTCTCCCAGCATGTCATCGATGCACCAGCCGATGGCGCACAGGTAACGTTCGGAGACGGTGGAATACGGACGGCCGTACGTTTCTCGAGCACGCCTGTCCAGCATGTCCATCGATAAACCGCTCTCACCGATAAGCCGCTCCATCTCATCGGCGACGGGCGGCGGACAATTATCGTCCAGCATGCACATCGCACGCCTACGCAGCTCATCGATGAACCCATGCTGACAATCGAAGACAGCGGACAAATCAGACTCATTGTCTTCGGCCATCTCATACGCGGCCCTCAACGTCAGCCGCGTCGCCATGTCACGAATCTCACTCATAATCACGCCGCCTCGGTCAACAGATCGACGGCCTTGCGGATACGCTTGGACATCATCTCGATCTGAGGCACGCTAAAATCACTCTCATAACCACGCTTAGCGAGATCGTTCATGACCAAAGCCACGGAACGCACCTCGACACGAATACCCGTACCATACGTCAGATCATTCCTCGTATCGCACAGGAACATCTTCTTGGCGAACGGCAGCACCAGCAGAACGCTACCGGAATCGAAATACACGAACATAATAAACTCCTTTGTAAAAATCTTGGTTGAAAATGGCGCGGAAACGGTGCCGCGCCAGCACCATAAGAACGATCAGGCGGCGAGACGATAGCCGAGCGACGTCACGTAATCGGCGACCTCGGCATCCAGCTCGGCATCATCATGCATATACCAGTCACGCCACACGACGGCGCATGACGTGTCGTCATGCCCGACATAGGCGAGCTTGCGGCCCGTCTTGTCACGGAAGTAACGCACATTCTTACGCTTATAGGGCTTGAGCGCGGGTATGTCCTTGCTCATGACGCCGGCCGGTATCACCGACTCGACCGCGACAATAACGGTAGCGTCCGCATTGACCGTCGGCGGTACTTCCGGAAACTCCTCGGTAGGCGCGTAATCGTCCGCCAGCATCGCGTAATACTCGGCCGTCTCAGCCGGCGTAGGCTCCGCATCATCCCACACGCCACTATCAGGCACACTATCGTCGGGCAGCATGTCGGGCAGATCATCCACGCTATCAGTGCCCGCCGCCTTGGGACACGTCCAATAGCCTGAAATCGTGTAGCCCGGTGTGTCCGCGGACGGTTCCACGGTCTGCGCCGGCACGTACCGCCACGCGCCGTCTTCAGCCGTAGTGCCAGCCAGCAACCCGCTGGGATACGGCAGTTTCGGCAATTCCACCATGTTGCGCGTGAACCCGTTCGGCTGCTGCACGCACACATACCCGCGATACTGAAGCACGCCCATATACCCGGCAAAACCATACGGCTTGAACTCCGCCGAAACGTCCCGCCACTCATACGAATCAGCGGTAACAGCCAGCTCCCACAACTCACTACGCTTATCACTGCCATTGTCACGCGCCCACAACACGCGCGTATTCTCAGCGTCAACCCAGAAACCGGTACGACTGACCATAACAATAACCTCGCTTACGTTGAAAACCTTGATTTGAAGCCGGCGCGACAACCTCGCCACGCCGGCACGAATGAATTAGCCGACCTGCTCGCCATGCCGATACGGATAACCCCCATACACGCACGTGCCGGGATCATCCACACCATAAACACTGCGACAGTCCGGGATAGGACGCGCGAACACGGCAACAGTCGCGCACAATACGACAGTGACCACGAGGGGAATCAGGCGACGCATACCCGCCAGCCTCTCCCCCATCGCATGATTACCGCGTGGAAGCCTCGAGCCTCGAGCATGGCGCGCATGGCGCAAGCGGCCGGAAAACAATTGAACCGCCATGACATCACGCACCAGTCCGATCATTGCCCTGAGCCATCATCGTCCACACGTCCGCGTCGATGGCATCACAGTCGGTCAAACCGTGCGCGGCCATGTAGTCGCGCGCTTCACGCGCCCACGCGTCCACATCCCAATCAGACGGCGAAAAACCACAGTTCGTGATGTAATCACGAATGAACGTCTTGATATCATGCAGATTCATCACGCCACCGCCTTCATAATGTCCGCGGCGATGTTGACAGCACGCCGACGACGCGCCTTGATATAACCGCCACCATCAATATGGACACGGCGAAGCGTCCCGTTTCGGAACCAGAAACGGCCGACTTGCACGCCGTTGTACTTGAGCGGCGCGATTATGCCACCATTGGGCACGTTGTACGGATCACAGACAACGAACCCACCGCCAAGCTCACTGTCAATATCCAGAAGCCGCTTCAGAACAGGATGATTAAAAACGTATTTACCCATGACACACCCCTTAGTGCGATAGATTGAATAGAATTGAATTTGCCCGAATGGGCTAGAAGCGCGGTATTGGAAGCGCCGCGCGACGCCACGACATCATTCCCACGTATTCCGCTGGAACACGCTCACCGTCGTATCACCGGTCACCTGATACCCGTACCCGTCAGGCATGTACACGATGTCAACCGACGGCGAATCAATACCGGTATTTTCGTCATGCCAGTAGCACATCGGCCGATCACTACCGTCTTCCAACATGCACATCGGCATGTCCTCCGACATGGCGAGATCGTAAATATCCTCGACGGTATACGATTGCGGCCCGACCTGCTCAGCCTCGGTCTGCACGGATTCTACCGCCGGCGGCTCGGACACCGTTTCCACCGGCACTGGTTCAGTCTGTACCGGCTCAGGTACCACGGCGGGCGCTACCGTCTCCGGCTCCACATAGTCGACTGTGTAGCCCACGGCGTCCAGCAGCTCGTTAACGCGGGACTGAACGACATCGTAATCGGCACCCAACCGGGCGCGGCGTTCCTCGCCGGTACCGTAATCACCCCGAACTACGGCGATGGCGGTAGCATCCACGTCAACCGACGCGACAGGCGCTTGCGGCGCGGGCGCGACACTGATGGCGGCGATAAGCATTGCAGATGTAACAAGCATGATGAAACTCCCTCGTTGAATAAGTGATTGATTGAATGTGATTTGATTTGCCCGAATGGGCTAGAAGCGCGGTATTGGAAGCGCCGCGCGACGCTACAAGATTGAGAGTCAGGCAGCCTTGCGCAGCTCGGCTACGTCCAAGTCGCCCCAGTCCTCGATATCGTCGACCAACTCTTGCCATACTTGACCGAAGTAGTAGAAGCGCACGTACACGTCTAATGTTTCCGCGTCCTGCATGGCCTTGCCCATATCCATACCCAGTTCATCGGTAACGTAGTCGGTGAACGCGTCCCACTCGCTACCCCAGATGAACGGCCGCACGTATTCGGCGGCCTGGTACGAACTGCACGTGTAGGAACCGTTGTCATTGCCGGTTACGGTTAGTTCGCACGAGTCCCGAGCGTCGTCCGCGTCCATGTAAAGCGAGTGATTGTCCTCGAGCCAATCGAGGATATCCGAACGGACGGCGTCAGAATAGTTGTAGTTTTCCATGATTATTCCTCACTTCCTTGTGAGACGTGCTAGAATATAGCACGCCTCGAATTGGTTACTTGTGATTGAGAACTCAACTTAAGGCACGCGCCTACCCGGTGGCCGCCGGTTAGGCGCATTCTTTTACCCCAGAAGATCGTAGGGGTGACAGTTCAAGGCGTCGCACAGACTCTTAGCCGTGGCTAATGTCATGTTGCGCACGTCCCTTATCCCCGTTTCGTAATCGCTGATCACGCTACGCGGGATGCCGGAACGTTTGGAAAGCTGTACTTGCGTCAGCTCCCTAGCCTTGCGCACTTCCTTAAGTCCCATAGACTCACCTGCCTTCTCAGTAGTAGGTGAGTCCGATTATGACACCAGACGGTGTCATTTGCATGTAGGGAAACACTCTTGAGTTCTCAAACAACGATTGTCTTGCTCGATTGAGCTTGATATTTGACACTATACAGCGTCATTCTGCGGTAAACAAATCGGCGTGTCGCAAACGAGCACGCCGATTCACTCAAACAGATGCGAATTCACGTACGAGCGCATGCCGCATGACATCATCAGCGGACACACCACGACGTTTCGCCACGGCATCCAACATGGCCGACATGTCGGCACTAAACGAGAACGTACGACTAACCGCGTCCGCCTGAGCAACCGGAACAACCGGCCCTGAATACACGGCACCCGGCTCACCGCCGAACTCTCCGTTATCCGCAGCGTCCGCCCACTCGTCCAGCATCTCGTCAGTGACCACACGGCCACCCTTAGCAACAAAAGCCATGACAACCCCCTTACGAGATTCCCAACTCACGCAACACCTTCGGCGTCGCCTTCATGGCATGAAACACATGCCACCTATCCGACTCGTCCAGCACCGCGACCATTTCCAACAAACGACCACGCTCGTCGTATCCGACCGCCACATAACGCAACGGGTCGGTACCCTCACGCGGCATGAACCGCACGACGTTACGCCACGCGACATATACCGAATACTCGGACACGTCAGGGTGACGCACGTTAACACGCGGATCGACTACAACATCACCAAGCGGCACACACACCACCTTTCACTAGTAGTAACCAGTGTATCCCGTCCACCTTGGGATACACTTATCGCGCCTGACTACTGCCGTAAAGACAATCGGTCAGGCCGGGTAGCATAGCTTTACCGCACCCCGCTACCCGTAGGGCTCACGTCATAGACAACCGCCTTACCCGGCCAATTGGCCGGCCGTACGGAGTGGACGTGAAAAGATTCGTAATAGTCTTAGGGCACACACACGCCGAACTAGTCGGCGTTGTTTTCTTTCTGACTCGTTGAGTCGTCCAATAGCTTACGCGGGTTAGACACACGCAAAGCATCAGCCAATCTAAGCACGGTACCAAATGAGGCTTGCTCAATCGGCCGCGCTCCCGTCTCGGTTGCCGCGATACGACTATGCGGCACGCCCGATTTATCGGCTAGTTGACGTTGCGTCAAGCCGCGTTTTTCCCGCCATTCCTTAAGACTCATTGACCCACCACCTTGCTATCTATGGTGAGTCCAATCATACCTAATCGCCTAGTGCGCTCTACCATCTCGTGGCCGCCATTACGCTACGCACCGACTCGCAGCACTCTACCGTGCCGCTCCCTTATCCTCACCACCATGTCGTCTCACTCGACACGATGAACGCCGGTAGGCCGCTACACCATTTGACAGCTTCCATGTATGACGTACTCGCATATCCCGCCCGGCTCACGCCTTGGGAATGTTTTCCGCTGGAAGCCACCGACATTCGGCAACACTGTTCAGTTATCAAGCATCCAGTTCGCACGTCGATACCTCTCACATATCAGCGTGGATAAGTGCGCCGCCGGGACTCGAACCCGGTACCCGCCTATCGGCGGCGCTGTCACATCTCAGCTAGTGGGATGTATGGCAACCCGTATTTGTCGGCCAATCGTTTGCGCCGTACCGGGTTGCGTTCCTCGGCTACCCGTGTCGTGTACTCGCGCCATGTCATGCGATCGATGCCGGCCGGTCTAGTGGTTGGTCTGTGACTCATCTCTGTACCTCGCTGTCTGTCTGTTCTCTGTCCGCCCTTCCGGCTGACAACTCACACAATACGCGGTATACGAACGTATAGCAAATCGAGCATGGAACAACCGCGCCAAACACATTGCAAACACTAGTATCCATCGGCGTGTCGCAACCCACAAAACCACACCAAAAATCACACCACTCACATACCTACGCGACGCCACACACTGCCTGAGCGCATACCGCCATACGCGACGCTATGACGTCACACACTGCCTATCACTGCCACACCTATGCACAGAGACATACGCACTTCATAGGCGTACGCCACACGTCCCGCGCGTCCCGCCTACGTCACGTCACGCGCAACGCACGCGCGAATACCACACAACGCAACCACACGTCAAACCACGACCACAATACGGACAAAACGAACATCTGTACCATACCCCTCGAAACGAGGCGCGAACAACCGTACCATTGCTCCACATACAACAGTTGCACATACAACAACCCCGGGCGGGGAGGGGTACCCCCGACATCAAAAACTCGGCCGCTTGGTCTCTGGTTCTGGCCGTGAATGCTGTTTTCAGGGCTTTTTTGAATTAGCGTGACATGCCGCGAACCGTTGGAATCATTGAGGTTTGAAGCATTCGTTGCGTATCGTTTGCCATGCTCGCGGAGCTGGGATCGTTGGAATCAGTGGGGCTTCGCAGAAGATTTTTTTGTGCAACGTAGCCTGCAACGTGTTGTCTGAGTAAGCTATCGCTTGGATATGTTGTTGGTGACGGAGCGTAGCTCGGTCGAGAACAATGATTCGACATCATCCCGTTCGCTTCTGGCGGCGGGATTTTTATTGGCGGGAGCACGAATGGACAACGTCTGGCTGTATGTCGTATGGGGCGTGTTCGTCGGAATGCTTCTGTGCGGCTTGGTCATGCCGGCCTGCGTTTCCAGCGGCACTGCGACAGCACGAATCGCTGCGGTCTTTCTGGTTCTGATGGGGTACATCGGAACTTTGCTGCTCTTTTTCGTGGTCAAGCATTGCGAAAGACTGTCCAGCAAATATGAGGCGGTGTAGCCCAATGGTAGAGGCGTCCGATTCAAGATCGGAATAGTGGAGGTTCGAGTCCTCTCATCGCTGCGATGCGGCAAGGGTCGCTCCCCTGTCGTGTTATGAGGTTGGCCGAATAAACCGGGATTGCTTGTATGCCCGGTTAAGGCTGCGTCCCGGCTTAGCGGCACCGCTTAGCGGCGGAAGTGGGATGAGGAACGCTACAGCGGTACACGGTAAGTGCATCACAAGCTCGGCGTTGGTGGTAAAACGCAATCCACCACCTCGATTCGGATGATTGGCAGAGTGGTAATGCGGCGGCTTGCTAGGCCGTAGACGGTAATGCGTCCGGGGGTTCGATCCCCTCATCATCCGCGGGGGACGTTTGATCGCGCGTCCCAAGGCAAATAAACAACTGCGGTCATGGCGGTATGCACGTGGGGTGCGGGTCGGCTGTAACCCGACTGTCTTCGGATGCTGGGAGTTCGATTCTCTCTGCCGCCACAATCGCAGGTAGCTCATTACGCCCGGCGGGCGGCTTCATGCCGTGGCCGTCATGATAGAGCAGCCACGCGGGATTCTAGATGCGCGTGGAAGATAGCCGATCAGCACGGACTAACCCGGTACTGCGAGATTTTGGAGAGGCCAGCCGATGGGTGGCGGCGACTGTTTCGAAAACAGTTTGCGTGTATGCGCGTGTGGGTTCGACTCCCGCTCTCTCCGCTGTGTGGGTTTGTCGAGTCGACCACCGTAAACAAGTGACTCCCGTACATGCCCGTAGCTCAGATGGCTAGAGCGTAGGTCTCCAAAACCTAGGGTCGTCGGTTCGAGTCCGACCGGGTATGCGAAGCCGCGTACGTGGCTTGCTTTGGCGGTGACGCGACCGCCGCCTGTCTCCACGAGGGCTTCATGCCTGGATGGGGACGATAACTGAAAACATGGGTGCGGCCGATCGGCGCACCCGCTTGCGGTCATAGCTCAGGTGGTAGAGCGGCACCCTCCCAAGGTGCAGGCGCGGGTTCGAGTCCCGCTGGCGGCTCTAGACAGAAAGGATCCCGATGACCTCGCACGATGAAAGAGACTATCAACTCGACAATGGGCATGTCAGTTCTTCCATGCAAACGATGGGGGCTTCAAGCGACGAGAGCATGCGCCGACTCGCCGCCGATATTCTACGCGACGTGGCGAACTACCTCGCTCCAAGCTCTGAGGATATGCCGACTTCCGACAATCTAATCATCAAAGGTCGCATTCCCGGGTAGGCGGCCATCGCAAGGCGATGGAAAGAGCGTTTACTTCTCTGTCGTTCATGCTGATCGTCGTGACGAGGTTTAAATACTGTTCGATGCTCGGTGGAATCACCGGGCCTTTAGATACCGCGTGGTTCATCAACTCCATGCGTTTCATTATCTCACGCATCATTAGCTCAATCGGTAGAGCAGAGGCCTTTTAAGCCTTGGGTTACAGGTTCGATTCCTGCATGATGCACTAGGCGTCGATGCGATCGTGGGCCGCTCCCTTGTGTTCTGGGCTAATCCCTTTGGCTTCATATCACCTGCCACGCACCCATCGACGCCGTCCTATGTTAAGGAGTGGATCGTGGCGCGTTGGATGAACTCGAAGCGTAAGACACGGTTCAATCCGGATTGGCCTCGCACGCGCAGGCTGATACTGCAGCGGGATGATTACCGGTGTCAGTGGCCTGTAGTGGATGATTTCGGGGTGGTGAGTCCGTGCGGCCTGCCGGCGAACGAGGTCGATCACAAGGTACGAGCCCGCAACGGCGAACCGGATGATGACTCACCGTCGAATCTGTGGGCGTTGTGCGACTGGCATCATGCGCAGAAGACCGCGCGCGAGTCCGCGGAGCAGCGGCGTGAGAACCGGAAGCGTCGGAGGGAAGACGAATGGTATTCGCACCCGGCGTATCGACGTTCGAGTGCCTGATCGACGGATGCGACGAACCGGCCATCAGCAAAGGGTTGTGCCGGTCGCATTACAACCGGCAGTACTATTCGGGTGATCCAGTCAGACGGCGGCGTTCCCGATTGTGTTTGTTCTGCGGGCGTCCGTTCCTGTTGGAACGTTCGTCTCGCAAGTTCTGTTCCGCGAGATGCCGTAAACGGTTCGAGCGCAAACGCAGGAAGTCCCCGTTGCCGTTGGATGCGTCGCCGTTGCCGGTGGTGTCGTCCATACCGATACCGGAGAAGCCGAAACGGCGTATGGCGTACGTGTCGTTCACCGAAGCGGACGTGTGGGATTCATGTAATGGCTTGTGTCACGAGTGCGGGTTGCCCGCGTCCCGTGATTACGAGTCGCCTGATCTGGGCACTCCCGCGTGGATCGTGCCGTTGGCCGACGGCGGCGAGCCTTCGTTGCGGAACAAGACGATCTTTCACTATCGGTGTCTGGGACGCCACGTCTCACGCACCGTCGAGCGTGATGCCCGTCATGGGCGGAAGGCCGGAGGACATGGCAGGAAACGGAAGGAAGGCGGCGAAGCCTGACATCGGCGGCGGCTATGGGAATGCCGCGCCGTTGAAAGAGGTGCCGGAGGATTGGACGTTCGAGGAGTTGGAGCCTATCGGCCCCGAGCTTCCCGACGCGGACGAGTTGAATCTGATCGACGGCGTGTGGAGCCATTTCGTGCGCCAATACTACGAGAATTTCCGGCGCACCCCGCAGGCGCGTCAACTGCGCACGAAATGGGAGTGGATGAACTTCATCTACAAGATGGCCGTGATGGACAAAAGCATCAAGAAACGCTCCTATGACGGCCTCGCCCCGGAGATGCGCCAGTCGATGAACCAGTACGGCGACACCCCGGACGCGAAACGCAAGCTGAAAATGGACGCGCCGGAGGCGAACGACATGGCCGCAGGGATCGTCGGCTTCCAGATCCCGGACGATCCGCATGACGATTTCGAGGCGCGCGCCCAGGCGGTGATGTGACGTGCACGACGTGATCCCGAAACTCACCGCGAAGGACCGCCAACGTTCACTGGGGCGTCTGGCGGTGTGGTGGATCGAGAAGTTCACGTTGATCGGCCGCGGCGACGCGAAAGGCCGTCGCATACGCCACTCCCCCGAATACTTCCAGTTCATCGTGGACTGCTACGCGCTCGACAGGCATGGGCGGCGCAGGTTCGGCCACGTGTTCCTGTCGCGGCCGAAGGGCTGCAACAAGAGCGGTTTCGCGGCGGAGATCGCCATGTTCGAAGCGTTCGGCCCGTGCCGGTTCGCCGGCTGGGCGAAGGGCGGGGAAACGTACACGTTCCTCGGCAAAACCTACAAGTACAAGCCGGGCGAACCGATGGGCCGGCCGATCAAGGCACCGCTCGTGGTCTGCCTCGCCACCGCCGAGGAGCAGACCGGCGAAGTGTACGACACGATCTACTACAACTGCACCGAAGGCTATCTGAGGTTCCTCGCCGGCGAAGGCATGGACGCGGGCAAGACCCGCATCCTGTGGCCGAAGACCGGCATGGAGATCCGCTACAGCACCGCCGCCGCGCGAAGCAAGGACGGCGGCCTGCAGACGTTCGTGTGCTTCGATGAGACGCACCAGTACAACAACAAGCGTCTGCGCGACCTGTACGACATCATGACGCAGAACCTGACCAAGCGCGGCGTGGAGGCGGACCCGTGGTTTCTGGAGACGACGACCATGTACAGGCCGGGTGAGGAAAGCGTTGCCGAGGCGACGTTCAGGACCGCGCACGACATCGAGTCCGGCAAGCTGCGAGGCTGGGAGGACCTGCTGTTCGACCACCGGTATTCCACGCTGTCGCGCGAGGATTTCGCCGACGACGGCAAGCTGGAGCATGCGGTGTACGAGGCGTACGGTTCGGCCATGAAATCACCCGACGGAAGGGATTACATCTTCCTTCCTGACGGGCGCATGGTTCCGGTCGGAGCCGACGGCCGTTCCTCGGAGGGCTGGTCGTTGAAGGACGAGGGCGTGGAGCCGGGACCGTCGAAATACGGTTGGTGCGACCTGCGGCGCACGGTCAAGAAGATCCTCGACCCGGGCTACGACCCGGACAACGCGACGCGCTTCTACCTCAACAACCTCGCGTCCGCACGCGACGCGTGGCTGGAAGAGGACATGATCCAATCGCATGTCGCCTACCGTAACGTCGTGGACGAGGCGATCTCCACACGAAACCGGTACAAGCTGGACGACGCGTGGCGCAAGGTCGTCTCGAAGGACGACGAGATCACCTTGGGATTCGACGGTTCCATGTCGGACGATTCAACCGCGCTGGTCGGATGTCGAGTGCGCGACGGCCTATTGTTCCTGATCAAACTGGAGCAGAAGCCGGACGGCCCGCAGGGCGCGCACTGGCGTGTGGACCGCGATAGTTTCGACGGCAAGGTGCGGTGGATGTTCGCCCACTACAACGTGATCGGCATGTTCGCAGACACGGACGAGTGGGAACCGTACATCGCGCAATGGGAGATCGACTTCGGTTCCCGACTGCACGTGTTCCCCCGGTCGAACGGTTCGCATATCCGCTTCCCGATGAACGGGTACAAGCGCGACGTGATGGCCGAATGGAAGACGATGCGCGCCGCGTTCAGCGAGGACATGCGCATCGTCCCGAAGACCGCGGAACCGGACGTGACGAACATCATGCTGTTCGCCGACCCGCGATTGATCGACCATTTCCGCAATGGTCGGCGCAGGGATAGGCCGGAAGGCTATCTGGTGTTCAAGGAGACACAGAACTCACCGCACAAGATCGACGCTTTGGCGGCCGGCATGCTCGCCTATCGGGCGAGGGACATCTACCTCGGTGTCGCCGCCGAACAGGCCGAGGAATCGTTCGCGCCGATGCGCGTCTGGTAATGAAAGGAGACTGCGGTGGCTGAATTGGAAAGCCTCATCCCATCCGCGGACGAGTCGGACAGTGACGCGATGCTGCTGACCGAACTGACAAACGGTCTGGTCAACCGCATCCCCACGCTCTGCACGTTGAAAACGTTCTACGACGGCAAGGAACTGGTACCCACCAAATCGATTCCGAAAAGCACGAACCAGTCCGGCTACGCGGTGTACCAACGCTTCACGGCAATATGTCAGCTTGACTTGGCTAAAGCCATCGCCGACGCGGTGATCCACCGACAACGGCCGACCGGGTTCAGGCTGATCTCAGACAAAACCATGCGCAGCACCGAAGCGGACGACATGTGGTCCAAATGTCGCATGGAACTGAAATCGAGACAGTTATTCCATGATCTGTCCGTGTACGGCAACGCGTACGCGATGGTCCACGCTAACGAATACCCGTCCTACATTACCGTGCTCAGCCCTTGGACGACCTACGTGTCCTCCGACGAAGATTCAGCGATCAACTACACCTATAGTTCGGTAGACGGCAAGGAATACATTGCCCTTTACAAGCTGGAGCGAAACGAAGATGGGTCAGTGAGTCGCATCTTTTGCCGAGTCGCTTCCAATGAAACCGACAAACGCAGTCTGCTTGACGAAAACAACGAGGAAGAAATCTACGGCATCGCTAACGATGATTCCAAACTGAAGCCTTCTCTTTCTCCGACGTTTGAATGGGAAGGCGCCGCCGAATACAGCTACCCGTACGCTGAAGCATGTCAATGCTTGCCGATCGTGCGTATGCACGCATCAGGCGGTAAGGGCCAGTTCGAGCCTCATATTCCGGCGTTGAGTTCGATCGACCAGCAGCGCTTCCAGCGGTTCTGCATTCAAGAGTTGCAGGCGTTCAAGCAACGCGCCGTGTCGATGAGCAACATGCCGCAGTACTACAAGGAGTCCGATCCGCAGGTGCGGGACGGTTTGGCAAGCGCCGGCGACAAGATCGATTACAAGGACCTGTTTCAGCAGGGGCCTGACGCGTTGTGGTTGGTGCCGGGCGATGCGAAGTTCTGGGAGTCCGGTGTCACCGACATCACTCCGCTGATTACGGCAGTTGCGTCGGACATCAAGCATTTGGCTGCATCTTCGGGCACGCCGTTGGATATTCTCAGCCCGGACGTGTCCGGTAGCGCCGAGGGCGCGCAGCTCAAGCGCGAGGGCTTGGTGTTCAAGGTCGAGGACATGAACGCGCGAGCCAACGACGGATTCACCCGACTCTTGCGCATGGCATTGACCGCAGGCAACGACAACAAGGCCCCCGAGCAGCGTTTCGAGACGGTGTGGAAGCCTATCAATCCGCCGAGCCAGTTGGAACAGGCACAGACCGCGAACTATTCGAAGGGCGTTCTGCCTGCCAAGACGAACATGCGTCGTTCCTTCGGCATGACGGAAATCGAGATCGCCGAGGCCATGCAGGACTTGATGGACACGCAGTTCGCTCAGGCGCTGGCGGCGGAGAATCAGTTGATCGAGGGCAAGACCTCGCGGCAAGTCTCCCCCACGCTCCCGGACGAGACCGGTTTCGGTTCGAACCTGACGTTGGACGAAACCGGCACGGCATCATCCGACACCGGGCAGCTGGAACCGGACAATTCCGAGCAGACGGCTGAGGCTATGTAATGGCAGGGGTGACGCTTGAGGTCGCATCCAACGCGTTGGATGCGTCGCAGAAGAAATTGGTCAACGAGTACGTGAGATTGGCCCGCATCATGTGGAACAGTCTTACTCCGGCCGACTGGTGGAATGACGCCGTGGTGTATGGGGCTGCGGCGCGCCTGTCCATGCTGGAACTGGCGTTGATCGGCCAGGTCCGTCGTTTGGGCATCGCCTACGCGAACCAGACGCTGCGCATGGTCGGCGTCAGCCCGAAGAACAGCGTCATGCAGCTCATCTACCCGCGCGTGAACACCGACCCGTGGCTCGTTGCCGCGCGCCCCGCCGACTCGTATCGCAGCGCCTCCGTGGAAACGCCGGATCTGCGGCCAACCGCATGGCCGTCCGTTGGCGACGAGGACTACGAGGAAGTCAGCAAATGGATTACGGCAGCGTTCGACCGCTTGCAGGCCACTACGGACACGAACACGCAGATCGCCTCCACGAGCGCCACGCTCGACCAGTACAAGGGCAGCAAGGTGCTCTCCTACCGTCGCGTACTGCACCCGGAGCTATCCCGGTCCGGTTCGTGCGGATTGTGCGTGGTCGCAGCCGATCGTTGGTATTCGACCGACAATCTCATGCCCATGCACAACCACTGTCATTGCGGGGTCGCTCCGGCGGGTTCCGACTATGATCCCGGTTTCCAGCTCAACAATGATGATCTGCGCAAGCTCTATAACGAGGCCGGTGGCAATAAAGCCTCCGACTTGGCTAATGTGCGCGTGCAGACCATAACGCATGGAGAGCTTGGCCCCGTATTGTCCGCCGCGGACGCGAGGGCCACGCCGAAAACCATTCCCAACAAGTCGGTCGAAGCGTGGCATACGCCCGACCGTCAGACCACGCTCGCCCAATACGAGCGCATGAAGAACCGTGCCATCGAGTTCGGCAAACGCTACAAGCAGGTGTCGGACAGCGGAGAGGAAGTCAAGTTCCGGTACGAGGGGCGAAACTACACGTTCAAACCCTCGACCCATCTCAAACAGGCGTGGGCGTATCAGCGCTCACTGCTCAATCAAATGCAGTCGATGCTTGGCACCGCTGCCTAATCAAGAAAGGCCCACGTATGGGTGACGAAATCAAGAATCAGACCGTCACGGACGATTCCCAGGACACTACCGGGCAGACCGCCACGGCTCCCGAAACACAGTCGACAGCGCCGACTGTAGAGCCGTCGGCACCCGAAACGAAACCGGAGCAGCCGGCGCAGCGTCCGGCGCTCAAGGACCAGCCGGTCGAGGAACAGCTGTCGTTCTGGCAGCAGGCTTCCCGCAAGCACGAGAAGCAGGCGAAGGACAATTACGACAAGCTCCAGAAGACCGAAGCTTCCTACGCGCAGACCCAGAACGAGCTGCACGACGCCCGCATGGAGAACGCGTTCCTCAAGGCGCAGAAGGCACATCCGAACCTCACCGACGCGATGATCGCCCTGTGCGACAAGACCACGCCGGACGAGGTGGCCGCGTGGGCCGACAAGATCGCCGAAACCTTCCATCTCGACGAACCAGTCAAAACAGCCCCATCGGCAACCCCGGTACGTGACCTGGCTGACCGAATTGCTCGGACTCGTGGCGAGGGCATCCCGGCTATTTCGTCCGGTTCGATGAACGACGGGTACAAGAAGGCTATGGCGATGCAGGAGCAGCGGCGTCAAGCCCGCTCCGGCAAGTAACAATCATCCACTTCACTGAAAGGACAAGCACATGGCATACGAGAATGTGCGCTCCACGGGCATTGTGACCGTGGAGGAAAACAACGAGTGGCGGTACGGCGCTCACACCGATGACGGTACCGTCAGCGTGACCCTCAACCTCGACACGTTCAACACGACCGACGAGGCCTTGCGCAACAAGTACTTCACCGGTTTGGGCGACCGCGCCACGACCATCTACATCAAGAGCGGCATCCCGCTCGCGAAGATCGACGCGACCGGCGAATACGGCCCGTACGATCCGACCGCGACCGACGGTCGTCAGAACAAGATCGCCGGCTTGCTCGAAAGCATGCTCACCGTCAACGTGTACCTGAGCGGTTTGGAACTGGCCGACGGAGCCAACGCGGGCATGCGCTACCGCGGCGACATCGTCAAATCCAAGCTGCCGGTCGTGCCGGCCGACGACGCGGTGTGGGGCGGCATGTTCTTCGATGTCGAGGACGATGTGGTGACCCCGCTGTCCGAGGCCAAGGGTGCCGCCGCTTCTGGTGGCGCTACGACCGTGACCTCTGCGTCGATCTCCGACGCGTCCACGGTCGGCAAGAACGTGCTCACCGCGAAGGATGCCGCGGCGGCGCGTACGGCGATCGGCGCGGGCACCAGCTCGTTTACCGGCAGCTATAACGATCTGTCGAACAAGCCGACGATCCCGGCGGCGTACACGCTGCCCGCGGCCACCGCGACCGTGATCGGCGGCGTGAAGAAGGCCGCGGCGGTCGCGAACGTGGGTGCGGCGGACGCGAAAGCCGCTGCGGGAGCGACCCCAACTCAGGCCGAGTTCGGCGCGGTCGTGACCGCGGTGAACGAGATCAAGAGCAAGTTCAACACGTTACTGACCAACGGTCGTACGGCCGGTTTTTTAGCCTGAGCCCGAACCTGCTCCGATACGGCCCATTGGACATCGGCGGACTGACGGTCACGGTCAATCCGGACGGTTCCCTGCATGTCACGGGCGTGTTGGACGCGGCGTACAACTTCGTCACGTGGAGCATCCAGCTGGCGGACATCGGGGTCAGGGCGGGCGACGTGCTCTCGTTCAACGCGGGCGACAAGCCGAAGAGCCTGCAGTTCGAACTGGTCGGCTACCGGCCCGGACAGGCCTCGCAGTCGATCGGCGTGAACACGATTCTCGAACCCGCGGTCAAATACCTCACCCTGCGCATGCAGGCGCGCACCACGGTCGACGCGGATCTCAAACCCATGCTCAACAAGGGCGCGAACGTGCTCGACTGGATGCCCCCGGACGTGACGAACGCTTCGGGGGGGGGGTGATGAAAACGTGAACCTGCTGCCCGCCATCACCAGTCTCAGTCTGGACGGGCCCGCCGCAAGCGAGGTCACCGCCGAGATCATGGACGAGGGGCGCGCGATCCATGTCAAGGGATCGATCACCCCGGTCGCGGGACAGGACAGGTACTGTCTCATCCGATGCGGCATAGTCAGCCTGCCTGCCGGCACGTACACGCTCGCGAACAGCGAGCCGTCAACATTGCCCGCCCTCATGTACATACAGCTTGTCGACCCCGAATCCAGCGTGAACCCCACCAATAAAACACCGAGGTTCACGCTGAAGGGCGGCGGCTACCCGCTGCAGATCGTGACCCGCACGGCCACCCCGTTCGACGTGACCATCACGCCCAGCCTCGTCCGACTCGAAGGAGACACACGATGAGCAATCCGTTCATGAGTCTCCGTCTCGTCCGGCATTGACCGGATCACGAATCTCCGAAGACCCATTCCTTAGTGGCGGGCCTTCTCATATCTGAAAGGAAACCTCAATGAGTGGAACTCTTGAGAAGAACATCATCAGCCCCGCCGAGGCGTCCGGTCTCGTGCAGGGCGGGTTCGACTTCGTGAACAACCTGCTGCCGTTCAGCAGCGTGTTCCCGGTCAAGTCGAACAACGGCCAGACCACCGTCACGTGGACGAAGATCATCCCGCCGAAGGAAACCGACGCGATGAAGTTCCGCGCGTGGGACGGCGAGGCCGCGCACGGCAAGACCTCGACCAGCACCGGCGAAAACTACACCGGTCTGATCCCCCTGTCGAAGATGGGACACATCTCCGAACGTGATGTCATCACCCACACCAGCGACTCGAACTGGATTCACGACAAGGCATCCGAGATCTTCACCCAGCTCGGACAGGAAGCCGCGGTGCGCATCGAACTGGCGCGCATCACCGCGATGGTCGATGCGAAGATCACCGTGGACGAGAACGGCATCAAGCAGAACACGTGGACGTTCGAACGCCCGAACACGCTGTCCAAGCTCACTCCGGAGACCGTGTGGTCCGACGTGAAGTCGGATCCGGTGACCGACGTGCTGAAGTGGGTCGACAAGATTCGCGACGAGCGCGGTCGCGCTCCGGGCGCGGTACTCACCACGTCCAAGGTCATCGACGCTTTGCGTCTGAACGAGTCGTTCATCACCGAATACACGGGCGTGAGCCTCGCGAACTCGAAGCCTCGTCTGACCCGCGAAGAGGTGCTTGACGTGCTGCGCACCGCGTGCGGCCTGTCCGACGTGCGCATGATCGACCTGATCTACCGTGATCTTGAGATCGACAACGGTTTCAAGATGCCGGTGGACGTGAACGCGATGATCCCGGACGGCACGTTCCTCATGTTCCCGTCCTACAACGATTCAAGCCTCGGCTTCACCGCGTCCGGTCCGACCGTCGAGGGTCAGGATCCGGAGTACGAGATCAACAAGAGCGTGAACGACGGTTTCGTCGGCGCGATGTTCTCCGGCGGTGCTCCGGTCAAGTACGACCTGTGGGCGAACGGCACGATGATGCCGATCCTGCAGGAGGCCGTGTCGACCGCGAAGGCGTCCGTTCTCTGACCGTGAAAGGGAGGCCGCGATGGCTTCGGTGGATTCCGTCGACTGGCTGCAATGGCTGCGTGTGAACGCGCTTGACCAGCCCGACCTCCTTCTTGACCGGTGTCCGAACGTTTGGTTGGAGAATATGTGTCTGGTCGCCGTGGACATGATCGAAACGGAGACGCCGGACGCGATCCCCCGATTGCAGAACGGTGATCTCAAGGAACGCACGCTCGCGTACGTCGTATGCCAGATGGTGCTGCGCGTGGTGCGTTACCGCCAGTTCAAGACCGAGTCGAACGGCTCCTACCAGTACACGAACTTCGATCCGCAGGACAATCCTCCCGGCAAGGAAGGTTCCCCGAACCTGTATGTGTCGAAACGCGAGAAGGCCATGTTGGAAGGCAGTTCCATAGGCCCGATCGGCACGATGCACATGGCACTCGACCGCGCGTACGGATTGTAAGGCGGCGGGCATGGGTGACACTGAGACACGCCTCGACATGGGGCATCTGTTCGACGGTATCGATCTCGCCGCGTTCGGCGGAGGGTTTCTCTACGACGGGTTGGACGTGACGGGCGGCGTACGCCAATTGTTCGACGAGGATTACGTGATCGTCGTCAACCGGCGTCACGTGCAGGACGCGCACGGCGGATACCACGAGCAGGTCGGCGACCCGGTCAAGGTGATCTGCAGCGTGGAGGGGCGCGCCCAGCAGGCAGGCATGTTCTCGATTTCCGGCGCGGAAGACAAGACGCCTTCCGGCCAGTCCTCGGGCGGCTTGCAGGAGGTCACCCCATTGCAGATCATCGCCCGGGAATGGCCGGGCGACATCCACTCGCGCATCTGGTATCAGGGCGACTGGTACGACGCGGACGGCGAGCCGACATGGCGAGGTCACGGGTCGAGACTGTCCCGGCATTGGGAGGTGCGCTGCCGCCGCACCGTGCAGGGCAAGAACATACCGGGCGGTATCCCGGAACCGGAATGGACGAAGGTGGTGGGCGGCTATGGGCCGAGTGACGGTCAATAAGCATGTGGGGCGTGACATCGCCCGCCTGTTCGGACCTCAATTGACCGCGAAGGTCGCCGCGAAGGGCGCGCCCCTGCTAGCCACGAACATCAGGGCCGCGACGGTCGATGACCGCAATCACGCGGTCGCCCGCGCCGATCTGACCGGCAACGTGAGCATCGAAACGTTCAAACGCGCGTACAACCATCAGATCGTGTTGAGCGTGACCGGCCGCGAAGGCAAGGAGATCGCCAGTCTTCTGGAGTTCGGCTATTTCAACGAACGCGCCAACCGGCATATGAAAGGCCTGCACGCGGCGCGCAAGACCGCTTCCGAGTTGAGGATGTGAGGCCGTCATGGCAGACACCACCATCTTCCAGAGGCTCGCACTCGACGTGCGTCTGCCGTTGGATGCGGAAACCCTCGTGTACGAGCTGTTGAACCGCGCGTATCCGAACGACGTGTGGCCGGACGTGCACGTGTTCAGCGAGATCGATCTGGATCTGAACGCGATGGCGGAAACCGGCCGGGTGATCCTCTATTCGGTCGAGTCCCCGAAGCAGAGGGATCGCGGCCTGTGGGAGTTCACGGTCACGTTCACCGTGCTGGGCGCGGATGTCAACAACCCGTACGGGTTGAGCCGCGACCTGTACAAGAGGGTCATGGGATGGCCGTTCGAGGATGCGACCATGTCGGGCAAGATCAGTCGGATCGTAAGCATGGACGCTCCCGAACGCCGTTCGGACGCGAAGGAGAACCAAGGCAAGAACATCAAGGAATACGGGTTCGACGCGCTGATGGACGCGCGCGACATCCAGTAGTTCCTGTCCATTCGAGGGCCGTGACCGGTATGGCGCGGCCCTTTTTTCATACCCAAAACATGTGAAAGGGGCCATTATGGCTATTTCCGATAATGCGCTGATCCAGGCGACGCGAGGCACGGTGTTCCTCGCGCCGGCGAAGACCGGCCTGCCGACGGCCGGCGTGGGCGCGTTCCTGTTGAACGCGGGCGCGATCTCGGTCGGCGCGAACGTGAGCTGGGACAATCTCGGCCACACGTCCAATTCGAACAAGATCGGCTTCTCGAAGGATGGCGGCGACACCACCACGAAGGACACGTGGCTGAAGGCGTCCGCGAAATCCTCGACCGAAGCGCCGACCATCACGATAACCGGCTCGTCCGTGCAGGGCGACAAGGCCACGTTGAAGAAGATCACCGGCGGCTGGGACGGCAACGGGGGCGGCGTGGTCGTGCCGGTCAAGTCGGTCGTGCAGAAGTACGCCATGTTCGTGCTCGCCTACGACGACGGCGACAACCTGTCGTTCGGCCTGTACGTGCCGGAGGCCGACTTCACGTTCAACACGATCGATCTGACCGGCGACGATTTCGCCGAGTTCAGCTTCAACGCGGTCGTGCTCTCGTCGGAATCCCTGAAGAAGGGTCCGAACGGGGAGATCGGCGGCTATCAGCTCTTCTCGCCCGAGGATTTCACCACGTCGACGGGAAAATGATCCGCTCGGTCGCGGTAACCGCCGCCAACGGCGGAGCCGCGCCGGGCAGCGTCCAGATGGGCAAGACGATCCGCCTGTACGCTCAGGCGACCCGGAACAACGGTTCCAAGGACATTCTCTCGTCCGGGGTCACGTGGGCGTCATCCGATCAGACGAAGGCGAAGATCGGCGGCGACGGCACCGTCACGCCGGCCGCGGTCGGTTCCACGAAGATCACCGCAAAGGCCGACGGGGTCACGTCGCCCGCGTTGACGGTCACCGTGACCGCCGCCGCCTGATTATTCTTCCCGGTCCGCGCGTGCCTATCCGCGCGGACCGGGATTTCACACCACGATAGGCGCTAGTAGATAGGACCGCTCATGGCAGCGAAGAATAACACTCCCATTGTCTCCAAGGAGACGGAGACCGATGAAAACGTTTTCCCGGACACGTTCGACGGGCTGGCCGCCCGTTATCCCGAACTGTCCGGCGTGCCGGCGATGACGCCGGCCCACGAGTTCACGCCCGCACAATCCGCCGATTTCGGCGTGCTCGACACCTTGTACGTGTCCATTATTCCCGGGATCGACGAGCAAACGGATGACGTGCAGGCGGCGTTGCAGATCGCGCGGCTGATCACCGTGTCGGACGAGTTCTACGCGCAGATCGCCAAGGACAAGACCGCGTACGAGCAGTGGACGCGGGGCCGCAACGGCAACGTCCTGTTCAACGCGTTCACGCTGCTGACCATGTTCTACCGGAACGAACTGGGAAAATCCGAAGCGTCGAGGACGCCTACCGAACCTGCCCCGTCGAACTGACCTGCGATTTCCGCCGCTTCTACCAGTTGAACATGCCCGCCGCCCTCCGTGAATTGGACGGCGGGCTCCTGTGGCGGCTCATGACCGGTCTGGCCGGCTATGACGAAAGCCTGTACCGCGAATGGCTGCTCGACCATCCCGACCGGCAACCCGCCCCGGAATCAGACGGTACGCCGATGCTTTCCTACCACCGGTACACGCAGGACACGAGCCTGCTGCTCGGCCTGTACAACAACGTCGGCGCGCTCGTCGCCGGACTGCTCACCTCGAAGAACGGCAAACATCCCGAGTTCACGCCGATACTGCCGCCCGGCAACCGCGACGACGGACATGCCCCGGGCGGTAGCGCCACGTTCGATTCGATGAAGGCGTTCCTCGGCGGCTGACAACTGAAAAGAGTCTCCCATGGTTCTGTACAAGGCCGGCAGCGTCGGTATCGACATCTACCCGGACACGACCGGTTTCGGCACGAAACTGCGTGCCGCGTTGGCCCGCTACTCGGATGAAAGCGTCCCGGTGCATGTCGACGTGAAGACCGACGTGGACGATTCCGGCTACCGCGACTGGGCCAAGCACGCGGGCAACGACCACATCCGTCAGAAGGTCAAGATCGACGGCGACGACTCCGGTTGGAAGAAATGGATGAACGACCGGGAGAAGGAGCGTCAGAAACTCCAACGGGATTGGGACAAGACCCGCATCTCCCCCGCGTTCGATGACGACGATTGGCGTCGCAGCCTGTCGAAGCGCGACAAGGATCGTCGCAAGATGGACAAGGACTGGGACAACACCAGGTTCGCGCCCAAGTTCGACGACTCCCTTTACACCGATGGCCTGCGCCGCATGGCCCGGTCCATCGATGACGCGCGGAAAGACGCCGGCAGGAAGCTTTCCCCGTTCGAGAAGAAGGTCATCGACACCAAGGTCAAGGTCGATTCCAGTTCCGTGGACGACGCGGCCGAAAAGCTACGCAACCTTCAGGGGCTCGTCAAGTCCCAGACCGAGGAACGCGCCACACTGTTCTCCGACATGTCCGGGACTCTGGACTCGCTGGACCGCCTGTCGGCCGACATGGCTCAGGAACGACAGTCGCTGAAACGGCTTGACGAGGAATACCAGCGGCACAAGGACACCCTCGCCGCGCTGCGCAAGGAGAAGACCGGACTCCGCAAAGCCAACGACATCGAAGGCGTTGCGCGCGCCGTCAAACTGATCCAAGAGGAAACCACGGCCCGAGACCGGTGCAACGAACGGATCCGTGGTACGAGGACCCGCATCAGCGAGCTCACCAAGGAACAGAACAAGCTGATTCGCAGCTTGGACACCAGTCGGATCGACGAACTGACCGACAGCATCGGCAAGAACCAGAAGGCCGTCGACGACCTGCGCAAGAGGGTCAAACATTCGGCCGCTGACATGTCCAAGAGCGTCAAGCAGTTCCAGGACTCCTATAAGGGCGTTCTGCGGAACGGGCTGGATCGCGGGCTCGCGTCCCTGCGTCTCGAGACGGAACGGCTCGCCAAGACGAACAGTGAGGCGGAGAAACGTGCAGAAGCGTTCGCCGACGCGACCGACCGGCAGGCCAAGACCTCCGCCGCCATCAAACAGCAGCTCGACCGGCAGAAGCAGGCCACCAAATACGTCAACGATGTCCTCGACCAGTACCGGAACCGTCTGCAAAGCGCGCAGGCCGCGCAGGAGAAGATGTTCCCGTGGGGTCGCAGCGAAGAGCTCAACCGCAACGTCAACGACGCGGTCGCCCGCATCGACGACCTGCAGCGGAAGATCAACCGCATGCCGAGCCTCGCGGACGCGCTGCTGCACAACGGCCGGTTCGAGAACTATTTCACGTCCGCGTTCGACACGTTGGACGCCCGGTTGGAGGACTTCGGCGAAAAACTCCGCAAGGAGTACGAGATCAAGGTCCGCGTCGAACGGGTCAAGGGCACGGCCGACTCGCTCGAGAACGACCTGTACAAGCTGCAGCACACGCGCCTCGACATCCCCGTCGAATACGTGGCGGACATCAAGGACGCGGTCGCGAAACTACGCGAGATCGAAGCGAGGATCAAGGCCGACCCGGACCGCAGGATCGAATACGAGCTTGAATTGAACCTCCAGTTGGAGCGGGCGAAACGCCGGCTCGACGAGTGGAAGGACAAGAACGACAAGCTCGACATGGACGTAGACCTGAAGTCGAAGCTCGCGTCCGCGCATCTCGCCGTGCTGACCCGCCCCCGTTCGGTCGACATCTACGCGAAACTCCACGCCACGGACTTCGGCAAGCTGCTTGACGGCATGACCTACGGGGCGACCGGCCTGCGCGGCGTCAACAACCAGTTCCAACGATTGGTGAACCTGTTCGACACGCTGGACACGAAGGTGCCGGTGCTCGGCGCGGTCGGCACGGTCATGGCCGGTCTGGCGGCGGGCGCGACGAACCTGTCGGGCAGCGTGCTCGGCGTCGGCTCGTCCATCGTGACGATGAGCAAGGCCGCGTTGGCAGCCCCGGGCGCGATCATCGGTCTTGGTGCCGCGTTCACCGTGTTGAAGCACGCGTGGGGCGACAAGGGCGAAACGTTCAGCACGCAGATCGACATCGCCACGACGAAGCTCAACGGGTTCGGTCAGGCGATGGACGACGCGTTCTACGGCAAGGCGCGTCTCGCGATCCGTAATCTGATGGACGATGTGAGCGGCACGCTCATCCCCGGCATGACCGGCATCGCCACTGCGGAGGGCAAGGTCGTGGAGGGTATCGCGGACATCATCCGCGAATCCGACAAGGCGGGTGAACTGCCCGTCATCTTCGACACGACGAAGACCGCGATCGACAAGCTGCAGCCTGGCGTGAAGAGCCTCGTCCAATCGATGCTGCGGCTGAGCGACGGCACGAGCCAATACCTGCCGCGGGCCGCGAACTATATGAGCGAACTGTCCGCGAAGTTCTCGGAGTGGGTCGACAAGACCCGGTACACCGGCGAGATCGTCGCGTCGATGCGCGAGGTCGTGGAGCAGGGCGGGTATCTCAAGGACACGTTCAAAAGCACGCTCGGCATCGCGAAGGGCCTGTACACGGCGTTGGCGGAGTCCCAGAACGGCATCGAGGGGTTCAGCAAGGCGGTCGGCAAAGCCGACCGGGCGGTCAACTCGGCACGCTTCCAGACGACGTTGAGGACGTGGGCCGATGGTGCGAAGGACGCGAAGGAGTCGGTGCGCAACGCGTTCTCGGACATCGGTTCGGCCGCGTACGCGCTGCGTGACACGACCGCGAACGTGTTCCGGGATGCGGGCGCGACGTTCGGTTCGTTCTCGAGCAACGTGAGCCGCCTGTTGAAGAACTCGGGCACCGGCATCAGGGACTTCTCCGCGGGAGTGTCGAGCGGGTTCCGCAAGGTGTTCGACGCGGTCGGCGACGCGAGCCCCGCGTTCAGCCAACTGTTGTCCACGGTCGGTCGACTGTCGGACACGTTCGGCGGGACGCTCGCCGTGACGTTGAAGGCCGCGACCCCGCTGATCGAGGCGGTGGCGGTGGCCGCGAAGACCACGGCCGACGCGTTCAGCCGTCTGCCGGAACCGGTGCAGGCCGCGATCGGCCTGTACATGACGTTCGGCAAGGCCGGTCTGACCGCGTGGAACACGGTGAAGACCGGGCTTCTGGAGAACACGGTGCAGACGCTCGCCTATCAGAAGACGCTTCGGTCGTTGGGCGTCAGCGCGAAGCAGGCGGGCACCGGCATGAAGGGCGCGATCGCCGGGTTCGTGGCCGTCAACCCCGCGTTGTCGAGCATCACCGGCAGCGTGAAGGCCGCGAACGGCGTGCTGGGCAAGACCGGAGCGTTCGCCAAGTCGGCCGGCAGCGCCGTATTGGGCGCGTTCGGAGGCCCGGTGGGCGTGGCCGTCACGGCCGGCGTCGCGGCGCTCACCACCGCGATGTCGGATTACGTGGGCAAGGCGCAGGCGACCGAGAAGGCTTCGGAGGACATCAGGGCCGCGTTGTCGAACATTCCCGACTCCGCCAAGGAGGCGGAGGATGGGATCAGCGCGGTCGCGAAGACGATCGACGAGTCGTTCAACGACAATGAGTTCGCGGAGACCGGGTTCAACTGGCTGTCCGACGTGGCGACCGGATTCGACAGCACGGCCGACGCGGCGGAGAAGCTCGGCATGAAGACCGAGGATCTCGCGAAGACCGCGACCGGCTCGCAATCCCAGTACGAGGCGATGCTCGGCAAACTCGACGCCATCTACGAGAAGAACAACCGCGGCATCGCGACCCTGACCGGCAACTACGGTACTCTCGCCGGAGCGGCCCAGAAGGTCAGGGCGTCGTTGGAGAAGGCCCGCGAGGAGTACATCACGAACGCGGAGGCCACCGCGATCGCGAACGGGCATCAGGCCGGGTTCGCGGAGAACCTGATCAAGACGGGCGAGGATTCCGCGGCGTTGAGCATCCTCATCGGAACGCAGGAGCAGCGCACGCAGATGCTGTCCACCGCGACCCAGCAGCTCATCAGTTGGCAGGACCGTCAGCGGCAAAGCCAGCAGAACGCGTTGAACGCGGCGTCCGAATACGGTGAGACGTATTCGAACATGGGCGACGCTATCGCCAACATCAACGAGCTCGCCGGGAAGACCGGGCCCGTCTGGGATGAGAACGCGACCGGCATCGCGAACGTGACCGGCTCGTTCAACAACATGAGCGAGGCGGGCCGTCAGGCGCAGACCGCGTTGTCGAATCTCGGCACGGCCGGCCATGACTGGTTGAAAAGCATGGTCGAGTCCGGGGCGACGACCGATCAGGTGAAAGCCAAGCAGAAGGAGCTGGCCGAACAGTTCGTCGACACGGCCAACAAGATCAACATCCCCCAGGATGCCGTCGACCAGTTGTTGAAGACGTACGGGCTGACCCCGGAAGAGGTGACCACCCTGTTCAAGGCGGAGACCGAGCAGACGAAGACGGCGCTCACCCAGTATCTGAGCAATCTTCGCGCGATCTTCCCCGAGGCGGGCAACACCGCGATCTTCAAAACGATCCTCGAGGGCATCAACTCGGGTGCGATCACCAGCATGGACGACGTGCAGGCGAAGATGGACGAGCTCAAGAAGAACACGAGCACGGACGACACCGGCAAGTACACGATCGTGCTGGACGCGAACGGCGAACAGGCGCTCGTGCAGACCGAACTGGTCAAGCAGCATGCGGAACTGTTCAAGAAAGGCAAGGACGGCAAAGGGTATACGACCACGCTGAACGCGACCGATCTGACGAAGGCCACGTTGGATTACGTCAACGGCAAGATGGACGCGTACGGCAAGCTCGTGCCCACCGCGAAGCTGAACGCCGACCCGACCGGAGCGAAGAACGCGAAGGACACCGCGCAGAAGTATGCGGACGACTGGGATATCGAGGAGTGCGTCGCCGACTTCAACGGCGACCCGACCGGAGCGAAGAACGCGAAGGACACGGCGATGTCGTACGCGGACTATTGGGCCGGCGTGCGTCGCGTCGCGGGATTCGACGGCGACGCGACGGGCGCAAGGAACGCGAAGGACACCGCGCAGGATTACGCGAACCAGTGGAACGGCAGCACGTACAACGCGCAGTTCGGAGCGACCACCGACGAAGTGCAAAACGCATTCTGGGCCGCGTGGAATTGGGGCACGTCATGGGCCAGCAAGGCGTTCAACGCGGTGCTCGGCTTCGTCCGAGGCGACGCGGAGGGCGGCGAAGTGCTCGGCTCCGGCGTCACCAGGACCGGACGCGTGACCGGTCAGGGCGACAACACGAGCGATTCGATCCCGTTGAACGCGTCCACGATGGTGTCCACCGGCGAATACGTGGTCAAGGCGTCGAGCGTGCGCCGCATGGAGGAACTGTACGGTTCGGGCGTGATGGCCGCGATCAACGCGACCGGGTCGATCCCGAACAAGTACATCACGGACGCGCGTCGCACGAGCCGAATCACCCTGCCATCCGCACGCTCGACCCGTTCGACCGGATCTAACGCGGCTCTGTCCATGCCGGCCGTGAAATCCGGCGACACGTACAACCAGACGTTCATCTATCCGAGCGTCACCCCGATCCCGGTGCAGCGCAACCGTCAGCTCGACGAATACGCGAATCTGGGTTTGATCTGAAAGGAGTTGGACCATGACGGCCTTCTCGACCATGTCGTACCGGCTGGCCGGCGTCCCCCTGGACAGCGAGAACTGTCTGGTCGTCACAGGCTCCTCCCTGCTGCCGGGCATCACGCGCCGCCGTACGGTGACGACGATGCCCGGCATCAACGGCACGCTGGACTTGGGAGTGCTGCCCGTGTACGACGAGCGGACGATCACGTTGAAGGTGGACGCGTTCCATCCGAAGGTGTACGAGGAGTCGTCGAGGATCATGCGCCTGTGCGCCATGCCGGAACTGACCATGACACGGGTCAGGAACGGCGTCGAACAGCATACGAAGGTCGAACTGGTCAGTCTGGTCGTGGACGACGACACGTCGGATCCGAACGGGCTGGTCAGTTTCACCGCGCAGTTCGCGATGATCGAGGTGTGGTGGCATTCGGCCGAATACTACGACCAGAAGCTGCAGATCGGCACCACGTCCCCGGTGTGGACGCCGCAGTCGACGGACGGGAGCCTGTCGGACGCGCCGTTGACGGACATGGTGTTCCGTGTGCCGGGCCACGCGACCCGCGTGATCATCACCGACCACGTGACCCATTCGGGCATCGCGTGGACCGGGCAGGCGCAGGAGGCGAGCCTGTTCATCGACCCGCTGCGCATGCGCGCGTGGCGCAGCGAGAACAACGAGGCGTGGACCCTGTCGGGCACGGACGTTTCGAACGGTCTGGACTATCCGTCGCAGGGGTTGCTGCAATGCTGGCCCGACGCGCAGGACATCTACAGGATGGGCGTGGCCGCGGACGGTGTGAGCGGCTGGGTGTTCGCGCATGTGCGCAAGACGTGGTGGTAGCCCGCATGGGTGTTTGCTGAGAGTTGAAAAGAGGATCTGATGGGCAAGAATCTCGGTGTCCGTTTCCGTGTGTACGAGCCGAACGGGCCGGCGTTGGGGTTCCTTCCCCAGCCGATCCAGTTCGACGCGACCCTGCTGCATGACGGCAACGGGAGCCTGTCGCTCACCTATTCGCGGAAGGCGATCAACGGGTATCTGCTCGACCGTGCGCTCGGCGCGGGCTTGGAGCTCGCGTTGGAGGTGTGCGACGACACGGAGCCGACCAGTTGGCATGAGATGGTCAACGGCCGGTACATTCGCATCCAGGCGGACACGGACGCGCTCGACCTGTCGGACACGGTGAAGCTGACCTGCCCCTCGTACGGGTGGCTGTTGAACAAGGCGCTCATGCTGAACCTGAACGTGCTCGAGCAGAAGGGCGACAACAAGGGCAAGCGCGTGTTCCGCAACGCGACGGTCGGTCTGATCCTGCGCACGATGATGGACGAGAACTTCAAGCGCGGCGGCGTGCCGGTCAACTGCGTGTTCGACACGGCGAAGGACAGTGCGGGCCAGCCGTGGAAGGACCGGCTCACGCTCGCGTTCGAACCGGGCGTGAGCATGTACACCGTCCTGCAGAACATGTCGGACAACTTCCTGTGCGACTGGTGCTTCTACCAGCGTGAGCTGCGCGTCTACAACCATGGTTCCGCGGCCCTGTCGCGCGACATGTCTTCGATCCGCGTGCCGATGAGGGACGTGGTCGACGCGCCCGCGCAGGAAAGCATCGAATCGGTCGCCTCGCACATCCTCGTCAGGGGCGACAACCAGAAGGCGTTCACGCAGGATAATCCGACCGCGCCGACCCCGTGGGGCAAGTGGGAATTGTACCTGTCGCAGCAGGGCGTTTCCGATGCGGCCAGCGCCGCCGCCTACCTGCAGGGCACATTGGATTCCGCGTCGCGCGTGCGCGGCGAGTACACGCGCAGCATCCTGAGCGGCAACGTGGACTATCTGCCGTTGATCGACTGGCGTCAAGGCGACTGGATCACCGCGCCGACGTACGGCGTCGGCGAGAAGGTGCAGGTCAAGCAGGTCACGATCAGCATGGACGCGAACCAGGTGTCCTCGGATTCGGGCCGGTACAAGATCAACGCGGTGCTGAACGACAAGGTGTACAACCGTTCCGTCACGAACGCGCGCAAGGTCACCGGCATGCTTGGCGGCGCGGTCGCGGGCGGCACCGGCAACGGCATCCCAGCTCCGGAGAAGGATCACAGGGTAGCGAAGGCTCCCGTGTCCGTGACGGTCACGACCGACGCGTACATCGCCGAGGACGGGAACGCGGTCGCGTTGGCGCGCGTCATAGCCGATCCGGTCGATCAGGCGACCGACGACACGGCCATCGACGTCAAGGGCTATAGGGTCGAATATCGGAAGAACATCGCCGGAGCCCCGTGGCAGTTCGGCGGCGAGACCGACGCGCAGGCCGCGGCAGTCAATGTCATGGATGCTGCGCCCGCCGCCGATGCGGGAGGCTCGACGCTCGGCATCACGAATCTCGAATGCGGCGTCGAATACGGGTTCCGCGTGCGTGCGATCCCCACGTATTCCGACAGGCCGGGAGAATGGTCGAAGACCGTGGTCGTACGTACCGAGGCCGACGTCACTCCCCCGTCCGTCCCGTCGAAGCCGATCCTCTCGTCCTCGCTGGGCACGGTGGACGTGCGCTGGGACGGGAAGAACAACGTCAACGGCGGAATGGAGGCCGATTTCGACCATTGCGAGGTCGGCATGTCGAACGGGCCGACGAACTGGACGTACCGTGACATGATCATGGGCGACGGGCATTGCATCGTCACCGGTCTGGAGGTCGGCAAGACCTACTGGTTCGCACTCAGGAGCGTGGACCGTTCCGACAACAAGTCCGATTGGGGTGCGGGGGCGAGCATCACGGTCGTGCCCGCGGTCACACAGGAGGAGCTGGACGCGTCCGCGGACAGGATCCTCGCCGAAGCGAAGAAGGACGCGGCCGCGCAGGTCGCCGTCGTGGACAAGAAGGTCACGGCCAACAGCACGGCGATCGCGGCGAACAAGACCGAGGCGGAGAAGGCCGACCAGACCATCCGCGACTCCCTGACCGCAACGAATCAGAAGGTTCAGGCCAATTCGGACGCGAACACCGCCCAGCAGAAGCAGATCGACGCGGCCAACAACGCGCTGGCCGCAGCGCAGAAAACCATCTCGCAGCACGGGCAGGCGATCTCGAACGCGCAGAAACAGGCCGACGCGGCCAAGAACGCGGCCGAGACGAACGCGCAGCAGATAACCGATCTGAAGGCCGTGGACGCCGCCCAACAGAAGACCATCGACCAGACCGCCGCGACCCTGACCGAAGCGGGCAGGCAGATCACGGCGAACAAGGACAGCATCACCGCGATCAACAAGCACGCGGCCGAGGTCGACGCCACGGTCTCCCAAGCGCGGAAGGACATCGCCGCCGCGACCTCCACCGCCGACAAGGCGTTGGACAAGGCCAACAAGGTCGGGCTTGCCGTCGACGGCCTGCATCAGGTGTACACGGGCCCCGACGACCCCTCCACGTTGGAAGGCGTCACGTTGAAGGACGGCGACCTGTGGAACCGCACACAGAAATACTGGACCCGTTGGCAGGGGAAAGAGAACAATTCCGTTTCGCTGCTCGCCGACTTCTACACCGGTTGGGAAGGAGAGGCGGACAACAGCCCGTCATGGCTGACCCCGCTGTCCACGCGCGTCATCGGCACGTACCGGTGGAACGGCTCGCAATGGTTGGAACTGACGAACGCCGACATGGATTCGGTCAAGCAGTCGCTCGAGGACAACGAACGGAAACAGGCCGAACTCGATCAGACCATCACGGAAACCAACAAGACGCTCGACAAGGCGAAAACAGATCTCGCCCAAGCGCAGAAGGATCTGAGCCAGGCCAAGACCGACATCGCGGCGAACAAGACCGGTCTGACCGAAGCGAACAAGACCATCGTCCAAGCGCAGAAGGACATCGCCGCGAACAAGACCGCGTTGGACAAGGCCAACAGCGATCTTGCGACGGCCAGCAAGCAGGTCGCGGCCAACAGCGCGGCGATCGAGAAGAACCGCACGGACATCACGGCGGCGAGCTCGACCGCCCAGAAGGCGTTGGACAAAGCCAACAGCGTCGGCACGAGCCTCGACGGCATGCACAACGTGTACACGGGGCCCGACGATCCGACCACGTTGAAGGACGTGACGGTCAGACAGGGCGACCTGTGGTACCGCACCCAAGCGTATTGGACGCGTTGGGCCGGCGAGAAGAACAATTCCGTCAGCATCCTCGCCGACTTCTACACCGGTTGGGAGGGCGCGGCGAACAACAGCCCCTCATGGTTGTCCACGTTGTCGAGCCGTATCGTGGACGCCAACGTGTACGACGGGGAACGGTGGAACCAGATCAATCTGGTGGCGGCGAACATCCTCGCCACAGGCAGCGTCGTCGCGGACAACATGGCCGCGAACAGCATCACCACCGACAAGCTCGCCGCCGGGTCGATCGTCTCCGACAAGATCGCCGCGGCCGCGATCACCGCGGGCAAACTGGCCGCGAACAGCGTGCTCGCCTCGAACATCACCGCGAACGCGGTTACCACCGAGAAGATCAGCGCGTTGGCCGTCACGGCCGCGAAACTGGCTGTCGGTTCGGTGATCGCGGAGAAGATCAGCGCGAACGCGGTCACGACCGAGAAACTGGCCGCATTGGCCGTCACGGCCGCGAAGATCGCGGTCGGCGCGATCACCGCCGACAAGCTCGCCGCGAACAGCGTCACCACGAACGCCTTGGCCGCGAACGCGGTCACCGCCGTGAAGATCGCCGCCAAGTCGATCAACGCTGGGCATATGACCGCCAACTCGATCGTGTCCGAAGCGTTGGCCGCGAACAGCGTGACGGCCGACAAGATCAAGGCCGGCGCGGTCAACGCGGAGAAGATCGCCGCGGAATCGATCGACGCGACGAAGATCAAAGGCAACCTCCTGTCCGGCACGACCGTGCAGGGCGGCAAGTTCGTGACCACGAACAACCGTCTGCTGATCAACGACGACGGGCTCACGCTCAAGGACGCTTCCGGCGGCGTGACCATGGCGATGAAATCGTCGGACGGGTCGGTCACCGTGAAGGGGCCGATCGTGTCGGGCGGGTCGATCACCGGCACGACCATCACGGGCGCGCTGGTGCAGACCACCGCGACCGCGAACCGGGGCGTCAAGCTCACCGACAAGGGACTGGCCGGCTATGACGCGAACGGCGATCCCACGTTCGCCGTGGACGCCGCCACCGGCAGGGTGTCGGTCACCGGCGCGATCAACGCGGGCAGCACGATCACAGGCACGGCGATCACCGGCTCCAGTTTCCAGACCGCCGGCAAGCACGTCGACATTTCGGACGACGGGCTGGTGTTCACGGACGGCGAGGGCAAGCCGGTTCTCACGTGGGCTCCGATCGGACTGTGGACCAGGTGGGCTGGCGAAGAGAACAATTCCGTTTCGCTGCTCGCCGACTTCTACACCGAATGGGAGGGAGAGGCGAACAATTCACCGTCCCGCCTGACCACGTTGGCCGACAAGTGGCGTCTGACGATGGACGCGCCCATCATGTCGAGCGCCGTGATCAGCGGCAGCACGATCAAGGGCGGCGTGGTCGAGGGCGCGGAGATCCGCGGACTCAAAACGGACGGCACACGGTATCTGACGATCAACCAGGCCGGCATGACGTTGGGCGACAAGCTCTCGTACGACAGCACGACCGGATCGTTGACCGTCAAGGGCACGATCTCGGGCAGCACGATCAAGGGCAGTGTGTTCCAATCCACGAACGGCCGGCTTCTGATCAACGATTCCGGGCTCACGCTCAAGAACACGTCGGGAGCCGCGACCCTGACCATGAACAGTGCGGACGGGTCGGTCACGCTCAAGGGGCCGGTCATGTCCGGGGGAAGCCTGTCGGGCGTGACCGTGACCGGCTCCACGATCCAGACCACCGCGACCGCGAACAGGGGCGTCAAGCTCACGTCGGGCGGATTGGTCGGCTACGACGCGTCCGGCACCGTGAAGTTCACGCTCGACGTGAACGGCAACCTGAAAGCGAACGGCGGCGTCCTCGCGAACGGCACCATCACCGCGCCGAACGTCACAGGCGGCACCATCACCGGCGCTGCCGTCAAGACCACGAACGGCAGGCTCACGCTCACCGACTCCGGCATGGTGCTGAAGAACGCGAGCGGGACGAACACGTTCGTGTTGCAGGCGTCGGACGGATCCGTGAGCATGAAGGGCAGTCTTACCTCCGGCAGCACGATCACGGGATCGACGATCACCGGTTCCACGATCACCGGCGGCAAGATCCAGACCACGAACCAGAGGATCGTGATCAACGATTCGGGCATCGCCGCCAAGGACGCATCCGGGAACACGACGTTCTGGATCAACGCGAGCAGCGGCGCCGTCGCCATCAAAGGCAGTCTCGTGTCCGGCAGCACGATCACCGGCGCGACGATCAAGGGCGGTTCGTTCACGACCACGAACGGACGGTTCACAATCACCGACGACCACATGCAGGTCAAGGACGCTGCCGGCAACAGCACGCTGTGGATCAACACGTCGACCGGCGCGATCTCGATCAAGGGCAGCCTCGTATCGGGCAGCACGATCAGCGGCGCGGCGATCAGCGGCGGCACGGTCACGGGCGCGAAGTTCGTCAGTGCGAAACAGGACAGCTCGTTCCTGAGCGAGGACGGCAAGACGTGGATGAAGTTCGGCAACTACACGAGCGTCCTGTCCGCCACGCAGAAGGGGTTCGGCCTGCAGTTGAGGACCGCGAACACCGCGTTGCAGATCGGATCGGACTACTGCCAGCTCATGGTCGGCACCAGTTCGACCGACACGAGCCGAGTCGACATGAACGGCACGTATGCGGCGCTGATCCGCAACGGTCACAGTTTCCAGGCGACCAACGCCGCGATGTACATGACATACGACAGCAACACGTACGTCAAGCTCACCGACACGCAGCTCGACTTCTACGTGCAGGGCACGAACATGCAGTTCAAATCGGACGGACTGCACGTCGCCACCCTCAACGGGAAGAAGTTCACGCCCCGCAGCGGAACCGCGGCCGGCAACTCGGAGAAAGGCTACTTCAGCTTCAACCACAACTGCGGATACGTGCCGACGGTCGTGGTCAGCATGGCCAACGAGAACGGCATCCACTTCCACCCGGTCGTCACCAACATCACCGACACCGGCTGCACCATCCGTCTCGCCCGCAACGACACGGACGGCTGGGAGACTGGCAAACAGGCCGTGACCGTCCGGTGGATCGCATTCTAACCCAGCAGGAAAGGAACATCATGACAGACGAAACCACCATTCCGGAAACGCAGACGCTCGACCTGCGTCCCGCCATCGACAGCGTGAAGGGGCGTCTCATCAGTCTCGGACTGAACTTCGACTATCAGCCCGACCAGTCCGAGGAGATCTGGCGCGACACGGAACGCATGCTCCTCGCCCGCGTCCCGGCCGACGGCGAAACGGTCACGTTCGAGGACACGCGCACCAACACGTCCAAAACCGTCACCGTGGGCGACCTCGTGTCCATCGACGGTATCCTGACCGTCACATCCGATCCGATCGAAGGAGACGCCAAATGAACGCCGATTACGAGCAGGCCGATCTGATCAACGATCTCGGATTGAAGATCGCGAACCTCACGGTCGAGAACAGCATCCTCAAAGCACAGCTCGCCGACCGCGACCGGCGTCTTTCCAAGCTCGAGAAGCCCGACAAGCAGTAAGCCGGTTCCCTCACGTCATGAAGCCATCCCGTTCGCGGGGTGGCTTTTTTCATACCTTGAAAGGAGACGAATCGTGTTGTACCACAATTACTGGTGCGATCCGAAGACCGTGAAACTACCCGGCATTTCGGCCGGCAACGGCGTCGTGTCGGCCGTCAGCTACGCGACGACGGGCAAATACGGGTTCAACGTGACCGGCAAGGACACGCAGGGCGCGCAGGCCGAGATCAGCATCCACGAGTGGGTCGTGAAGGCCCCGTCCACAAGCCTCGTCCTGTTGTGCGACGTGTTTTTGAAGACCGCGACCGCGTTGCGCAACGGTTCGCCGATCATCATCGGCATGACCACGGCGGACGGCAAATGGGCGGAACTCGCCCGAGGCGGCGGAGCCAAGACCGGCACCCAGAAGCTCGCGATCCCGTTCACGGCGCCATCCTCCGGTTACACGTCGATCAAAGCCGTCGCCAGCACGCCGAAGGCCGTGGACGAGACGATCAGCGTCACCAACCTCATGATCATGACCGCGGACGAATACGCCGCATGGTCGAAATGGACCGATAATCCCGGTTGTCTGTACGGTGATCTCATGCCATTAGGGGGGGATGGCCTAGCCGCCGCTCTCACGTTCTGGTTCGCGTCGGCTCTCTTGAATGGGGGCTGGCCGCATGACGTACATTCGCAACATCGCATTGTCTCCGAAGAGCTTCACCGGATTCAACAGCGAGGGCACGACCTTCAGGATCAGCCCGGTCACCGCCGGCACGGAACTTGTCCTGCGCGTGAGCGTGTGGAAGACCTGGACGGACGCGGAGGCCAAGGGCTTCACGATCTCGTGCGGCGGGACGACCGTCACGGAGGCGGGGATCCCCAAGGCGAACATCTGGACCATCACACCCCAGTCGGATACGGATTCGATCACGTTCACCTGCCTGAACGACGGCAAGTACTGGAAAGCGGACAACCTGTGCGTGTGCACGAGCGCCGACTGGACTATCCTGCAGACGCTCAAACTGCCCAAGGACACGTTCAACGGCGACACCATGCCGTTGAACTAGCGGTCGCCTCCCGGTGGGAGGTGGCCGCATGATCATCACCAACAAGGCCACCGACACGCGCGCCGCGACGCAGCGCCCGACATACGTGAGCGACTCCAAGACCGGCGGCACCATGACCGTCACCAAAACCGGTGACGGCCACTACACGTACCAGTACAAGGGCACGGACTTCGCCGTCGTCCAGACCGGCAAGCTCACGGCCGGCGACGTCATCGTGCTCGCCTTCACGGTGGACTCGGCCGACGAGACGGCCACCACCGGCATCGAGGCGGGAACGCCGCTGGCCCACGGGGAAAGGAACGGCGTCCGGTGGATCGCCGGCAAATGCATCACCAACGACTACCCGTTCGGCCTGCGGTTGAACAAGACGCAGACCGTCACCCTACGGTACATCGCCATCTACTCGCCCGACGACTGGACGGCGGTCAGCGCACTGCTGCCCGACCTCCCGTGGTTCGACGGAGACACGATGCCATTGGGGGGGCTGAACGCCTGACCCGTGTGCTCCGCCGCATGGATTGGATGGTGGTCGCATGATCATCACCAACCTGTTCCCGGATCCCGGTCTTACCGGCGCGTCGAAATGGCCGGTCTCCGACGGATGCACATTATCGACGGATCTCGCCCGCGTCCAGATCGTGCTCGTGAGCACGAGCGACACGGGAGGATTCGCGACCTGCGAGATCGACAACCCCATGCTGGCGGGCCGTCAGCTCGAATTCCACGCGAACGCGTACCTCGGCTACGGCGGTACGGCCGCCCCGCCAGCCAAGGGCCAGTGGATCATCGCCAACAGCCGCAAGGCCGGCGGCTCGTGGACATGGCTGAAGAACGGGCCCGCGCTCAAGGACGGGAGCAACACGACCAGCATGCAGATCACCATGCCGGCCGACGCGACCAAACTCCAACTCCTGTTCTTCACGCCCGCGAAAACCAACGTGAACGTCAACTGGAGCAGCATGTTCCTCGGCACGGCCGCCGACTGGCAGGCATTGCAGAAGCTGGGGCTGACGTCGTTCACCGGGGACACGATGCCGCTCGACTGAACGGAGAGGAAAGGAATCATGTTTTGACTGATGTAATGCCCGTGTGGGCGACGGTGCTTGTGTCGATCCTGTCGGGCGGCGTGGGCGTGACGTTCGTGACGTGGCTGCTCAACCGGGTCGACCGGCGTGAGCATGTGCTGACCCGTGAGGATCTGGACGCCGCGTTGGCGGACAGTCCGATCCTCAAGGACGTGGAACGCAAGCTCGACCGCGACTATCAGCGGCTCGAACAATCCGAACGGGATCGGCGCGCGATCCGACTGGACGTGCTCCGACTGGAACTGTTCGCGCACACCACGTCGCGCACCCAGCACGAACGCCAGTTGGAGGCCGGACAGGAATACCTTCGGCTCGGCGGCAACGGTTTGGGCCACGCGCGCCACGAATGGCTCACCTCGGACTACGAGCAGCGTTTGAAGACCTGCGACTGGGATTATACGAAAACACACCACACCGACTAAGGAGAACGAATGGTAACAGTCACTTGGCGTGGCTCGCCGAACCATTACGACGGGCGTAACGGGTACACGGTGGATCACATCACCCTGCACATCATGGTCGGCACGTTGGCGGGCACGGACACGTGCTTCAGACGCGCGGACTTCCGTGCCGCTTCCCATTACGGGGTCGGTTCGGACGGGACGATCTACCAGTGGGTGTCCGAGGCGAACGGTTCGTGGGCGGACGCGAACATGGCGTCCGACTGTTCTGGCGTCACGATCGAGCATGCGGGCGGACTCAGGGGAATCGCGGTCACCGAGGCGGAGATCGAGGCGTCGGCCCAATTGTGCGCGGACATCGCCCGCAGGTACGGGTGGAAGAAACTCTGGCATGACGGGTTGAACGGCAACATCTACCTGCATCGCGAGATCCCCGGCACCGATCATGCGGGATGTCCCGACCGCGCCGTGGACAATCCCCTGCCTGTACAGCGGATTCTCGACCGTGCCAACCAGTTACTCGGAGCGGCCACCACTAATACCACGACCAATACCAACACGATTACGGAAGGAGACGACGCCATGCAGGCGATCATCCAGCCCAACGACGAAAGTCGTCTTGTCTGGTTCGACGGAACCAGACTGCACAATCTCACCCACCCGGATCAGGTCACCGCGATCAAACAGGTCGCGAAACAGTGCGGCATCACGATCCCGGTGTTCAAGCTCGGCAGCAAGAAAGCACCTTGGTTCACCCGATTCCAGCAGGCCGTCAACAACTAAAGGAGAACGTATCATGACAGCAGACACCACTACCGGCAATGGCATGAACGCCGCCCAACTCGCCAAGATCAGCGACGCCAGCCAGACCGCCACGCTCGACACCGACGGCATCACCGCCGACACCATGACCACGCTCGGTCTTGAACCGTTGACCGACGAGGAGATCATCAGTATCCTGTCCGATCTGACCGGCAACGAGCAGGCGGTGCAGGACATCTGGTACAAGGGACAGCGAGTGATCCGCACCATCATGCAGGTGCTTGTCGGTTTCATCATCGCCGCGCCCGTTGTACCGCAGATCGTGCAGGCGCTCGGCCTTGACCCGTCCGGTTCACTGTACGTCACGTTGGCCGGCATGGCCGCGACCGTGACCGCCATCGCGGGCGCGCTGTCGCGTGTCATGGCGATTCCCGCGGTCAACCAGTGGCTCATCAAGCTCGGCATGGGCAGCGTGCCCAAGTCCAGTATCGGACAGTAAACAAAGTCTTACCCAATCGGGTAGGCCCGCCGTGGAAAGCGGGAGTAAACCGCCGGCAACGATCAATCATCACCGGTCTCTACCGGCAAAGTTTTGAGCCACAAGCCCCTCACCCTCCCCACATCGGGAGAGTGAGGGGCTTTGAATTGTTTTACAGGTTCAGACACTTCCTAGCCCACGCCTCGGCCGTGGCGTTCTCCTCCTCGGTCTCTCCTAGCCTCAGCAGCCATATCGCATTCTCGCGAGCGAATGTCACCGGCGCTTTGAGCATCTTGATACAACCGCGTTCCTTGAGGAACTTGGCGGTACGACTCAACCGGTTCCTAGCGGTGAGCTGCCGTGCGGATATTGCATCTGCGACCGATTCGTCCTCGAACGCATGCTCCCGTTGTTCGTCGGTCGGCAGCACCATACCTATCGTCGCAGCCATGCTGTCCCAGCCACCCCAGTAGCACCAGTAGGGCTTGCCTTCGGCGATGGCCTTGCGATCCTCTTTGTCAATGGCCTTACGCGCCATGTACGTCATCATGGATAAGGCGAGAAGATCAAGGGTCAGGGTGCCGCCGCTCTCCTTGGACAGTCTGCCTTGCTGCGAGAGCTCGTACACGCGGTCGATGTTCCGGTAGCCCATCTCGTCCGTCATCTTTCCTCCACGCCTAGATCTAATCTGGGAGTGGAACTCTGTCAGGGGTTTCAACCGCCCTGTGGTGCTGGAACGCCACAGGGCTTTACTATTATCACCCTCATGATACTACTGAATCACACGACAGTACAACTAGACAGTAACGCGGCAATGAGACTGACTGATAACACGCAGACGTGAACATACAAGAATTCTACTCAAACTGTTTTACTTGAATAGCTAACTAAAAGCGATCCGCGATTTTTCGCTCGCGACACATGCTCTCTATGCAAGACGACTTCACCGACGAAGCCGGACAAGACACGCTGAACTATTCCGCAAACCGACCAGCAAGTTTGTTGCTAATAACTGCTAATCACAACATTCCACAACAAGACAGCCAAGCTCGAAAACAGTGAAAGCCCTTGCAATAACTACGTTCCCAGCAAGGGCTTCCACTGCGATGCATCATCGCTCAACTAGAACAAGTGGTTCTGCTGCTTGCGCGGATCCTTCGCGCTCTTCAAGAGCAGGAAGCTGCGCGACTGCGCGGTGATCACGAACCCGGCCTCATAGCTCAGCTCCGGCCCCTTCGGGTTGTGCGTGTCCACGATGAGCTGCCACTTGCGCCCGTACTTCTCGTCGGGCAGCGTGAACATGATCGGCTCGTAGTGCGCGTTGAAGATAAGGATGAAGTCATTGTCGACGAGCTGGTTGCCGTAGTAGTCCATTTCGGGGATGTTCGAGCCGTTGAGGTAGATCATCACCGAGAACGCGTGCGTGTTCTGCCAGTCCTCCATGTCCATGATCGAACCGGTGTGGTCGAACCATTCGACCTGCGGCAGCTTGTCGGGAGAATCCCCCTGCTCGCGGCCGGAGAAGAAACGACGACGGTGCAGCACCGGGTGCTCGAGACGCAGATGGATGAGCTTCGAGACGAACTCGAACAGATCCTTCTGCGAATCGTTCAGATCCCAGTTTGTCCACGAGATCTCGTTGTCCTGGCAGTACGCGTTGTTGTTGCCCTGCTGGGTACGCGCCACCTCGTCGCCGCCGCAGATCATCGGGATGCCCTGGCTGACGAGCAGCGTGGCGAACATGTTGCGCATCTGCCGCTCGCGCAGGTCGAGCACGTCCGGGATCGTGGTCGGGCCTTCCACGCCGCAGTTCCACGAACGGTTGTTGGATTCGCCGTCGCGGTTGCCTTCGCCGTTGGCCTCGTTGTGCTTCTCGTTGTAGCTGACGAGGTCGTTCATGGTGAAGCCGTCGTGCGCGGTGATGAAGTTCACGGATGCGACCGGTCGGCGTCCGTTCATCTGGTACAGGTCGGAGCTGCCCATGAGGCGCGACGCGAACTCGGGCAACGTGGACGGCTGCGAGCGCCAGAAGTCGCGCACGCAGTCGCGGTAACGGCCGTTCCATTCGGACCAGCTGGACGGGAAGCCGCCGACCTGATAGCCGCCCGAGCCGAGATCCCACGGTTCGGCGATGAGCTTGACGCGGCTGATGATCGGGTCCTGTTCGACGATGTCGAAGAACGCGGACAGCTTATCGACCTCCTGGAACTGGCGGGCGAGCGTGGCGGCCAGATCGAATCGGAAGCCGTCGACGTGCATTTCGGACACCCAGTAGCGCAGCGAGTCGGTGATGAGACGCAGCGCGTGCGGCGAGCGCATGAGTAGCGAGTTGCCGGTGCCGGTGGTGTCGAAGTAGTGCCGCTGGTCGTTGTCGACGAGACGGTAGTACGCCTGGTTGTCGATGCCCTTGAAGCTCAGGGTCGGGCCCATGTGGTTGCCTTCGGCGGTGTGGTTGTAGACCACGTCGAGGATGACCTCCATGCCGGCGCGGTGGTAGGCCTTGACCATCGACTTGAACTCGTTGACCTGCTGGCCGCGTTCGCCGGAGGACGAGTACGCGTTGTGCGGGGCGAAGAAGCCGATCGTGTTGTATCCCCAGTAGTTCGACAGACCCTTTTCCTGCAGGAACGAATCGTTGACGAACTGGTGGATCGGCATGAGTTCGATGGCGGTCACGCCGAGCTTCTTGAGGTATTCGATGACGGTCGGGTATGCGAGGCCGGCGTAGGTGCCGCGGATGTCCGGCGGCACGTCTTTGTTGAGGTTCGTCAAACCCCGCACGTGCGTCTCGTAGATGACCGAGTCGTGGTACGGGATGTGCGGATGCTGGTCGTTGCTCCAGTCGAAGTACGGGTTGACGACGACGGATTTCATCGTGTGGCCGGCCGAGTCGAGGTCGTTGCGTTTGGTGACGTCGCCGGGCGAGTCGAACCAGTAGGAGAACAGGCTTTCGTCGCCGTCGATGTTGCCTTCGATGGCTTTGGCGTACGGGTCGAGCAGCAGCTTGCTCGGGTTGCATCGCAGACCCTGATTCGGATCGTACGGCCCGTAGACGCGGTAGCCGTAGCGTTGGCCGGGCTGGAGTCCGGGAATGTAGTTGTGCCACACGTACGAGTTCTGCTCGGTCATCTCGATACGCGTCTCGTTGTCGTCGTCATCGAACAGACACAACTCGACTTTGCTGGCGACTTGGGAGAACAGTGCGAAATTCACGCCGGCGCCGTCGTAGCTGGCGCCGAGCGGGTACATCAAACCTGGTCTGATCTGCATAGGTACAGTATCTCACCTCACCGTGAAGTTTGCCGACACTTGCGTGTGGTCTTGCTGGATGTGAATGGAACGATCACGGCCTGTTCATGATGCGTTCAGGATGCGACGGATGCGTTCGTGCTGGATCGCGATGATCGAGTTGGATGCGGTGACCGGCAGGGCGAGCAGTTCGTTCCAGCCGACCCACGCGGTGTCGACGTGTTCGTCGGCGTCGAGATGGCGCGCCGTCGTCGTGTAGCGGTTCAGGTGCATGACCATAATGTGCGCGAGTTCGTCGGTCATGCCTTCGGACGAGTAGTAGTCGCCGACATGGTCGATGGTGACGCCGTTCTCGCCGTCCGGCACGACGCCGGTTTCCTCGGCGAGTTCGCGCAGCGCGGCGGTTGTCGGGTCCTCCCCCGCGTCCATGAGTCCGGCGGGAATGCCGTATGCGAACCGGTCGGAGCCGACGCGGTATTCGCGTTCGACCAGATAGCGGTCGGTGGTCGTGTCGTGGACGAGCATGACGACGCAGGGCGCGTGGCGCAATACCTGCCGTCGGATGTCGACGGTGCCGCCGTCGCGCCGGCGCAGGGCGATGGTCATGTCCTCGACGGTGAAGATCGCGCCACGGTAGACGGTTTCGCGCGAGCGCACCTCGACCGGCGCGTTCATATCGATGATGTCGTGCATTGACTTGATGCCTTTCCTTGTGATGCCGTATGGCACCGTGCGATGCCGTGTGACGCCGTACGGCCGGCCGTTCACGTACCGCGCGGATCCGTGCGCTACAGTCGCAGCGTCCACGGATCAGTGTTCATGCGCAGCCATTCGACGTCCGGCCGCTGGCCAGTCGCCTGTTCGACCGCGTTCGGCACATCCTCAATCGCATAGTGGAACCACAACGATTCGATGGCGGAGTGCGGCGTGTTGACGAGCAGCGGGCGGATGCGTTCGTCACCAAGGCCGACGCGGATGCCTTGCGTGCGCATCGTGGCCTCGTATCGGGCCTGTTCGATCGCGTCAGTGGCTGGATGGTGACGCAGATCGCTGGTCACGTACACGTCGGACCCGCTGGCGCGCACCTCGTCGAACAGTGAATCGCCGGAACCGGGCAGCACGGCCACGGTTGCGATCATCTGGTCGAGCGGCCCGCTTGCGGTGACGCCGAGTTCGGTGTGTGGCAGTATGTCGGCGACGCGGCGGGCGAACGCCTCGAACGTCATCGGTTGGGCGAGCCGGCCAACACGGCCAAGCCCGACCTCGTGCCCGGCCGACGCGGCCTCGTCGTCCCGGATCGGCACGAGCGGATGCTGGTCGACCAGTCCGAACAGGTCAGCGGCGGCCTGACCGACGCCACGGTACGCCGAATCGGCATTGGTATGACCGACCCATAGCGCGCAGCCGGACTGGTACAGTCTGCGCACGATGTCGCCGCGTGCGCCGAGTCCGGACACCTGATGCACGGAACGGAACAGCAGCGGGTGATGAGTCACCAACAGGTCGACGCCGCGTTCGATCGCAGCATCGACCACAGCCATGGTCGGGTCGGCGGCGAACATGATACGCGTCACGGGCGCGGACGGATCTCCGACGATCAGTCCCGGCTCATCCCAGCTTTCCGCATACCGCAGCGGATACAGCGTTTCGAGTACATCGACGATCTGTTTGAGCGTGGGCATCCAGTCCTCCTTACGATTGCATGCAATTACGACAATATGGTTGTCCGCCGTCGTCTTCGGTGCGAAAACGACGGCGGACATGCGGATCAGTGCGCGGCGAGCTGCCAGTCATCGCCGATGCCGGTGGATACGTCCAGCGGCACGGACAGGTCGACGGCGTGCTCCATCGCGTCGGAGACGAGCGCAGTCACCTGTTCGGCCTCACCGGGCGCGATCTCGGCGACGAGTTCGTCGTGGATCTGCAGGATGATGCGGCTTTTCACGCCGGCGTCGCGCAACGCCTGGTCGGCGCGGATCATCGCGATCTTCATGATGTCGGCTGCCGAACCCTGGATCGGCGCGTTGAGCGCGGCACGTTCGGCCGCTTCACGCACGGTGCGGTTCGTGGACAACAGCCCGGGGAAGTAGCGGCGGCGGCCGAACATCGTCTCCGTGTAGCCGTTGGCGCGCGCGTCGGCGACGAGCGACTCCAGATACTCGTGCACCTTGCCGAATGTGGCGAAGTACTTCTGCTTCAACTCCTCGGCATGGCCCGGGCGAATCTTGAGCTGCTGGGCGAGACCGTACGTGCTCAGGCCATAGGCGAGGCCGTAGCTCATCGCCTTGACGTGACTACGCTGGTCGGAGGTGATCTGGTCGACCGGCACGCCGTAGACGAGCGACGCGACATAGCGGTGGAAGTCGGTGCCCGAGCGGAACGCCTCGATGAGCGCCTCGTCGCCGGAACGGTCGGCCATGATGCGCAGCTCGACTTGCGAATAGTCACAGCTGAGCAGCGACACGTACCCGTCGCCGGGCACGAACGCGGAGCGGATCTCGCGGCCGGCGTCGTTGCGGTTCGGAATGTTCTGCAGGTTCGGGTCGACCGAGCTCAGGCGACCGGTCGCGGCCACGGTCTGTTCGAACGTGGTGTGGATGCGCCCGTCTCGCGGATTGGTCGCGTCGATGAGCGTCTGCACGATCTGCTTGAGCTTGTTCGTCTCGCGATGCCGCAACAACGCGCCGAGGAAACCGCTGGCACGCTCGTCGTCCACGTATTTGACGTACAGGTCCTGCAATACGGACGCGCTGGTCGTGTAGGTGCCGGATTTGGTGCGTTTGGTGCCTTTGAGGCCCATGTCCTCGAACAACACCTTCTGCAATTGCTTGGGACTTTGCAGGTTCACACGGCTGCCCGCGCAATCCCATGCGGTTTCCTGCGCCTGACGCGCATCGGCGGCGAACTGGTCGCGCATGGTGACAAGCCGCTGCATGTCGACGCTTGCGCCGGCATCCTCCATGCCGTACAGCACGCGAGACACCGGCAGTTCGATGGTCGTCAGCAGCTTGGACTGTTCTCGTTCGGCAAGCATGGGAGCCAGCGCGGCGGCAAGCGCCTGCACGATGGCGACATGGGTGAGGATGGATTGTGTCTGGTCGTCGGAGCCGGAGGCCGGTTCCTCCCCCAGATCGAGCAGTCCTTGTTCCGCCGCCGGCTGCTGTTCCTCGATATGCAGGTCGAGGAAGTGCGCCGCAGCCTGTTCGAGCGTGTCCGCATGAAAGTCGGGGTGCACGAGATAGCCGGCGAGCTTCGTGTCGAATGCCGGCAACGGCAGATCGATGCCGGCCGAGCCGAGCAGGTGCAGATGCTCCTTGTACCCGTGGACGATCATCGTATCGTGATGGTCGGCGATCAGTCGGCGTAAGGCATCGGCGGTGGACCGGTCGAACGGCGCTGCCAGAACGGCTGCCTGATGGCCTGCGGCGATAACGACATGACCGAGCGAGGCGCTCCCGGGCTTGGAGTCTCCCTGCGCGAGCAGCGCCCATGACCCGCCGGCGTGGTGCAGGACGGGCTGTGCGATGTCGGATTCGTGATCATGCGCCCACTGTTGCAGCATCGGCGCATCCGCGATGATGGTCGCTTCGGGCAATTGCAGCGAAGCCGGTTCTTCGGCCGGTGCATCACTGCCGTCCGTTGCAGCCGATGGCAGTGCGTGCCCGCTGAACGATTTGACCATGCGGCTGCGCGTGCGTACGCCGAATTCGAGATCCTTGAACAGATCGTCAAGCGCTTTGGCATTCACGTTGCCGAACGTGAGATCGTCGAGTCCCACGCCGAGATCGAGGTCACGTACGAGCGCGTTGACCTTGCGGTTGAGCCGCACTTGGTCGATGCTCTCGCGCAGGGCCTCGCCCTTCTTGCCTTTGATCTCGTCGGCGTGTTCGATGATGCCGTCGAGGCCGCCGTACAGGTTGATCCATTTGGCGGCGAATCCGTCGCCCACGCCCGGCACGCCGGGGATGTTGTCGGCCGTCTCGCCGCGCAACGCCGCCAGATCGGGGTATTGGTCGGGACGCACATGGTATTTCTCCTCGACGGCCTCGGGGGTCATGTGCTTGAGATCCTTGAAATGATGGCCCGGATACAGTACGGTGATGCGGTCGCTGATGAGCTGGAAGGCGTCACGGTCTCCGGACAGCACCAGCGTATGATATCCCGCGTCGGCACCCATCGTGGCGAGCGTGCCGATCACGTCGTCGCCCTCATAGCCGGGCTTTTCGATGTAGGTGACGCCGAGTGCGGTGAGCATCTTCTGGATGAGCGGCAGCTGAGTGAGCAGTTCCTCAGGGGCGGCGTCGCGTGTGCCCTTGTATTGCGGGAGCATCTGGTTGCGGAACGTGCCGCCCTTGACGTCGAACGCGACGGCGAGATGATCGGGCTTCTCCGCGTCGAGGACTTGGGAGAGCATGGTCGCGAATCCCCACACGGCATTGGTGGCCTGACCGGCCTGTGTGCTGAAATTCTCGACGGGTAGAGCGAAAAACGCGCGGAACGCTAGCGAATGGCCGTCAACGACCAGCAGTGTTCCGCGCGTTTCGACAGAGGCTTGCGTCGCCTCAGTCATTGTTGCTTTCCGGCTTGGGATCGCCGTACTTGGCGATGATGGCCATGGCCAGACGCTTCTTTGGGATGCGCTGGTCCATCGACGTCTTCTGGATCCAGCGGAAGGCGCCCTGCTCGGAGAAGTCGGCCTTGTCCATGAGCAGACCCTTGGCGCGGTCGACGAGCTTGCGCTCCTCGAGCGTGTCCTCGGCCTTCTTGAGCTGGGCCTCCATCTTCTTGAGCTCTTCCTGGGCGCTCTTGAGCTTGTTCTCGCCGCGCTCGACGGTGTCGAGCAGGTCGTTGATCTCAGCGAAACGGCCCATCGCGACCTCGAGGGCCGGCAGCAGCTTGGACTCCTCATACGGCTTGGTCACATACGCCATGGCGCCGGCACCGGTGGCCTGACGGACCAGATCGGGCTGGGAGAATGCGGTGAGCATGACGACCGGGGCGATGTTCTCGTCGCAGATCACACCGGCGGCGGCGATGCCGTCCATGCGCGGCATCTTGACGTCCATGCACACGACGTCCGGACGGAACTTGCGGGTCAGTTCGACCGCTTCCTCGCCGTTGGCGGCCTCGCCGACGACTTTGTAGCCGTTGTCCTCGAGCATGGCGACCAGATCCATACGGTTGACGGATTCGTCTTCGGCGACGACGACCGTGCGCTGGCGGTTCTCGTCCGCCGTCTGCTCGGCGTCGTCCTGAGTCGTAGTGGTATCCTCGGCCTGCGCGGCCGCCTTCAGTTCGTCATCCGTCAACACCGCACCCAACGATTCCGGCGTTTCCGAGGTCTTGTTCCGTGCAACCATGCCAACCTCTTTCATCGAAGTGCCAGGCTGCTCCTCATGAATCGACGCCCGGCCTTACAACAATTATCCTGCGTCTTTGCGATGCGGCCGACACTGTCTTCCGTTATCGCTCAAATCGCGTGCCCTCGGTGGGACTCGAACCCACACTACGCAGATTTTGAGGCTGCTTCCTCTACCAATTGGGATACGAGGGCGTTATGCGCACCTACGGAAGAATAGCACAGGTTTACGACTGCGGCGAGTTGCCGCATGGTTCGGCGTGGCATGAATCACACGTCTCGTGCGGCGATTCGTTGTCGGCGCAATGGCACGGATCGCAGCTAATGCCATACAATATGCCATAGAGGTAGTTCAAATGCCATACAAGGAGGTAGTCATGAACGATTCGCAGACCTATCGTCAGTTCGACCCGTGGCGCACATCGCCGCTCAAGGAGGAATCGCGCAAACAGATCGTCGCCACCCATTATTTCAACGTCGATCAGGTGTCGCTGTCCACGCCGAAAGCCGGTCAGTTCGACCGGTTCGTGCTGCAAGGCAACAACGGCGACGGCGTCGGCGTGCTTGCCATGACGGACGACGGACGCATCCCGCTGGTCGAGCAGTACCGCATCCCGACCCATCGCTGGACGCTGGAGATCCCGGGAGGCCACGCCAACGATCCGAACGAGTCCGCCCTCGAGGCGGCCAAGCGCAAGCTGCACGAGGAGGCCGGATTCACGGCGACCAGCTACGTGCAGTTCTCCCGCTTCCTCAACATGCCGAGTTTCGCGGCGCATCATACGGCGCTGTTCTTCGCCACGAACCTGACTCCGGTCAGCCGCGGCGATTTTGGCCCGGAGACGCCCCGCCCTGACGTTCGCCTGTATTCGTTGGATGAGGCATACCAGATGGTGGTGAACGGCACGATCGTGGACGCCAAGACGATCATCGCGATTCTGCGCCTGTACACCACGCCGAATCACAACCTCGGCCAGTGATCGATCCGGCGATTCGGCATTGTCGTTCGGCATCATCCGATGCTCGAAACAAACGAAGGAACCCCATCCGCTGTGGATGGGGTTCCTTCGTTCTATGCGATGGACACTAGCGCGATACCGCTACGCTCACTCGGCGTTGCCGACGGTGTGCACGTAGATGGTGTCGGTGGAGCCGGCGGAGTGCTCACCCTGAGCGGAGCTCAGCACGACGATCTTGTCGCCATCGGAGACCTTACCGGCCTTCTTGAGGATGGTGTCGGTGTAGGCCATGAGATCCTTGCGGGACTTATCGTGGTAGTCCTCCGGGACGTAGAACGCCTCGGTGCCCCAGGACAGCGCGAGCCAGTGGTAGGTGTGCTCGTTGTTGGTAATGCCGTAGATCGGGGCGGCCGGGCGCTCGCGGGAGACGCGGTGCACGGTGTTGCCGGTCTGGGTGTAGGCGACGATGGCCTTGGCGTTGAGCTTGTCGGCCAGGTCGACGGCGGCGGAGGAGACGGCGCCGGTGGAGGACATGTCGAGGTTCTTCAGCTCCGGGATGCGGTCGAAGCCGTGCTCGGTGGCGAAGCCGGAGATGCGGGACATGGTGGCGACGGTCTCGGTCGGGTACTCGCCGACGGCAGTCTCGTTGGAGGTCATGGTCGCGTCGGCGCCGTCGAGGACGGCGTTGGCGCAGTCGGAGGCCTCAGCGCGAGACGGCACCGGGGAGTGGACCATGGAGCCGAGGACTTCGGTGGCCACGATGACCGGCTTGGCGTACTGGCGGGCCAGCTCGATGATGCGCTTGGTGGCCAGCGGAACCTCTTCGAGCGGGCACTCGACGGCCATGTCGCCACGGGCGGCCATGACGCCGTCGAAGGTCTTGACGATCTCCTCGAGGTTCTCGAGGGCCTGCGGCTTCTCGATCTTGGCGACGATCGGGATGCGGCGGCCTTCCTCGTCCATGATCTCGTGGGCGCGGTCGATGTCGGTCGCGAAGCGCACGAAGGACATGGCGATGATGTCGGCGCCGGTGCGGATGGCCCAACGCAGATCGGCCTCGTCCTTCTCGGTCAGGGCCGGCAGGGAAACGGCGACACCCGGCAGGTTGATGCCCTTGTGGGAGGACACCGGACCGGCCACGACAACCTTGGTGTACACGTTGTTGCCCTCGACCTTGGTGACCTCGAGGCGGACCTTGCCGTCGTCGATCAGGATCGGGTCGCCCGGGTGGCAATCGCCCGGCAGGCCCTTGAAGGTGGTGGAGGTGATGTGCTCGTCGCCTTCAACATCATCGGTGGTGATGATGAACTCCTGGCCAAGCTGGAGCTGGACCTTGTCCTCACCCTCGGCGTTCTTCTTAAACCAGCCGCAGCGGATCTTCGGGCCCTGAAGGTCGACCAGCGCAGCGACGTTGCGACCGGTGGCCTTGGAGGCTTCGCGCACGTTGTTGTAGACGCGAAGGTGATCCTCCGGGGTGCCGTGGGAGCGGTTCAGACGAGCGACGTCCATACCCGCTTCGACGAGCTTGGTGATGCCCTCGAGAGATTCGGTCGCGGGACCGATGGTGTCAACGATCTTGGCTTTACGCATGAATGCCTGCCTATTCCTATCTTGTTTTGCCGGACCCGGGATGGCCCGGCTGCCGAGGTTCAGTCTACTAGCACACGACGAACACGGCCACTGTTTTTTGCGGTGTGTTGTGAGCGCTCACAATATTGTAACGCAAAGCCACCGGATAATGCAAAACCCGTTGCACGACAAGGGTTCATGCAACGGGTTCCGCACTGTTCAGCAACAGTTCATCACGCGTTCTTGGCGTCCGTGGTTTCCAGCGACTTCATCTTGAGCACGCTGGCCACGGCGGCCCCGCCGATCGCCAGGATGATAACCGCGAGCGACAACCACGTCGGCACCTCCGGCACCCATGCGATGGGCTGTCCGCCGTTGAGGAACGGCAGCGAATTGCCGTGCAGCGCCTCCATGATGAGCTTGATGCCGATGAAGCCGAGCACGATGGACAGACCAAGCGGCAGGTAGACGAGCTTGTCGAGCAGCGCGCCAAGCAGGAAGTAAAGCTGCTGCAGGCCGAGCAGGGCGAACACGTTGGAGGTGAACACGATGAACGGATCCTTGGTCAGGCCGAAGATCGCGGGGATCGAGTCGAAGGCGAACATGACGTCGGTGGTACCGATGGCGAGGAACACGACGAGCATCGGGGTGAAGTACTTAACGCCGTTCTTTTCGGTGCGCAGCTTCTCGCCGTCGTATTCGTCGGAGATCCTCATGATCTTGCGCAAGGCCTTGATGATGCCGTTCTCATGGTATTCCTCGTCATCGTCGCCGCCGGTGACGAGCTTGATCGCGGTGACGATGAGGAACGCGCCGAAGAGGAAGAAGATCCAAGTGAACCGTTCGATGAGCGCGGCGCCGATGAGGATGAAGATGCCGCGCAGGATCAGAGCGACGGTGATGCCGACCGACAGCACGTACTTCTGCAGGACTTTCGGCACAGCGAAGTTCGACATGATGATGACGAATACGAACAGGTTATCGATGCTCAGCGAGTATTCGGTAAGCCAGCCGGAATAGAACTCGATGGCCGGCTTGGAACCGGCGACGGCCCACATGATGCCGCCGAAGATCAGGGCGGCGACCACGAAGAACGCGATATGCTGCAGGCACTCCTTGGTGGACGGCACGTGCGGTTTGCGCCCGATGACGAACAGATCCACGACGAAGAACGCCGCGAGCACCACGAACGTGGCGACCATAAACACTACAGGGGTTTCAGACATGACTCCCAGCATATGAACAGGCGCTGACGCTACTTCAGCGAGCATAGCGAGCCTCGGCTCCCTCGGCTGAGGGAGCTGGCAGCCGCAGGCTGACTGAGGGAGCGTGCACCCGGTCCCGAGCCGGGGCCGAAGTTCACTTATTTGCCTCGGCATCACATGCGACGCTCGCGACGCTACCGCTGCTCGCTGCTACCGAGGCTCACTTATTCGCCTCGGTCATCCCCCTCAGTTCTTTTTTGAGATCGCGGATCTCGTCGCGTAGGCGGGCGGCGAGTTCGAACTGGAGCTGTTCGGCGGCGGTGTGCATCTGTTCGCTCAGCTGGCGGATCAGGTCGGCGAGGTCCTGCGCCGGCAGTCCGGCCTTGAGGATCTCCTCATGCCGCTTGTCGGCCTCGTCCTTGTCGAACGTCGGCACGCCAAGATGCGTGTTGCCGGCCTTGCCGGCGCTGCGGTATCCGCCGGCCAGCAACGTCTGGGTGTCCACGTCCTCCTTGGCAAGCATGTCGTTGACGTCGCTGATCTTCTTGATCAGCGGCTTCGGGTCGATGTGATGTTCCTTGTTGTATGCGATCTGCTTGGCGCGGCGGCGTTCGGTCTCGTCGATGGCCTTGTGCATTGCGTCGGTCGTCTCGTCGGCGTACATGATGACCGTGCCGGACACGTTTCTCGCCGCGCGGCCGATCGTCTGGATAAGCGAACGATACGAACGCAGGAAGCCCTCCTTGTCGGCGTCAAGGATCGCCACGAGCGACACCTCCGGCAGATCGAGGCCCTCGCGCAGCAGGTTGATGCCGACGATCACGTCGATCTTGCCTTCGCGCAGCTCTCGCAGCAGTTCGACGCGCCGCAGCGTGTCCACGTCGGAATGCAGGTATTCGACCTTGATTCCGCGTTCGAGCAGGTAGTCAGTCAGATCCTCGGCCATTTTCTTGGTCAGGGTCGTCACGAGCGCTCGCTCGTGTTTGGCGACGCGATCCTTGATCTCGGCAAGCAGGTCGTCGATCTGCCCTTTGGTGGGGCGCACTTCGACCTTCGGGTCCAGCAGGCCGGTCGGTCGGATGATCTGTTCGACCACGCCGTCGGACAGCCCCAGTTCGTAGTCGCCGGGCGTGGCGGACAGGTAGACGGTCTGTCCGACGCGTTCCAGGAACTCCGGCCATTTGAGCGGCCGGTTGTCCATCGCGGACGGCAGGCGGAACCCGAAGTCCACGAGCGTGCGCTTGCGTGAGGCGTCGCCTTCGTACATCGCGCCGATCTGCGGCACGGTCACGTGGGATTCGTCGATGACGAGCAGGAAGTCGTCGGGGAAGAAGTCGAGCAGCGTGTGCGGCGGCGTGCCGGGAGCGCGGCCGTCGAAATGCCGTGAATAGTTCTCCACGCCGGAGCATACGCCCACCTGTGCGAGCATCTCGAGGTCATAGGTGGTGCGCATGGTGAGCCGTTGCGCCTCGAGCTCCTTGCCCTGTTTGCGCAGCTGAGCGGTGCGCTCGTCCAGCTCCTGCTGGATGGTCTTGAGAGCCCGTTCCATGCGCTCGGGGCCGGCCACGTAATGCGAGGCCGGGAAGATGTGCACTTCGCTCTCGTGATCGATCACGTCGCCGGTCAGCGGGTGCAGGGTGGAGATGCGGTCGATCTCGTCGCCGAAGAACTCGATGCGGATGGCCAGCTCCTCGTAGACGGGAATGATCTCGACGGTGTCGCCGCGCACGCGGAACGTACCGCGCGTGAACGCGATGTCGTTGCGTTTGTACTGCATGGCGACGAACTGGCGCAGCAGATCGTCGCGGTTGATCTCCTGCCCCTCCTTGAGGAACAGCATGCGCCCGGCGTATTCCTCCGGCGTGCCGAGGCCATAGATGCAAGACACGGTGGCGACGACCACGCAGTCGCGCCGGGTCAGCAGGTTCGCGGTGGCGGCGTGGCGCAGACGTTCCACATCGTCGTTGATGTTGGAGTCCTTCTCGATGTAGGTGTCGGTCTGCGGGATATACGCCTCGGGCTGGTAGTAGTCGTAGTAGCTCACGAAGTAGCTCACCGCGTTGTCCGGCATGAGTTCGCGGAACTCGGCGCACAGCTGCGCGGCCAGCGTCTTGTTCGGTTCGATGATGAGCGTCGGCCGCTGCAACCGTTCGATCAGCCATGCGGTCGTCGCGGTCTTGCCGGTGCCGGTCGCGCCCATGAGCACGACGTCGTTCTCGCCGTTCTCGATGCGTGTGGCCAGTTCCTCGATGGCCTGCGGCTGGTCGCCGGATGGCTTGTACGGCGACTTGACGACGAACGGCTTGTTCGATCGTTCGATATTGAAGCCCATCATTACTCCTTCCGGCTGATCCAGTTGACATACAGCCTATCAACAATATCGAACATTTGTTCTATAGATTGTGTGGAATCCACTACGATATCGGCGATTCCTCGGCGCGTCGCCTCATCGCTCTGATGCCGAATGCGTCCTTCGGCCTGTTCGCGGCTCATGCCGCGCTCCCCCATCATGCGCGCGATGCGTACGTCGACCGGCGCCTCGACCGTCACGATATGGTCGAACCGGAACGGAATCGTCCCGATCACCTCGGCCAGCAGCGGCACATCATGCACGACGACCAGCGTCCCGTCACCGTTGTCGGCACCGGCACCGGCACCGGCACGATCGAACGCGGCAATCGCCTCGCGTTCCGCCCTCGCCGCTTCGTCATAGATCAACGGATGTTCGATCGCATCGAGACGCTCCCGCGCACCTGCCGGTGCATGTGTCCCAAACACATGCGCCGCCATCCATGCACGGTTCAGTTCGCCATCATCGGTCAACGCGTCCGGGCCGAACTCGTCGACGATCCTGCGCAGACCATCCCCGCCGGGGGCGACGACCAGTCGAGCCAACGCATCATAGTCGATCACCGCCGCGCCAAGCTCGCGCAACCGTCGTGCCACCGTGCTTTTGCCAGCCGCAATCCCACCGGTCAGTCCGATCCTCACTATCACGTCTCACATGGTAGCGCGAGACGAACCACCGTGACGGCCACGCGCCTCGGCATATACGCAAGAAGCCCGACCCCATAGGGATCGGGCTTCTCATTCAGACCGATGGATCAGTACTGAATCACTTCTTCTCGTTCAGGCGATGCTCACTTGCCGAGCAGCTGGTCGCGCAGGGCGGCGAGCTGATCGGAGTCGGCGAGGGTGCCGGTGGAGGTGGACTCGGAAGAGTAGTTGGAGGTCTCCTCGACCTTCTCCTCCTTCGGAGCCTGACCATCCTCGGCGGCCGAAGCAGCGGCGTTCTCCAGCTCCTTGGCGACGAACGCCTTGTGCTGCTCCCACAGGTCGTGGGCGGCCGCGTACTGGGCCTCCCACTCCTCGCGCTGCTTCTCGTAGCCGGCGATCCACTCGTTGGTGTTCGGGTCGAAGCCTTCCGGATACTTGTAGTTGCCTTCCTCGTCGTACTCGGCCGGCATGCCGTACAGCGCCGGATCGAAGTCCTCGGAGTTCGGATCGACGGAGTCGTTGGCCTGCTTGAGGGACAGGGAGATGCGGCGACGATCGAGATCGACGTCGATCACCTTGACGAACACCTCTTCGCCCGGCTTGACGACGGTCTCCGGGTTCTCGACGTGACGGTTCGCGAGCTCGGAGATGTGCACCAGGCCCTCGATGCCGTCCTCAACGGAGATGAACACGCCGAACTGGACGATCTTGGTGACCTTGCCCTTGACGATCTGGCCGGGGACGTGGGTGCGAGCGAAGCGCTGCCACGGATCCTCCTGGGTGGCCTTGAGCGACAGGGAGATGCGCTCGCGGTCCAGATCGACGTCGAGGACCTCGACGGTAACCTTGTCGCCGACCTTGACGACCTCGGACGGGTGGTCGATGTGCTTCCAGGACAGCTCGGAGACGTGGATCAGGCCGTCAACGCCACCGAGATCGACAAACGCGCCGAAGTTGACGATGGAGGAGACAACACCTTCGCGGATCTGGCCCTTCTTGAGCTGCGAGAGGAAGGTCTCGCGCACTTCGGACTGGGTCTCCTCGAGGTACTGGCGGCGGGACAGGACCACGTTGTTGCGGTTCTTGTCGAGCTCCAGGATCTTGGCCTTGATCTTCTGGCCGATGTACGGGGAAAGATCACGGACGCGGCGCATTTCGACCAGCGACGCCGGCAGGAAGCCGCGCAGGCCGATGTCCACGATGAGGCCGCCCTTGACGGCTTCGATTACGGTGCCCTCAACAACGCCGTCAGCTTCCTTGATCTTCTCGATGTCGCCCCAGGCACGCTCGTACTGAGCACGCTTCTTGGACAGGATCAGACGGCCTTCCTTGTCTTCCTTGGTGACGACAAGGGCCTCGATCGGATCGCCGACCTCGACGACCTCGTCCGGATCGACATCCTTCTTGATGGAAAGTTCGCGGGAGGGGATCACACCCTCGGTCTTGTAGCCGATGTCGACCAGGACCTCGTCACGATCGACCTTGACGACGGTACCCTCGACCAGATCACCATCATCGAAGTTCTTGATGGTGGAATCGACTGCCTTGATGAAGTCCTCTTCGGTGCCGATGTCGTTGATGGCGACCTTGGCGACTTCGTTATTGTTCTCTGCCATTAATGTGGTTTCTTAATAACTAGTTGGTGGATAAAATCGTTCTTCAGTTATTGCGCGCATGCTGGCGCACGCGCAAGTCTCAACAATACCGGTAGCCCTGCCCATATATTTCGGGCGTGTCGCAAGCCGTCAGCCAAGCTGGCGTTCGGCCATTTCGACGACGTTGGCGAGGAGCATGGCACGGGTCATGGGGCCGACACCGCCCGGGTTGGGCGAATAGGCGTATGCCTTGTCGTAGCACGCCTTGTCCACGTCGCCCTTGACACGCCAACGACCGGCCTCCTCGTCGAAGACGCGCGAGACGCCGACGTCGAGCAGGATCGCACCATCCTTGATCATGTCCGGCTTGACGAATCCGGCCGAGCCCATCGCGGCGACGATCACGTCGGCGCGGCGCATGTGGTCGGCCACGTCGCGCGTGCCGGTGTGGCACAGTGTGACGGTCGCGTTGACGGCGCGGCGCGTGAGCATGAGGCCGATCGTGCGTCCGATGGTGATGCCGCGGCCGAGCACGCACACCTCCTTGCCGTTGAGGTCGATGTCGTACGCGCCGAGCAGCTCGATGACGCCGCGCGGGGTGCACGGCAGCGGGGTCGTGATCTCGCCGCGCACGTGCAGCACGAGTTCGCCGAGGTTGTACGGGTGCATGCCGTCCGCGTCCTTGGCCGGGTCGATCAGGTCGATGATCGCGTTCTCGTCGATGCCCTTGGGCAGCGGCAGCTGGACGATGTAGCCGGTGCAGGTCGGATCGTCGTTCATCTCGCGCACGACGGCCGCGATGTCGTCGAAGCTCGCGTCGGCCGGCAGCTCGTGCTTAATGGACCGCACGCCGATCTCGGCGCAGTCGGCATGCTTGCCGGCCACGTACTTGACCGAGCCGGCGTCCTGGCCGACCAGCAGCGTGCCGAGTCCGGGCTCGATGCCGCGTTCCTTCAGCCGCGACACGCGCTCGGCCAGATTGTGCTTGATGTCCGCCGCCGTCTGCTTGCCATCGAGTCTGATAGCCATGAGTCTGCCTCCTGTGTCGGGTTGCTTTGCCTTAGCGTTAGGCTATCGTGGATTGCAGTCAATGACGGCGTTCGCTGCGGCATTCGGACAATCGGACAACTTGACGGAGAGGCTGGTCAATATGGATATTCGTGGATCCCGTGTAGTGAAGGCGTTCGCGGGGCTGCTCGCCGTCGCGCTGATGTCCGCGACCGGCGGCTGCGGCACGGCACCCGATCCGCAAGCCGAACCCCAGACACCATCCCAGGAAGAGACCAGCGGTCCGATCGAGGTGATCTCGTCAATCAACCAGTGGGGCTCGCTCGCCAAGCAGATCGGCGGCGACGATGTAAACGTTACGTCGATTCTGAGTTCCACCAGCGTCGACGCACACGATTTCGAACCGAAGACCTCCGACGTGGCCAAGATCTCGAAGGCGCAGATCGTGGTGGTCAATGGCGCCGGCTACGACACATGGGCATCGAAAAGCGTCGGCCGCAAGACGGTGACGGTATCCGCCGCGCAGATCGTGGGCGCGATGGAAGGCGACAACCCACACCTGTGGTTCTCAAAGGACGCCCGCAGCGGCATGGCCAAGGAACTGGTCAACGCGTTCTCGAAGGCGCTGCCGAGCAAGAAGGCCGACTTCACCAAGCGGTACAAGGCCTGGCAACAGGACGAGCAATCCGTCGAGCAGAAGATGGACGAGTTCGCCGCCGCCCATAAGGACGCCTCCTATGCCGCGACCGAATCCGTTGCCTACTATCTGATGAGCGACATGGGCTTCACCGACAAGACGCCACAAGGCTACGCCGCATCGGCCGCCGCCGAGGGCGAAGCGGCTCCCGCGGATCTGCAGGAGTTCCAGAAGCTGCTTGAGGACAAGGACGTCGACCTGCTGGTCAACAACACGCAGGAGGCGTCCGACGCGACCAACATGATCACCGGCACCGCTGGCCGTTCCGATATCCCGGTGTTCGATGTCAGCGAGCAGATGCCGGAAAACAAGAGCGACCTGACCGACTGGATCGACTCGCTGGTCGACGGCATCACCGATCTGCTGACAGTCTGCACGACGGACGAAGGCACCGACGGCACGGATACGAACGGTTCGGGCGATGCGGACACGGACGCTTCCTCCGACGGCAAGAGCGATGCGGGCACTTCGTCGGACGACGATTCGTCATCTACGTCCGGCACGGCGGCCTGCAAGGCCCCGTCGTCGTCCGATTCGTCCGATTCGTCCGGCTCGTCCGACGATTCCAAGTCCGATTCCAGCGATGCCGGCACATCGTCGAACGACACACAGCCCGATCCCGGCAAGTAATTCGATTGCTGTCAGCATGGTTCATGCTCGCCCATCGCGACCATGCTGTCTCATCTCACGTTATTGAGAATGATTGTCAACGTCATTTGTCATAATCCGTTCCGGTAAGCCATATATGGCAGGACATACGGAAACGACGGAATCATGACGAACGACATCATCAACGGAAACGATGCGCAGGCGGACGCCATCGTCTTTCACGATGCGGCGGTGACACGCGGCGGCCGCACGATCTGGCAGCACGGCACCTTTTCCATTCCGACCGGATCGGTCACCGCGATCGTCGGCACGAACGGCACCGGCAAGACCACGATGATGAAGGCCGAGCTGGGACTGCTGCCGCTCGCCGCCGGCTCGATCACGATCCTCGGGCGCCCGGCAGGCTCCGCGAACCGGCAGATCGGCTACGTGCCGCAAAGCTACACGTCCGACATCGACTCGAACCTCACCGCCGAACAATCGGTGCTGCTCGGACTGACCGGCACCCGCTTCGGCATCCACTTCGTCACCAAGGAGCAGAAGGCCAAAGTGCGCGAAGCCATGACGTTCACCGGCATCGCCGACAAGGCACACCTGCGACTGTCCGAACTGTCCGGCGGCCTGCGCCAGCGCGTCGCCATCGCGCAGGCGCTCGTCTCCGACCCGAAGCTGCTCATGCTCGACGAGCCGCTCGCCAACCTCGACCTGGCCAGCCAGCGTTCCGTCGTGCATGTGCTTGCGCGCCTCAACCAGGAACTCGGCATGACGATCCAGGTCGTCGCGCACGACCTCAACATGCTGCTGCCGATCCTCACCGGCGCGATCTACCTGCTCGACGGCCACCCGCACTACGCGGCGATGAACCAGGTGCTCGACTCGTCGCTGCTCACGCACCTCTACGGCACGCAGGTGCAGGTCATCACCACCCCGCAAGGCGACATGTTCGTCACCCCCAGCGCGGACGAACGCCCCGATACGATTCTGGACACGCACAATCCGGCCGAAGTGGCCGAATTCCACCACCATCATCCCGACGCTGCGACGAACACAACGGATGCGACGACTGCGGCAGAGAAGAGAGGCTGATTCACGATGATCGATTTCTCGTTTGACCCGGATTGGATGTACACGCTCACCGCGCCGTTCATGACGAACGCCTTCCTCGCCGGATTGTGCATCGCAGTCGCGGCCGGCGTGATGGGCTATTTCACGATCGCCCGCCAGTCCACGTTCGCCGCGCACGCGCTCGCGCACATCGGACTGCCGGGCGCGACCGGCGCGGTGCTGCTGGGGCTGCCCGTCTCACTCGGTCTCGGCGTCTTCGCGTTGGGCGGCGCTCTGGTAATCGGCGCGCTCGGCAAACGCGCCTCGCAACGCGAGATCGCGACCGGCACCGTGCTCGCGTTCGCCACCGGCCTGGGCCTGTTCTTCGCACGGCTGTCCAGTTCGGCATCCCAGCAAATGCAATCGATCCTGTTCGGCTCAATCCTGACGATCACCGACGGTCAGATCATCGGATTCGCAATCTTCGACGCGCTGCTGCTGGCGGTGCTGGCCGTGATCTACCGGCCACTGCTGTTCAGTTCGGTGGATGAACAGGTCGCCCAGGCCAAGGGCGTGCCGATCGGCGCGATGAACGTCGCGTTCATGGCGATCATGGCCGGAGTGATCACGATCGCCGTGCCGGCCGTAGGCACGTTGTTGATCTTCGCGCTGGTGATCACGCCGGCTGCGACCGCGAACATCCTCGCCGGTTCGCCCCTGCGTGCGATGGTGATGGCGAGCGCACTGTGTCTGGCGGCGATCTGGGGAGGCCTGGTGCTGGCCGCGATGTTCCCCGCTCCCCCGAGCTTCATCATCGTGACCCTGTCCACCCTGTTCTGGGCAATCGCCAAACTGGTCAGCGCCCGTCGCAGGGGCTGACCAAGGCTGATGCGATGGCGGCGATGCCTTCGCCACGGCCGGTGAAGCCCATGCCGTCGGTGGTGGTGGCGGTCAGGGAGACCTGGCAGCCGACCGCTTCGGACAACGCCTGTTCGGCCTCGGCGCGGCGCGGGCCGATTTTCGGACGGTTGCCGACCAGCGCGACGCTGGCGCTTTCGGGAGCATAGCCATGCGAACGCAGATACGCGACGGTTTCGCGAAGCATGTCGGCACCGTGGCGACCGGCCCCGGCGGATTGCGCACCGACGCCGAACAGTGTGCCGATGTCTCCCAGATGGGCCGCGGACAGCAACGCGTCGATCAGGGCGTGTGCGGCGACGTCGCCGTCCGAATCCCCTTCGATGCCGGCGCTGTCCCACAGCAGTCCGGCAAACCATAATGGCCGCCCAGAGTCGGGGGCGGCGAACCGATGTGCGTCGAATCCCTGTCCTATCAGCATGTACGGATCCTTTCATCTCATTCAACGGTCTGATCGTGTCCGCCCGGCAACCGGCGAATATCCGGTATCAAACAAGCAAGAAGGGCGGATCGGATACCGCTCACATGATATCCGAACCGCCCTTCGTCCGTTTATGCAAAACGAAAAATCACACGATTACGCTTACTTGCGCTTGGATTTCTTGCCTTCGGCCTCAATGCGGGCGAGGGTCTGGGAAGCCGGCTCCTCCGGGGCGAGCGTGTGATGCTTGTCGTCCCCCGGCTGAGGCTCGGCATAGCCGAGGTTGACGTCCAACAGACGCTGTGCGTCGTCGTCCGAGAGGTTCTCGCTCAACGCGATCTCGGAGGTCAGGATGCTACGGGCCTTGGTGAGCATGCGCTTCTCGCCGGCCGACAAACCGTGGTCGTCCACGTCGCGCTGGGCGAGGTCGCGCACCACCTCGGCGATCTTGTTGACGTCGCCGGTCGCGATCTTCTCCACGTTCAGCTTGTAGCGGCGCGACCAGTTCATTTCCTTTTCGACGATCGGGGTGCGCAGGATCTCAAACACCTTGGCAACCTCGTTGGCGTCGACGATGTCACGCACGCCCACCTTCTTGGCGTTCTCCACCGGCACGTTGATGACCAGACCATCGGAAGACAGCACGGACAGCTGGAGATATTGCCTCGTCACGCCCTTCACCGTCCGCTCGGTAATGGCCTCCACCTTCGCCGCGCCATGCCGCGGATAGACAACCATATCGCCGACCTTGTAAGCCATGAATCCTCCGTGAGAGCCTAGAACAAACCTGATAAGTATGTCATATGCCGTGGACGGCATCATATTCGGCAGCACGACGCGCCGTCGAACCGGTACGACACACCACAATGCCCACTTTTCGGCGGTGTCGTTTTACACTTCTGAAGTATGGCTACACATACGAACATCAACGACGATTCTGTTGCTGTGCCCGTGGCCCAGGGCGATCTGGACGCGGTCAGCAACGCCACCTTCTACAACCCCCATGAGGTGCTCGGCGGGCATCTCGGCACGGGCGAGCATGCGGGCGAGGTGACGGTGCGCGTGTTGCGCCCGATGGCCAAGGCCGTGTCCATCCTCACGCAGCACGGCTCGTACGAGGCCCTGCACGAGCACAACGGCGTGTTCGTCACCGTCATGCCGGCAGAACGGACCGACGACGGATTCGCCGTGCCGGACTACCGCGTGCGCACCGTGTACGCACTGGGCGAGAGCGTCGTCGAGGATGATCCGTACCGTTATCTGCCCACGATCGGCGATATGGACACCTACTTGTTCGGCGAAGGCCGCCACGAGCGCCTGTGGGAGGCGCTGGGCGCTCACGTGCGCCGTTTCGACGACCCGATGGGCTCGTCCGACGGCACCGCCGGCAAGCCGCTGGTCGGCACCGCATTCGCGGTCTGGGCTCCGAATGCTCATGCGGTGCGCGTCGTCGGCAACTTCAACAGCTGGGACGGCCGTCGCCACGCCATGCGTGAACTCGGTTCCTCGGGCGTGTGGGAGCTCTTCATCCCGGGCGTCGAGGCCGGCGAGGTCTACAAGTACGAGATCCTCAACGCCAACTACGAATGGGTCATGAAGGCCGACCCGATGGAGCGTTCCCACGAGATCCCGCCGGCGACCGGCTCGATCGTCGTGGACTCGGATCATGAGTGGGCCGACAAGGCATGGATGGACAAGCGTCGCAAGACGAATCCGCACGACGGCCCGGTGAGCATCTACGAGGTGCATGCCGGCAGCTGGCGCAAGGACGTTGCCAACTACCGCGAACTGGCCGACAAGCTGGTGCCGTACGTCGAGCAGGAGGGCTTCACGCACGTGGAGTTCATGCCGCTGGCGGAGCACCCGTTCTCCGGCTCGTGGGGATACCAGGTCACCGGCTACTACGCGGTCGACTCGCGTCTCGGAGGCCCCGACGACTTCAAGTATCTGGTCGACAAGCTGCATCAGGCCGGCATCGGCGTGATCATGGACTGGGTGCCGGCACATTTCCCGAAGGACGCGTTCGCGCTCGGGCGCTTCGACGGCACGCCGCTGTACGAGGATCCGGACCCGCTGCGCGGCGAGCACCCGGACTGGGGCACCTACGTGTTCAACTTCGGCCGTCGCGAAGTGCGCAACTTCCTCGTGGCCAACGCGAGCTTCTGGCTTGACGAGTACCATATCGACGCGCTGCGCGTGGATGCCGTCTCCTCGATGCTCTACCTCGACTACAGCCGTCAGCCCGGCCAGTGGCGCCCGAACATCTACGGCGGCCGCGAGAACCTCGAAGCGATCGACTTCCTCAAGGAGGCGAACGCCACCGCGTACAAGAACAACCCGGGCGTGATGATGATCGCCGAGGAGTCCACCGCGTATCCGGGCATCACCGCCCCGACCGACGCGGGCGGCCTTGGATTCGGCCTCAAATGGAACATGGGATGGATGCACGACACGCTCCAGTACCTGCACGAGACGCCGATCAACCGCAAGTGGCACCACGGCGAGATCACGTTCTCGATGGTCTACGCCTATTCCGAGCACTACGTGCTGCCGATCAGCCACGACGAGGTCGTGTACGGCAAGGGTTCGCTGTACGGCAAGATGCCGGGCGACGACTGGCAGAAGTACGCCGGCGTGCGTTCGCTCTTCGCGTACCAGTGGGCGCATCCGGGCAAGAACCTCACGTTCATGGGCAATGAGATCGCGCAGTGGGGCGAGTGGGACCACGACGGCTCCATCGACTGGGCGGCGCTGGACTGGCCCGACCACCGCGGAGTGCAGAAGCTCGTGGCCGATCTCAACAAGCTGTACAAGGCGTCTCCCGCCCTGTGGAGCCAGGATTTCGATCCGGCCGGCTTCCAGTGGCTTACCAGCGACGACGCTGACCACAACACGCTCAGCTTCGTGCGCATCGGCACGAAGGGCGAGCAGATGGTCGTGGTCGTCAACTTCTCCGGCGAGGCGTGGGAGAACTATCAGGTCGCACTGCCCAAGGGCGGCAAGTGGCGTGAGGTGCTCACCACGGACGACGCCAAATACGGCGGCTCCGACATCCACAACGGCACGTTCGAGGCCGAGCCAGGCGAATTCCATTCGCGCGAATGGTCCGCGAGACTCACGATTCCGGCGTTGGGAGCGGTATTCTTGGAACCGACACACTGAAAGGCGGTTTTCCGAATATGCTGAACACTCCGACGCGATCGACGGCGCCGCGCACGGTGCTGGTGGTGGAGGACGAGCCCACGCTCGCCACCGCCATCGCACAGCGCATCACGGCCGAAGGCTGGACTGCAAGGGTGGCCTCGGACGGCGCGAGCGCCGTGCAGGCCGCCAAGCAGCTACGCCCCGACCTGGTGATCATGGACATCATGCTGCCGGTGATGGACGGTCTCGAGGCGACCAAGCGCATCGTGGCCGAACGCCCGGTGCCGGTGCTGATCCTGACCGCGCGCGACGACGAAAGCGACAAGGTCATCGGGCTGGGCGCCGGCGCGGATGACTATATGACCAAGCCGTTCTCCATGCGAGAGCTGATCGCCAGGTGCAAGGCCCTGTTGCGCCGCGTGGAGCGGGCGAAGGTCATCGCCAAGAATTCCGAGAACGAGAAGATTCTCGATTTCGGTTCACTGGTTATCGATCCGGCACAGCGCATCGTGACGATGAACGGAGATCAGGTTCATCTGACCCCCACGGAGTTCGACCTGCTGGCGACGCTCGCGCGCAAGCCCCGCTCCGTGCTCACGCGCGAGAAGCTGCTCGAGGAGGTGTGGGACTGGGTCGATGCCTCGGGCACCCGCACCGTCGATTCGCACGTCAAGGCCCTGCGCCACAAACTCGGTTCGGAGACGATCCGCACCGTGCACGGCGTGGGCTATGCGTTCGAGCCTCCCAGCGAGTGACAGTCACAGGTGAGTCGATTGGCACATCAGCACATCAGCAAGCGGCCTTCGGGAACGGCATCGTCCCCGAAGGCCGCTTCGGCCATAACCAAAGTATCGGAAGTCGCTTCATCCCGTCGTCTTGACCGCAACGGCAAGGCCGGCGTCTCATCTCGGTCTCATCGTAGTATCGTACGCCCGATTGGCATGTTCTCGTCGCTCAAAGTGGAACTGAGTGTCATCATTACCAGTGCCACCGCGATTGCGTTCGGCATGTCGTGGCTGTTGCTCAAATTCGGCTGGAACGGCTGGATCGCCATGCCGCTGACCCTGGTCGTGGCATTGGGCATCACGTATTTCTTCTCCCGCGGACTGATCGCCCCGCTGCGGCAGATGCGCGACGCCGCGAACGCCATGGCCGACGGCGACTACACGGTGCGTGTGCATCTGGCCACTGACAGCAGTGACGAGATCGGCAGACTCGCCCGGGCGTTCAACGAGATGGCCGAGGAACTGCAGTATGCCGATCAGATGCGACTCGACATGATCGCCAATGTCAGTCACGAGCTACGCACGCCGGTTTCGGCGTTGCAGGCCATGGTCGAGAACATGGCCGATGGCGTGACCGAACCGTCTGCGGCCAATCTGGAAAGCATCCTTGACCAGACGCATCGTCTGAGTGATCTGATCGCCTATCTGCTCGATCTGTCCCGCATGGAGGCCGGCGCGGCAAGTCTCAATGTCGAGGAGTTCGACGTACGCGATTTTCTCGACGAAACGATCAAACCGCTCGAAATCGCCGATGCGGGGCATGCGCACGACATCATCATGAACGTCGACGAATCCATCCGCATGGAAGGCGATCAGGATCGTCTTCGCCAACTGTTCACCAACATCATCGCCAACGCGCTGAAGCATTCCCTCGACGGCACCACGGTGCTGGTGGAGGCCCATGAGGATACCGATCATGGCATGATCGTCACCAATGTGGTCAATTTCGGATCGCAGATTCCCCCCGACGAGCGTGCGGACATCTTTCGCAGGTTCGTCAAAGGCAAGGCCGGCCCCGGCACCGAGTCCGGCGGCACCGGCCTGGGGCTGTCCATCGCCCGATGGGCGGCTCAGCTGCATGGCGGCACAGTGCGCGTGGTGGATGACGAACGCGGCGTCGATTTCGAGATCACCCTGCCGAAGTACCATCCGGCGGCCTAAATCCCTGCCGGTTTTCTATCGCTCCACCGAGGCCAGGCTCAACGCGGTAATGACCTTGCACCCCGCCTGGTCGAGCGCGGCGATACATTGACGCATCGTCGCGCCGGTGGTCATGATGTCGTCGATCACGATTGTCCGCCGTCCGCGTATCGAATCCGCTCCGGTCACTGCGATATTGCCGGCGATGCGTTGACTTCGCTGTGCCGCGCCTCCCGCCTGCACCGATTTGGTCGACACGAGCATGGTACGCAACGCGGGCATCATATCGACCGCATATCCCTGTGCTACAAGCGTCGCCGCCATATGGCCGGTCACGGTGCTCATATGCCACCGTCCACGCCTGACCATCGACGAACGGGATGACGGGGCGGGAATCAACGTCACCGGTGCGTTACGGTCCACGGCACCGCAACGCACCGCAAGACCGGCGAGCAGCGAGGAGAACACGCCATCGCATTCCTCGTCGCCATGATCCTTCCATGACAGGATCGCGTGACGTGCCGTATCGCGGTAGCTCGCGCAGGAATATCCCTCCCCCATCACCGTGAGGGGCAACGACCTGCATATGGTGTGGCTGAATCCGCCCCTGCAGCCGGCGCACAGCACCTCGTCCGGCGTATCGCATCCCGCACATCCTCGCGGCAGCACCATATCGCGAACCAGACCATACACCGTCATGCCGTCACCGTCCCCGCACGACGCTTACAGGCGTACGAGCAGCCGTTCGAGGAAACGCAGCGTGTCATCCGGACTGCCGACACGCACGGCATAGGCGCCGGCCTCGGCGGCAGGATAGTCGTTGCCGCCCGGATTCATACGATCCCCCACGAACACGATGCCGCCGACCTCAACGCCGAGCACGCGGGCCAATTCATGGACCGCGAACGATTTATCCATGCCCGGCAGGGAGATGTCGATGCTGGTATAGCCTCCCGATCGTACTTTCAGATGCGGCAGGTCTCGGGAAACCGCCGCGACCAGCATCCTCTTCTTCTTATCGTCCGGATCCCAGGAGCGTTTGGCCGTCTCCGGGGCCTGCTGGCCGAGCGCGGAGAACGTCAGCTGACTGCCGCGGTCCTCGATGCGCTCGCCCCATACGCGGGTCTCCCACAATCCCAGTTCCCGGGCCCGAGTCTCCACGGACGCGGCGGCGGCGCGACGATCCGTCTCGCTCAGGTCATGCGCGTACACGCATTTCCACCGGCCGCATCCGTCGTCATCCACATGCCAGCGGTAATACCGGCTTCCGCCCGTAGGCATGAGATGCATGCGGGAACGATCCGCACGGCCGCCGATCGCGTCAAGCACCTGGCTGACCACAAGCTCGTATCGTCCGCCGGTGATGACCGCCACCGTCGTGCGATGGGTCAGTTCCGCGAACCGATCGGTCATCGCCGCCGACATCGGCTGCTTGGACGAGGCGAGCGTGTTGTCGAGGTCGAAGGCGACGGCCCGCATATCGCGCACGAGCACGTCATAATCAAGGTCTGCCCATGCGTGCACCTGAATCATACGGCTTGCCTTTCCCTCGGTTCGTCGGCGCCGTGCGATAACGCCGATGACAGTATCCTAACGCACGCCGCGGCGAGCTCAGGACGCCCCGTTGTCTATTTAGAAGTGCAACGCCCTTGTTTGTCGGCTAATTCTAGCAGTTCGTCGGTGAATGCCTCGGCCGGCGTGCGGTAGCCGAGTACCCGCATGGGACGGTTGTTGATCTCGTCCACG